>DAITMF010000013.1:0-70154 GCA_036835325.1 Flavobacteriales bacterium
GATAACAAATCATAAAATTGTATGGTTACTGCTTTAGGACGGGTAATTTCGCAGTCAGTATGCTGCGCCAAAAACGAGTTAAGGTTTCCCTCAGCTCAAAATCAGTAAGGGAATTGGGTCAATTCGCATTGGCCTTTGTGCTTGCAGTGCTGTGCCTTTACTGCGGCAGTTTTGAAGCTTCTGCCCAGGGGGTAAAGCGAGAGAATGCCAGTTTTGGGAGCTTAGACAATGGCACGGCACAATTCACGCACACTCTAAATGCTTCCGGTGATTCGTTGCTTAACGGAGCGTACACCTTTTCATCGGTGCTTGCGGGCGATGATTCCACGAAGGTTTTCTACGAAATTTCAGGTGCCTATGCATTGGGTAAGGCAGAAGGCAAGTGGGAATTTGTTCGAATTGAGCTCACGCCATCCGGGAAACCGTATGCGCAAGACTTCGCGATTGTACAACCGGCGGTTGGCATCGAAACGAATCTTGAAGCCACTTTTGTCAAAGGCGCGCCGACCGGCCGATGGAGGGTGCAACAGCGCATTGCTGACGAAGCCAACCCTGTCGCGGGAACAAACCTCATCGCGCTCATTCACCTTTCACAGGCTACCGCATCCGGAGCTTTTGAGTACCGCAATGCCGGTTGTGAGGTAGTCGGCTCCTTTGATCAAGAGGGAAAGTTGCATGGCACATGGACCATCGCCTTCAACCAAACACCTTTGGAGGCTGTCGAAACGCGTGAATACCGCAACGGTGTTTTGGTGCAGCACAGGGTGAAACTTCCAGACTCGATGTATGAATTGGCCAACGACTCGGCCTTGCTGGAATCTTTAAATGACAAAGAGCTCAGGACCTTTGATTTTGGCACACTGCCAACAGCGATTTTGATGAAGAGGGTTCGCCACGTTGAAGAAGCAGCAAACCTCGTAAAGATGTCCGATGCCGCCATTGCAGAGGCGCTTGAAGTATTCGGTATAGGCTCTACCTCACCTGTTTTTCAGCAAGGTGACGGAATGGCAAAGGTCAATCCCGTGCAGGTGCGATTTCGACAGATTCCAATCTTAAGGGATGAGAAAATCCTCAATCAGCAAATCGCCAACACAGCTCAGCAAATTGTGAATGAAAGTGAGGTTTTCCTAACGAGTCCGACCGTTGAGATGGCGCGGCTTAGCAACGAGCAGGTTGCCCGCCAATGCGCCGAATTGGAAGTGCTGCTTGAGGTCAGCAACGACGTATTCAAATTGTGCGCGGAACTCGATGATGAAGAGCTGAGCTTTGTTGACAGAAACGCATGGTTTCAAATGAATTACGAAACACCAAGTTGGCCGGTGGTAATCAACTTCGAATTTGGTGAAACCACCGAAAGCATCGCATTTCTAAACTACACTGCCTTCGGTGATACTGCCGATCGAGCTGCGCTTCTCGAAGCCTTGAACCGTATGTTTGCCGAAGTGCAAGGTACAATTGATCAAGTGATGAACCAGCTGCGAGTTGCTGAGCTTGACACTTACCTGACCCAACGTGAAGAAGCGTTGATGATCCGTCGTGACTCGTTGAACAGTTTGTTTTCAAGCGAGAACTCTCCGCTAACGAACCAAAACCATACCAGCGTTGCTCAAGGCGTGCGGAAGTCGCTTGACTTGGCTTTCGAGCAATATGCCAGAATCGATGTTTCGATGCGGGGAGGTGAGATCGACAATCTTGAACAGTGCTTGCTTTTTACCGAAGGTTTGCACGATGCGTTGAGCAAGTTACCATTGCGCATTGATCGAATCGACCGTGAATACACTCGGTCAGTTTGGAATCCGTACACCTATACCTTTATGGAGGAGGTTCAAAAAGAGCGCATTTACAAAGCCTACAACCAGTTTATCCTTCCGCATTTCATTTCTGAAATCAACGCGAGCGCTTCGTGCCATGCGTACGAGGCAATACCGCGCTTGTTGATTGCCTTGCACGACCGATTGGTGCAGTTGCTCAATGAAGACACTGCACAAGTGGAGAAGGATTTGCGCCGCGTTAGCTCTCCCATCGAGGCGGCTGCAATTTTAGAAATAACCCTGCCCAATCAATGAAAGCGCTTAACCTACCTAAAAGGTTCGGGCTGTTCATCGCGTTGCTTCTTGCTTCGCAAGGATGGGGACAAGAAACCGAGATCCCTGTCGATTTCGTAGAACCTTCTGACGCTTTTTGGCTTGGAACCTACAGCAATTTCAGGGTAACGGATAAACTCTTTTGGGCAGCTGAAACCCATTTCAGAACGGTGGGAACCGAAGCATTTCCGTATTTCGGACGGATGGGGCAACTCTACAACCGCCACGGTGTTAAGTACCTCTTTTCAAAAAACTTCAGTGCGACAGTGGGTGGGGTTTTACGACTTGATTTTTCTCCCGACCCCGGAAACGACAACCTGAGAAAATTGATTTTGGAACCGCGTATCTGGCATGAATACCTGTTTGCCATGCCGTTGGGAAGGATGATGGTGTACCACAGGTTGCGCATCGAGCACCGATGGAGCAAGGGCCATGAATTCGAAGAAGAGTACATCTACCGTGATCGTTGGCGCTACAAAATACTCGCCAAAATACCCATCAACAAGCTCACCCTTCAGCCCGGCGCTTTTTACTTCAGTCCGGATATCGAACTCATCCTCCAAAGTGGAAAACCAGTAGGAGGAAGTGCAATTGAAGATTTGCGCATTTACCCAATTATAGGGTACATACACAACGCTCGCTTAGGGTACTCAGCCGGATTCATGTACACCATGGGCCAGCGGTTGGGAAATCCGACCCAATTCAGACAACGATACATTCTTCGATTGAACTGCTACCTTTCGTTGGATTGGAGAAAAATCGAAGACCGAATTCCTAAGGCTAAGCTTTACGACTAATGGCTGTGCGAATATTCCGACCGAAATCTTTACTGCTGCTTACCGGTGTATTCAGCCTGGTGTTGCTTTACGCCCTACTCGTTGAACGAAAGCAACGGTTAAGCATGAACGCGACCGAGTCTGATCTGCGAGCGCAACTTGACAGTTCTGAACGCCGACTTGATGTGTACAGTCGTTTACTCGGTTTTGACTCCGTGTTCGTTGGTGATCGTGATGTGAGCATGGCACAGCGCATGCTCGATTCGCTCTACGAAGTGCACGGAAGTGCGAACACGGAGGCATTTCGTATCAGACGAGCATTCATTGACTGGGTAAGTGGTTTGAACAATCAGAACAACTTTGTCCTTCCAACCACTGCTCAAGAAGGGCAGAAAAACAAAGAATACCTGCAACTGTCTCAACTTGTTGACAGTCTGACACAGGCCAACAAAGTCATACAATCGAATGCTCGAAGAGATTTTGAGGCACTTTCTGCTGAACTTGATAAGCTTCGAAACGACTTGCGCAAGCAGGAACGCATTAAGGTGATTTCATTTCCGGGGCAAAATGGCGCAACAGTGCATTACTTGGGAGAAGTTGCTAACGGACAAGCCAATGGCGGTGGCATTGGTATTTGGACCACCGGAAGTGTTTTTCGAGGCGATTGGAGGAACAACCTCAGACATGGTCAAGGCAATTTCCAATGGGCCGATGGTGAAAAGTACATCGGGGCCTATGTGAACGGTAAACGCGAAGGAATGGGCGTTTACCTTTGGCCTTCAGGCGATAAGTACGACGGCGAATGGAAAAACGATCGCCGCAATGGTCAGGGCACACTTTACGACCTTGACGGCCGCATTGTATTTAGCGGTTTGTGGGTGGATGACCAACCCAAAAATTGATGTTCGAGGGCATCAATCGGCGAAGAACCGAATCTGTCGCCGGTCAATAATGTGCACATCCTTGTAATAATAGTGCAAAATGCTGCGGCAATCGTAGCCGAGCTGCCCCATGCGCATACCGCCTTCTTGGCAGAGTCCAACACCGTGACCGAAACCTCGTCCCATGAACCGAACGCTATCGCCTTGCTCATGCACAACGAAAAAGGCCGAACGTAAGCCAAGGTCACGGCGCACGCTTGTCATGCGCACACGTGCAGAACTGTCAGCAAAGAAGTGCGGCCGCATACTCGGTTGGTAGGCATGTAAAAAAGCACTATCGGTGGTAGCCTGAGCCCCATTCGCAGCATGTTTTTGGAGGTACGAACTCCACTCACTTCGCTTGATGCGTTTTTCCCACTGACTGTTGGGCATGGCCAAGCAGAAGGTGTCAGGCCGCCCAACAAGGTAGGAGAGGGGTTTGCTCCAAACGTGCTCAGCATTGAGTGTTTGTCCGCCACAATTGCTGTGAAAAGCTGCCGTTATGAGCTTGATGTTGTGATCAACCAGCACTTGGTCTTTCGTGGCTGCTGTGGCTTCAATAATTAGGGGTTCAAAACGCGCTTTTCCTTTGTAGGCTTGGCAGTGTACTTCATCGCAGAGGTGAAAACCCTGAGTGGCATGGCGGTGCAGGTTGGCCAGTGCATAGGTGCGCGCGATGAGCGATTGCACCTTGTAATACTCAAGGGTGTGCCCTTTGCCTGATTCAGCCTCGGTTACCCCTTCAACATAGCGGTCGAGCCACGCTTCGTTGACCAAATAGAGCTTTCCGGCCTGCGAGCGCACAATCAGATTGTCAGGGTAAACGCGCTCGAAAGTTGACTTTCCGGCGTGTACCTTCAGGCGCAAAACGCCTGCGGTGCTGCCTTTTACCACCACGCGTTTGTACTTGCCGATGACGGCATTTCCGCTCATGACCACAACCAACTCGCCCGATGCTGTGAAACTGAGTTTTTGGCCGGCTTCCAGCGTTCGCAACGTTTTGCCGTCGGCGATTAGTTGGTAGCTACCTTCAACGCGCGAAACCTCAGCCTTGCTAACGCTCCGTCCGCCGTTCAAGCCGATGCGCACAATATCTTCTTGCTGCGAAAGCGCAAGCTGCGGCAAGAAAGCCAGCCAAAGAAATGCCGTGAAAATGCGAAGCATGCTACAAATTTAACGGGCCACTGTACGGTCGCGTTGCACCGTTCGTAGAGTTTTCAACATGCCGGCTGCAGCACGCTCAGATGCACCGGCACCTCCGAGCATTTCTCGCAGCTCGGCAAACGCAGCGAATTGCGATTGCCGTTTCTGTTCATCGCACAAAATCTGTTCCAATTCGTGTGCCAAACGCTCGGGGTTCATGTTGCGTTGGATGAGTTCGGTCACGGCTTCGCGATCAAGAATGAGGTTCACCAACGAGATGAACCGAATGTTGACGATGCGTTTGGCAATGGCATAACTAACGGCGCTTCCCTTGTAGCATACGGCGAGTGGAATGCCGTGCAAGGCCGCCTCGAGGGTGGCCGTTCCACTGGTAACCAAGGCGGCATCGCACTCACCGAAAAGCGCATAGGTGCGACCAAATACAAGCGGCAGGTCTGTTCGGCCGGTAACTTCGTGGTAAAACTCGGCTGTTTGACCGGGTGCGCCTGCAATCACAAAGTCACAGTCGCCGCGTTGCTGAATAACCTCAAGCATGACCGGCAGCATGGTTTTGATCTCTTGCTTTCGCGAGCCAGGTAAGAGGGCGATTCGCGGTCGGGTGCTTTTTTCTTTTTTCGCTTGCGCGGATGAGCCAATGACGTCGAGCAAAGGATGGCCGACGAAATCAACGTCCATTCCGTGGTTGGCATAAAAGTCTTTTTCAAAGGGGAGGATGACGAACATGTTGGTCACATCGCATTTGATGCGTTTGATTCGTCCTTCTTTCCACGCCCAAATTTGGGGTGAGATGTAGTACAACACCGGGATGCCTTGTTCTCGGCACCAAGTGGCAATGCGCAGGTTGAAACCGGGGTAGTCAATGAGCACAACCGCATCGGGTTTGTACTGGGCGATGTCGTTTTTGCAAAACCGCAGGTTACCAAAAATCGTGCGCAGATTCAGTAGCACTTCAATGAAACCCATAAAGGCCAGATCGCGGTAGTGCTTCACCACATCTGCACCTGCTTCGCTCATGAGGTCGCCACCCCATGCGCGAAAATCAGTTTCAGGCGCCTGCTTGCGAAGTGCTTTGATGAGGTTGGCGCCATGCAAATCGCCCGATGCTTCACCGGCAATCAGGTAGAGCTTCACTGGTTGTAGTAGATAATGAACGGAACCATAAAAAGCACCGCAGCAATAATGCCTCGCACCATTCGGTAGTACTCAGCACGATTGGCGAAGAAAAAGATGATGACATTCAACAGAGCGCTAACGGTGAGAATTTTGTCTTTGAACAAGTCTGAACCCAAAAAGATTTCGTTAATAAAGTACTGAACAGACATGTTGTTGGCGATGGCCCAAATCAAAGCGATGGTGAAGAAGCCGGCGACATTGCCAATCATACCGATTATGAAGCCGCCAAGAAAGTTGTCAAGCCGTTGCCTCATAACTCCAAGTCCCATTGATTCAACTCACCGATGAGTTGGTGATTGGTCAAATCACACTGCGTGGGTACCACCGAAATGTAACCGTTTTCCAAGGCCCATTCATCGGTATCTTCGCCTTTGTCAGGGTTGATAAACTTGCCAGACATCCAATAGTACTCGCCGCCCATGGGGTCAATGCGCTTGTCAAATGCATCGGCCCAGTAGCCATTCGCCTGACGGCAGATTTTGATTCCTTTGAGTTCATCAACCGGCATCTTGGGAATGTTGACGTTCAAGCAGCTGCCTTTCGGCATACCGTGTTCAATGACGCTTTTGGCCAATTTCGTTACGAATTTGCGTGACGGATTGAAATCGGCCAGGGCGCTGTGGTCAAGCAGCGAAAACCCGATGCTGGGAATTCCCTCCACAGCTCCTTCAACGGCGGCTGACATGGTGCCTGAATAAATCACATTGATCGATGAATTTGCACCGTGGTTAATGCCTGATACAAGCAAGTCGGGCCGGCGGTCAAGTATGCGGTAAACGGCCAGTTTCACGCAGTCGACGGGAGTTCCGGTGCAGGCAAAAGCGCGCACTCCGGCAACGTCGAAGCCCACTTCGTTTACGCGAAGCACATCGCGAATGGTTACGGCGTGGCCCATGCCTGACTGAGCGCTATCGGGAGCTACCACAACAACATCACCAAGGTGTACCATTTCTTCTACCAGAGTGCGTATTCCTCCGGCAAAGATGCCGTCGTCGTTGGTGACGAGAATGAGCGGACGTTTTGTTTCCATGCAAGTGTGCGTAAGCGTTTCAAAGGTAAGGATTCCGATTCAACGCAACGATTGGTAAGCTGCAATGGCAAGGGTTTTGTAGTTTAGGTGTATGAGACAAGGTTTGGTGGTCACCATCGTATGCGTGTTGCTGTCGTTTCAAGCGCTGGCTCAACCGGGCAATGCCATTCTCAGTTCATTTACTGTTCAGCAAATTGGCGACTTTGTACGCGCTGATTTCGGCATTTTGGGCGGAGCTTCATGCTTCGGCGCCGAACTTCAACGCAGCACCGATGGCGAAAATTCTTGGGAAACCGTCGCCTCGATTTCAGGTGTTTGCGGCGGGTCAGAATTCACCGAGTACTACACGTTCAATGATTACACGCCACTTCACGGGGTGCAAAATGTTTACCGACTCGAACTGGGTGGCGTGGGCCGCACCTTAACACGCGAGGTGTTTTTTACTGTGCTCGATGATGGCATGTTGGTGTGGCCCAATCCGGTTCACGACCTGCTCAACATCCGTTGGGAAGGCCTCCCAACCAAACGCTACCGCGTAGTCATATCCGATTCACGCGGAGTTCTGGTTGAAGAGATTGAACGTGTTGGCAACACCATCAGCATCGACCTATCGAGGCACCAATCGGGTGTGTACATCGTTTACCTGTTCGACGACACAAATCAATTGCTCAAGTCGCGACGCGTACTGCGTTAGGTGGCCATCCATCCCCATCCATCCAAAAAAAGAATACGAATGCCTTTAGTGAACCCCACCTCAACGTCAATTCGTCAAGGCGACTCAGAGCTCGAAGCGCTTGTAAAACTCTACGAAGAAACCCTCGGGTTTTGTCCGAACAGTGTGTTAACCATGTACCACAGGCCTGCTATTGCGTATGCCTTCATTGAGCTGAATAAGGCCGTGATGGAAAACAAAGGCAAGGTTACCAGCCATTTGAAGCGATTGGTGGGGTATGCAAGCAGTTACGCGACCGGATGCCGCTACTGCCAAGCGCACACCATTCGGGCGGCTGAACGTTATGGCGCTGAGGCGCGCCAACTGGCTGAAGTATGGGAGTTTGAAACGAGCGACGCCTTCACTGAAGCCGAGCGGGCTGCCTTAGCGTTTTCAATTGCTGCATCAAGCGTGCCCAACGCGGTTGATGAAACAATTCAGGCGCGTATGCGCGCGCAATGGGACGACGGCGAAATCGTTGAAATTCTGGGCGTTATCGCTCTGTTTGGTTACCTCAACCGTTGGAACGACTCCATGGGCACCACCCTTGAAGCACCGGCCGAAGACTCAGGTACGACCTATCTTTCACAAAAAGGCTGGTCGCGCGGCAAGCACGTTTAAGCGAAATGGTTTAAAACCAGCCCGATTTTTTCGACTTGCGGCTTGAAGAGCCACCAATGCCGAGTACTCCGAGCAGACCGCGGGTGAGTTCGCGCGCCACTGTGCGTCCAATTTGGCGGGTGGTGGTATTGTTGAGCACCTTCTCAACCGTGCTTTTCTCACGGCGGCCGGATGCACTCCGCGCAGGCGCTTCTTGCTGCTGCTTGAGTTCTTCTTGCTTGGCCGTTTCGTGAGCGGCCTCGATTTTCCCGTTGAGGATTTCGTAGGCACTTTCTCGGTTGATGTCTTGGCTGTATTTTTTCACCATGGGTGACGATGCCAGAATCTGAGCAATTTCGACGTCGGTGAGAATGTCCATGCGCGATTGAGGCGCTCGCAGCAAGGTGTGCACCAAAGGCGTCGGAATGCCTTTTTCGTTCAATGCAGTTACAAAGGCTTCGCCTATTCCCAGCGAAGTCAAGACTTCATCAACCTTGTAATAGGGCGTAATTGGGAAGTTTTCGGCGGCCAGTTTGATCGCCTTTCGGTCTTTCGCGGTGAATGCCCTGAGCGAGTGTTGCACCTTCAAACCCAACTGGCTGAGAACCGCATCAGGCACATCTGATGGCACTTGAGTTACAAAGAACAGCCCAATACCTTTTGATCGAATCAGCTTCACCATGGTCTCGATTTGGTCGAGAAGGGGTTTGCTGGCGTTTTGAAACACCAAGTGTGCTTCGTCGATGAAAATGACCAATTTGGGTGCATCGCTGTCGCCTTCTTCGGGGAAGGATGCGTAAATCTCGGCCAGCAATTGGAGCATGAACGAGGAGAAGAGCTTGGGCTTGTCTTGCACGTCATCCAAACGGATGATGTTGACCACCCCGCGGCCTTGCGCATCAATGCGGCAGAGGTCAGCCACTTCAAACGACGGTTCGCCGAAGTAGGAGTCGGCGCCTTGCTGTTCGAGCTCGATGATTTTCCGAAGTATGGTGCCTGCCGATGTAGGTGCAATGCGGCCGTAGTCGGCTTCGATTTCTGACTTTCCTTCGTTGGTAAGGTATTGAAGGGCCTTTTTGAGGTCATCCAAGTCAAGAAGTGGGAGCGATTTATCATCGCAGTATTTGAACACCAACGCCAGCACGCCTTGTTGACTTTCATTAAGGTCCATGATTTTGGAAAGCAAAAGCGGCCCAAATTCGGTGGGCGTTGCGCGCAAGCGCGCACCATTTTTCCCGGTCAGCGAAAGCAGGTCAACCGGACTGTCGCCGGCGGTGAATTCCAAGCCTATGCGTGCATGGCGCTCATCGATTTTGGGGTGACCTGTGGCGGCCTTTGCAATGCCACTGAGGTCGCCTTTGATGTCCATCAAAAGTGATGGGATTGACTTTGCCGAGAGTTGTTCAGCGATGATTTGAAGCGTTTTTGTTTTGCCTGAACCGGTTGAGCCGGCGATCAAACCGTGCCGGTTAAGGGTTTTGAGGGGGACTTTAACAAAGCTGCCGGTTTGGCATTCTCCGTTGAGCATAGCGCCTCCCAAGACGATGTAGTCACCTTTAAAAGTATATCCTTTCTCAATGTCGGCCTTAAACGCTTCGGTGTTCATGGTAAAGCAGGTGTTGGAGTGTATATGTTGCAAGTTTAGCCACTTTTGGCCAATGGCGAGTAGGTTTTACACGGAGTTGCTCATCCATCCCAATAAAAAAAGCGAAGCATAAACATGCCCCGCTTTTGGATGAATCAACGTTTTTCTCAGCCCTTCGGCTTCACTTTGCAAGTGCTCAGCCCGAAAGGTGCGTAGAGCGGACAAAAACTCACGAAGCTTGTTAGTACGAAAACACCGGCGAGCACGAGCAGAACAATGCCAAGGGTGCCGCTAACAATTCCTCCGAGGTAGAGACCGGCAATGATCGCCGCAATAATTACCCGCACAATGCGGTCAAGAGAGCCCATATTCTTTTTCATGGCGTAAGGATTTAAGTGAATACTCGTTCAAGCAACAAGACGATTGCAGTCACCATGCCAATGCACACGAGGCAAACCAAGGCGAACTTTAGAATCTTTTTTCCCATTACTTGAAGCAAAGTTGGGCCTATTGAGCGTGAAAAGCAGTGACCACCGTCACCGCTTTGGCAATTCGATTGACGAACTGTGCTGAATCACTTTGCCTTCGATTTCGAGTTTCTTCATTACGCGGCTGATGACTTCACGCGCTGTTCCAAGGTCATTGGCGATTTGTCGGTGCGATATGCGCAATGGATTTTGATCAAGGAGAGCAGTTTTTTCGAGCAAGTAATCGTACAAACGTTTGTCCATGCGATTGAGCAATATGTCATGAATGGTCTCCAGCAATTCTTCATAGCGCTGGTTGTACTGCTTGAAAAAAAGCACATTCAATTCGGGCGATTTCTGCATCCACTTGGCAATCTCGCTCGCGGGCAGCAAGAGGGCATGGGTGGTTTCTTCGGTCGCCGCGTATACGTTACTTGCGCTGGAGTTAAGTGCAGAGTGAAACGACATTACGCAGCTTTCACCCGGCCGAATGTAATACAGCAGCAATTCGCGGTCATCGTACCGCTTGAACACCTTGATGCTGCCTTCGAGCACAATAGGAACGACTTTTACGAATTGGCCTTCGCGCAAAATCTCTTCGTACGCCGAAAGGGTAACTTCAATGGCCGAAGCCTCCACATCTCGGGCGATGCCAGGCGGTAAAAAGGAGAGGGCTTCTTGGGCAGTCATGGCGACTTGGTGGATTGATGTGGAAAAGGTAAAGCTTTGAAATTAAACCTGAACCTCCTTACAAAGTCAAACACGAACGGCCTAGATTACGCTCAGAATCAATACTTTTATGGAAAATAGAACTGTGATGGGAAAAATAAAGTACGGATTGACCGCATTGGCCTTGGCATCGGGCACTGCGCTATTGGCCCAAATGCAATGGTCGGTTGACGTTGCGCCCATTCTCTATCAGCACTGCACCGTATGCCACCACGAAGGGGGCATTGGTCCGTTTTCCCTGATGACCTATCCGCAAGCTGCCGTCATGGGGCCCTTATTGTCAGCCGCTGCAGATGCGGGTACCATGCCGCCATGGCCCCCTGATACCGAATACAGCAACTTTGCGCACGAGCGCATACTTTCAGCCGATGAGAAAGCAGCCTTGGCAGCATGGGTCAGTGAAGGAATACCCGAAGGAGACCCCTCACTTGCACCACCGCCGCCGGTTTACCTCAGCGACGGTTTCATTTCGGCAATACCTGACCTTGAATTGGTCATGGAGCCGCACACCAGTGCCGCCACACCTTTCAATGATGATTACAGCTGCTTTTCGATACCCACAGGATTGCTTCAGAATAAGAAACTGAGGGCATTTGAAGTAATCCCCGGCAACCCTGAGATTGTGCACCACGCCTTGGTTTTCCTTGATGAAAGCGGCAATTACCAAACCAATACCAATGGGTTTTGCATGGGTCCCGGCGACGGCTTGCTCGGCGGTTACACACCCGGAGCACTCCCTATTGTATTTCCAAGCAACGGCACCAACTTCAACTTGGGGGTTTCAGTGCCTGCGGGGTCAAATATTGTATTGGCCATGCACTACCCGCACGGCAGCGCGGGTGAAGTTGACCAAACTCGGGTGCGTTTGTGGTTTTACGATGATGCGGTATCAATTCGCGAAGTCACCACCGCTGCCGTAATCCAGAACTGGAGCTTTGCGTTGCCGCCAAACCAAGAAACACCGGTGAGCGCTTCGTTTAGTGGTGTTCCGGTTGATATGTCACTGTTGAGCGTTTTTCCGCACATGCACTTGCTCGGCAAGAGCATTGAGAGTTTTGCTACCCCGCCGGTTGGTGATGACATTCCGCTGATTCGCATCAACCGGTGGGATTTCCATTGGCAGTCGTTCTACAGCTTCGAGAGCCTCGTTAGGCTCCCGGCCGGGAGCACCATTTACGGTAACGGCGTATTTGACAACACGGCCTCAAACCCCAACAACCCCAGCAATCCTCCGCAGTGGGTGGGGCCGGGCGAAGGCACAAACGATGAAATGTTCATGATTTACTTCCAGTACTTGCCTTACCAACAAGGCGATGAATTGGTTGACCTTGAGCCGCTTATTCAAATGCCCACCACGGTTGAATCGATCGGCTCGAAGACGTCTGAATCGCGGCTTGCCGTGGCGCCTAATCCGGCGAGCGACCAAATCTGGTTCAGCTACTCTGCTAGCGGAGGCGAGCGGGTAGGGGTGTACATCTACGATGCATCGGGCCGTTTGGTAAACCGCTTGGTCGATGGTGCGGTTCAAAATGGTGAGCAACGCATCGCCTACCCGGTCAATGATCTGGCGCCCGGTATCTACGTGGCCTCAGCACGCTTTGGAGAGCGTTTGGAGTCTGTGCGTTTCGTAGTGCAGTAAGTCACTTCGGGTTTGGTAACTTGGCCGCAATGTTCAAACGGCCGTTGACTTGCATTGTACTCCTCTTTGTTGTGCGCTTAATTGGCATCACCAATCCGCCGCTTGAAGTCGGGCACAATTGGCGGCAAACCACCGTTATGATGGTGGCGCGCAACTTTTACGAAGGCGGCCTTGACCTGCTTCATCCGCGTGTGGATATGGCAGGCGAACTCAGCGGAATTACAGGAATGGAGTTCCCACTTCTCAATGCCCTCATTGCCTTGGCCGGATTCGTTTTCGGATTTGACGCGGGGTGGGGTAGACTCATTAACCTCCTTGTGAGCAGTTGGGGCCTTTGGATGTTCTACCGGCTCGTTCGGCGATTTCATACCGAGCGATTGGCAATGTTTGCTGCGGTGCTTTTGGGCAGCTCCATTTGGTTTGATTTCTCGCGTAAAATCATGCCCGACACCTTCGCCATGTCGTTCATGATTGGCGCGTTGTACTTCGGGGCAGCCTACATGGCCCATTCAGAGGTGCGCACGCGCAGGCGCAATTTGCTCGCGTTTGGCGCATTGCTTTTGATCGCCGGTCTGTCGAAACTACCGGTTGTGTACGCCGTTCCGCTGCTCGGCCTGATTGCTCTGGCGCCCGAAAGCAATCGCAATCGTCTGCTACCGCTTGCCGCAGTAGGTGCAATGGTCGCCTTGCCCATTTTTTGGTGGTACTTCATTTGGGTGCCTCACTTGAATGAAACCTACGGCTATACCCATTTTTTTATGGGTGTTGGATGGATGAGGGGGATGGATGAACTGGCGGTTGATTTCCACGGAACCTTGCGCCAGTTTTACGATGCACCGCTCAAGTACACCGGTTTTATAGCTGCGCTGGGCGGATGGTTGTGGTCGCTAAAATCCCGAGATCGCCGCGTTTGGATGCCAGCGACCTTGCTCTTGGCGTGCTTCGTGGTGATCATGATCAAATCGGGCAACAACTTCCCGAGGCACAACTATTACATGGTGCCTTTTGCACCGGTGATGGCTTGGTTGGCTGCTTACGGCATCGCACAGGTGGCGAATCGCCGCATTGCCCTTGCACTTGTGGGCATAGTCGTCGTTGAAGGCATTGCCAACCAGCAGCACGCTTTTTTTCTACGCACCGACCAAACCGCTCTGGTTCAACTCGAGGCCGACCTCAACACGGTCTCTGCGCAAAATTCTCGCATCGCCATCAACAGCGGTCTGTACCCGACGCCGATGTATTTTGCCCACCGCAAGGGGTGGATATGCACAAACGATCAACTGAGTCATCCGAATTTTCGCGATTCGCTCGCTGCGCTCGGATGCGCAGAGGTAGTCATCCTTAAAAACCGCTTCGGAAGCTACACCGAGCTGCCCCTTGAAGTGATCACAGACACGGATGATTGGACGATCTACCGCATGGAGACCGACCATCCATCCACCCATCCATCCCCCAAAAAAACAGATTGAACCCTGTGTAAGTTTGTATCTTGGCCCAACCAAAATCGTTTGAATGAAGCGCTTTTCAGCAATCCTTTTCGCTGCACTCGCGGTGGCCTCAACCGGCACTGCACAAGAGTCATGGGATGTAAGCAACCCGCCCGGTGAGTGGAACATCAAAACCCACACCTTCACCACCTCCGAAGGTACCTGGATGAACCTCGACGTATCGCCCGACGGAAAAACCCTTGTTTTCGACATGCTGGGCGACATTTACACGCTGCCCATCACCGGAGGAAAGGCCACCGCACTGCGAACAGGTCTGCCGTTTGATATTCAGCCACGATTCTCACCCGATGGAAAGCAGATTCTCTTCACCAGCGATGCCGGAGGCGGTGACAACGTGTGGGTGATGAATGCCAATGGCGAAAATGCCAAGCAAGTGACCACCGAAGATTTTCGTTTGCTGAACAATGCTACGTGGCTGCCAAATGGCGATTTCTTCATCGCCCGAAAGCACTTCACCAGCGGTCGCTCCCTCGGAGCAGGCGAACTGTGGATGTACCACATCACCGGCGGGTCAGGTGTGCAACTCACCAAGCGCAAAAATGACCAACAAGACGTCAATGAGCCGTGTGTTTCACCCGACGGACGCTACCTCTACTACAGCGAAGACATGTATCCGGGGGGCTATTTCCAGTACAACAAAGACCCGAACAACGAGATTTACGTCATTTTTCGGTACGATTTGAAAACCGGCGAAACCAACCGCATAACCGGTGGGCCCGGCGGTGCCTGCCGTCCACAAATTTCACCCGACGGCAAAACCTTGGCATTTGTAAAACGCGTGCGCACCAAATCGGTGCTCTACCTCCGCGACTTGGAAAGCGGCATCGAAATGCCTGTGTACGATGGGCTCGACAAAGACCAGCAAGAGGCTTGGGCCATCTTTGGCGTGTACCCGAATTACAACTGGTTGCCCGATGGCAAACACATCGTCATTTGGGCAGGAGGTGGTTTCAAGAAGGTGAACACCGAAACGTATACGGCGTCTGACATTCCATTTACGGTTGATGCAGCCGTATCTATCGCCGAAGCCATTCGCTTCAAACGCGATGTAGCGCCCGATCACTTTGACGCAAAGATGATACGTCATGCTGTTACTTCGCCCGATGGCAAGCAGTTGTGCTTCAACGCCGCCGGCTACCTATGGATCAAAGACTTGCCAAACGGTACACCGCGGCGATTGACCCAAGGCACCGACTTTGAATTTGAACCCGTTTACTCGCCCGATGGCAAGTTCATCGTTTTCGTAACCTGGAACGATGAAACGCTGGGAAGCATTCAACGCGTAGCAGCCAAAGGTGGTAAATCGCTCCAACTCAACCGAGAGAAAGGCATTTTCAGAAACCCAAGTTACGCTCCCGATGGTAAAACCCTCGCCGTACACAAAGAAGGAGGGAACAACGATCAAGGCCACCGCTGGTCGGTGAAGCCCGGCATTTATACCCTCCCTGCTGAAGGCGGTGAACTCACGCTCGTGACCACCGAAGGTGCTTCGCCGCGATTCAGCGCTGATGGCGACCGCATTTTCTACCAAACCGGCGGAAACTGGTTCGGATCCATCACCAAAGACCTTAAAAGTGTTGACCTCCATGGTGGCGATAAACGTACCCACGTCACGTCAAGCCATGCAAACCGACTGGTGCCGAGTCCTGATAACCAATGGGTGGCCTTCATTCACCTCCACAAAGTGTATGTAGCCCCCGTGCCGATGACCGGGCAAGCGCTGAACCTTGACGCGGGCAGCAAGAATCTTCCGGTGGCCCTGCTTTCAAAAGATGCCGGGGTTAACCTTCACTGGTCAAGCGATAGCAAGCAGGTACATTACACCCTGGGCGACCGCTACTTTAGCGTTCCGCTTGTGCAGCGATTTGCATTTTTACCCGGTGCACCTGACAGCCTACCTCCGCTTGATAGCCTCGGGGTGGCTATAGGACTGAGCCTCCCAGCCGATAAGCCGAACGGAATTAGCGCCTTCATCAATGCGCGCATCATCACCATGAACGGCGATGAGGTGATTGAGCAAGGCACCATCGTTGTGAACAACAACCGCATTGTTGCGGTGGGCAAAACCGGCGAAGTAACCGTTCCTGAAGGAGCATTTGTTATTGATGCCGCCAACCGTACAATCATGCCGGGCATCATCGACGTGCACGCGCACATTGGCGTGTTTCGGGAAGGATTGAGCGTTCAACAGCACTGGCCGTTCTATGCAAACTTGGCCTACGGGGTAACAACAGCGCACGACCCAAGCGCCCACACCGAAACCGTGTTTGCGTTGAGTGAATTGCAACGCAGCGGCGCAGTAGTGGGGCCGCGGCTTTTTAGTACCGGCTTCATCCTGTACGGCGCCGATGGCGACTTTAAGGCAGTGATTAACAGCTACGACGATGCAGCGTCTGCAATTCGCCGCACGTCGGCCTTTGGCGCACAGTCGGTAAAGAGCTACAACCAACCCCGAAGAAATCAACGCCAGCAGGTGATTCGCGCGGCGCGTGAGCAAGGCATACACGTGGTGCCTGAAGGCGGCTCAACCTTCTTTCACAACATGACCATGATCATGGACGGCCACACCGGCGTTGAACACAACATTCCGGTTGCCCCGGCATACAACGACGTTATTGAACTTTGGAGCAACAGCCAAACCGGCTACACACCCACGCTCATCGTAAACTACGGCGGCTTGAACAGTGAACTGTACTGGTACCAAACGACCAATGTATGGGAAGAAGAAAAATTGCTCCGGTTTATGCCCCGATCGGTCATCGATTCACGGGCCCGTCACCGCATTATGGCCCCCATGGAGGAATACGAGAACGGACACATCCTCACCTCCCAAACGTGCAAAAAGTTGGCCGATGCGGGGGTTAAGGTCAACCTTGGTGCGCATGGTCAGCTGCAAGGACTAGGCGCCCACTGGGAGCTCTGGAGTTTGGCGCAAGGCGGAATGACCAACATGGAGGCCATCCGCGCAGCGACCCTAAACGGAGCCCACTACCTCGGGTACGACAACGACTTGGGTTCAATTGAAGCGGGCAAATTGGCTGATTTCATTGTTCTGTCGAAGAACCCGCTTGAGAACATCCAGAACACCAACAGCGTGGTGTACACCGTTGCAAACGGGCGCATTTTCGATGCTGAAACCATGAACGAAATCGGCCTCAGAACAAAAGAACGCCGCTTGTTTTTCTGGGAGGCCGAAGGCTACAACCCTTCGTTCGACTGGCACCTTCGCGAACGCGGATTTTTTGGTGGGATGTGCGGTTGCAGCACAGGTGGCTGAGCGCTTTGCGCATTCTTGCCTACCTTCGCAGCTCATCTCTGCTGCAAGGAGTGAATTGAACTGAAGACCATGAATCGAAAAATAGTAGCCGGAAATTGGAAGTCAAACACCTCTCTTTTAGAGGCCAAAGAACTCCTCGAAGCCGTTGCCAAAGGCTTGAACGAACGCGACGCGCATTGCCGCGTAATTGTAGCGCCGCCTGTGCCGTACCTCTGTGCGCTGAAATCAATCAGTAACGGTAAAATTGGCCTCTCAGCGCAAAACTCAAGCGCCTTTCACGAAGGTGCTTACACAGGAGAATATACACCTGCAATGCTCGCCGGAGTAGGTGTAGAATACGTCATTGTGGGCCACTCAGAACGCCGCCAATTGTTCGGTGAAACCGATGAGGTTGTGGCGCGAAAAGTGCAAAACGTGCTTGAAGCCGGTTTGTATGCTATTTTGTGCATCGGCGAAACGCTTGAAGAGCGCGAAGCCGGAAACGCCTTTGAAGTTGTGGAGCGCCAGCTCAAAGCGGCCATGCTCAACACGGTGAACGCCGAAGAAACCGGCAATGTTATCTTGGCCTATGAGCCCGTTTGGGCCATCGGAACCGGAAGAACTGCGAGCGCTGCTCAAGCCCAGGAAATGCACCGGTACATTCGCAGTTTGCTTAAGAATGCCTACGGCACTGCCGCCGATGAAGTTGCCATTCTCTACGGCGGCAGTGTGAAAGGCTCAAACGCTGCTGAACTATTTGCAGGCGACGATGTCGATGGCGCGCTTGTAGGCGGTGCTTCACTGAAAGCCGACGAATTTCTGACCATCATTGATGCCAACCGCTGATGAACTACCTCGAGTACCGCTTTAGCATTGCGCCGCTTGATCCGGCCCGCGAGGTGCTTGTGGCTGAACTGGCCGATTGGGGCTTTGAAAGCTTTTTAGAAACCGAGACCGGACTGCTGGCTTACATTCCCGAGCCATCGCCCGAAGGCCTTGAGCTTGACGATCTCATGGCGTACCAAATGCCCGATGTTACCATCTCAGTGGTTGTTGAGTTGATCCCACGCGAGAACTGGAACGCCAAGTGGGAGGCCGGTTTTGAACCGATTTACGTTGGCGATGCTATCACGGTGCGCGCTCCTTTCCATGTGAATGCAAACGATGCACGCTATACACTCATCGTTCAGCCTAAAATGAGCTTCGGTACTGGGCACCACGATACCACGTGGCTGATGATGAAGGCCATGTTGGATTTGGATTTGGATGGACGACCCGTGCTTGACATGGGCAGCGGTACAGGTATACTTGCCATTTTGGCCGCCAAACGCGGCGCTTCGTACGTTGAGGCCATTGATATCGATGATTGGGCCGAAGAGAACGCCCGCGAGAATGCCGCATTGAATGAGGTCAACATTACCTGTTTCACAGGCAATGCCGATTTGTTGGATGGCAAATCATTCAACACCGTGCTGGCAAACATCAACCGAAATGTACTCATGGCTGACCTACCGCGTTATGCCAAGGTCACTGAACTAGGGGGGAACTTGCTGCTCAGTGGGTTTTTCAAATCCGATGCCGAAGCACTCATTCAAGAGGCTGAACGCTGGGGCTTCACTGCATTGAACCATACCGGCACACTGTCGCCTGCGATGAGCAAAAACGACTGGTGCTGCCTGCGCTTTGTGCGGGGTTAATTGGGAAACACACCGTTCTCGATTTTCTTCTCTTGAGAGACGATAAGGCGGGTAAATCTGAGAAGATTTGAAACGTATTGCTGGCGTGCAACTTCAGACTGCAATTTGAGGAATGACAGCTTCTGTTCAGGCGCCAAGCCCAAAGAAGAAACGATAACATGCAGCAAACGGTATTGGTTGCCGAGCAGCACATCGGCCTTCGGACCAATTACTTGACGCAGTTCTTCAAGCTCTTTTCGCACGAGCGTGCTGGCTTCTGTTTCGGCAAACCCATCGGCGAGCTCAACGTCGCCCACGGCATACAATTTCGACGGGGCCGGATCTTCAAAATGGGTGACCTTTCCAATGAATTCGCCCACAATGACAATGTCGCTCTCGCCACCGGGGTGCCGCTTGCTGACGGTTACCAAGCTCACAACCGAGCAGTAACTCATTTTGCCTTTCGACTCGGGAAAGGGTATGGCAAACAGGCCACCACTGGCCTCAATGTCGCTCAAAAGCTCGCGGTAACGCGGTTCGAAAATGTGCAAGGCCGCCTGCTCCCCGGGAAAGGGAAGAATGTTGAGTGGAAACATGGGCAAACCTTGAAGCTGGCGATTCATAGCAAAAAATGGAGCGACGAGGGTTGTTTGCCCGTTGCTCCCTATTATAACATACAGTTTACCGCGGTGTTTCCCTACCGATTACGATTCCACGGTGCGGACGTTAATTTGCACTTCGCGGATGTTTTCTTCTTTTTGGGTGGATGGGATGGTGTCGTACTGCGTGTCGGCCGGGGCGTTTGCCCAAACAATTTCGCCACCGCGGTTAACGAAGACTTTGCCACCTGCCTCTCCCGAACGCATGTCGAGTCCGTTGTCGGAACGAAGGATGCGGTCAATGGATGAATCGAGTGCGATGAATTTCCCTTCGGGGATGAACAACACCATGCGTACCCGTTGAGCGTGGTATTTGTCTTCTCCGGGTGCGGTGAAGTAGGGAGGAAGGGTCAACAATGAGTCGGCCGATTTGAATTCATAGCTTACGTTTCGCGCGTGCTCAATGGCATAATCAGTGCTTGATCCGGCAGCGTGCCGAGTCACGCGAAGTTCAAACTGCTCTCCATCGGCCGGACGCATGGCCAAAAGAGGATTGCCGAAAACGAGACGTCCGTCATCTTCTTTAACAAGCTCTGTAATGTCGCCGTGGCGTGCTTTGATGCCTTTGTGCCAGAACGGATCAGAGCTTAAACGAATGTGCAAGGTGTCTGCGGTTTCAGCAATTCGGTAAACATCGTCAAGGGCCTCGTGCTTGGAGTATTCAGCCACATGAAAGATGGTTGATGTGAATGTGATAATGCTTCCTACAATCAAGGTAGCTACCAGTACGATGCCAATGCCCTTTACTTGTGATTGGAGATTAAGCACCATCCGAATACCGCCATAAAACAGACTTGCGATTGGCACCAAAACGAGAAGCAACACGCCCACCCAAGTGGTATAGTACCAACCTGAGCTTAAGAAAAAGAACTGCTTCAAGAAACCGCTCTCAAGCATTGGCGGAAGGTTGGTTCCGGCCATCAGCGCCGCAATGCCTACAATCACCGATACCGCAAGAGCGACACCGAGGGCAAGAAACACCGCGCCAATCAAGACGCGAAACAGCTTGAAGAGTGCTTTAAATAGCTGTCCGACGCCGTCGAAAAAACGCTCGAAGCCATCACGAACCTTTTTGCTTTTTAGTGTTTCAGTGGCCGATTCAAACTGCTGATTGACCTTTTTCGAAATGTTGTCGACGTTGATTCGACTCCCTTTCATTTGAAGTTTTTCAGCAGTTGTGCGCGCTTCAGGCATTACCAACCAAAGGATGATGTAAATCGGTAGACCCGATCCTCCGAAAACGGTCAGCAACACAAAGGCAATGCGAATGCCCACAGGGTCCCAGCCGAAGTAGTGGCTCAAGCCTGCGGCCACGCCGCCGACCGAAGCGTTGTCAGGGTCGCGGAATAAGCGTCGACTGCTTTTCTCGCTCCCAACGCCAGGGGCACCTTCACCCGCATCGCCATACTCTTCAGGTTGGCCCATAACAGAAACGATGTGCTCAACATAGGCAAGGAGAATGACCTGCCGCTCTTTGCCAAGTACTTCAGTAAAAAGTTCAGCCATGCGCGCCTCGATGTCTGACATGATTTCATCGCGGCCTTCGCTCTGGCTAAAATGCTTGGCGATGGCGTCGAGGTAGTTTTTCAAGCGGAGATAAGCGTCTTCTTCAATGTTGAATACGGTACCTCCAATGTTCACGGAGATGGTTTTGTTCATGATCGTTGGGTTTGGGTGGTTTGATGAACGGCAAATGCAATTTCTTTCCAAGTGGTTTCGAGTTCAGCAAGAAAGCGGCGGCCTTCTTCGGTGAGGTCGTAGTACTTACGGGGTGGTCCTGAGCTCGACTCCACCCAACGGTAGTTGAGCAGGCCGCTGTTCTTCAAGCGCATCAGCAAAGGGTAGAGGGTGCCTTCAACAACAATCATGCGCGCTTCTTTCAATCGCTCAAGGATGTCGGATGGATAGGCTTCACCCTTCGATAAAATGCCGAGAATACAGAACTCGAGAACGCCTTTCCGCATCTGTGCTTGGGTGTTTTCTATGTTCATATCGGGAATCTAAGTGTATTCATTGTGTACATACAAGGTATCTGACACTGCAAATATATATCCATTGCAATGTAATATGCAATACATAGTACCATAAAAAAGTTGAGTGGTTGAATTTCAATGCTAAGCGGTAGGAGGTAAGAGTACTGCACCACGAGTAATGTAACCCCGTGTAAGCGTTTTCGTACACAGAAATGTACAGCTAGGCGACAGCCTGAAACCAAATTAACAGTTATGGCACGAGCGAAATCCATGCCCACACCCGCCAAACGTACCTTGATGCTCTTAATGATTGGCTTTGCCCTCTTTCTTTTTTTAGCAGGGTAAATCCTTCGTCGAAAATTCCTATCTTCCCGCTTCCTTGATGAAACCTTGAGAAGAGAAGTCGGGTAGAAGGAGCCAATTAGCTTTCCTACCTAACTGACTTTAAACCAATTTAGCGATGAATCCAACTGAAAAGTTGTACCACACTGTGTTGCAAAAGCTCATCATCCTATTCCTCGGTCTACTCACCGTTGGAGTACTTCTCACCTCATGCACTCCCGTGGGCTACCAAGCCTGTGATGCATACAATATTCTAGCGATCGACGCTCCGGCCGACTCCGAATCGGGCTGGGAATAGCCGTTTCGCTTTTCGTACCTTTGAGGGTGTATGGATTTTACCGCCGCCCGAAAAGAACTTCACCGGCACCCTGAAGTTTCCAACGAAGAATTTGCTACTTCACGACGCATTCGCGCCTGGCTCAATGAGCTTGGTCATCCTGACGCTGTCGTTGAACTCGACCAAACCGGTTTCGCTGCCGTTTACCGCGGTGCAGAACCGGGACCGAGAATAGCGCTGCGTTGTGAGCTTGATGCCCTACCGATTTCCGAAGTCAATACCTTTGAACATCGGTCACTGACCCCGAATGTGAGCCACAAATGTGGCCATGACGGACACATGACCGTACTGCTCGAGGTGGCCCAATTCGTCGCAAACCACCGACCAATAGCAGGAGAGGTGGTTTTGCTCTTCCAATCGGCTGAAGAAACCGGTGACGGCGCCATTCGCGCGGTTCACCATGCTGACTTTTCGAAGGTGGCCCCTGACTTTGTGTACGCATTGCACAACATACCCGGAGTGGCTAAGCGCACAGTGCTTATCCGTGATGGGGCGTTTACACCGGGTGTGCGGAGTTTGATTTTCCGCATTTTCGGTAAAACATCGCATGCCGCAGAGCCTGAAAAGGGCTTGAATCCTGCGCTTGCTATGTCAGATTGCATACGACTGGCTGAGGCCATGACGGTGGCCGATGCCTCGCGCGATGACTTCTTCTTGATTACGACCATCCACATGACGATGGGCGAAAAGGCGTACGGCATCTCTGCGGGCTATGGCGAAGTGCACGTGACCTTGCGCGCATGGGATGAACTTCATCTTCAATCGGCCAGTCAGATGTACTGCGATGAATGTGTCTCATCCATCCAAAAGAAAGGTTTTATTGTTGAAACCGAGTGGTGTTACGAATTTGAGGCAAACCTCAATCACCCTGAGGCCGCCCAACGCGTTCGTGAGGCCACAAAAACGCTCGAATTGCCGGTGCAGGAAATGGCAGAGCCGTTTCGTTTTGGTGAAGATTTTGGTGTGTTTACTCAGCGCTTCAAAGGCGCCATGTTCGGTTTCGGGGCGGGTGAAGCTACACCGGCGCTGCACAACCCCGATTACGATTTCCCCGATGATATACGTCCTGATGCAGCCAAGCTATTTATTGAACTTTTGAAGAGCCACCTTGAGTTTCAAGATTAAGGAAATGCTCGAAGATAGCATTGGCTAGAATTGAAAGTAAATAAACGGCTGCATATCAGCTTTCAGCACTTGGTACACGAGCACGATGCCGGCCACGCACAGCAGCACTTGAAACCAAAGTGATTGATTTGCAAACCAATCGCGGTAGCGGTCTTTCCAGCGCGATGGCAGCCAGTGCACAATCATGCCGAAGGCCATCACAGCAAACACGCTGCCGAAGGCGGCGATGATTTGCGGAGCGAGGCTCAAATCCATGCTGGTTAACAAGCGGTTGAGCATGGCATTGGCGGTGAACCATTCTTCAACGATGCTGCGGTCAGCCTGCATTTCTTCCCAGGTGTTTGCTGAACCCGTTCTGAACCAGATTCGTGTGAAGCTGATGAAGTTGAAGGTGATGAAAATGCCCAAGGCGCGTTTCAGTCTGAGCTGTCCGTTTTTCCACGGACTGATTTTACGCCAAATCTTGTAGAGCACGATGCCCACGCCATTGAGGCCGCCCCAAAGCACAAAGTTCCAGCTTGCACCGTGCCATAAGCCGCCCAAGAGCATGGTCATCATGAGGTTGATGTTGGTCGTGTACCATGATCGGAGTGTTGGGAATAATACCCCCAAGACGATCGCACCTGCTGCCGTCAACGCGGCGATGGAAAGAAACAACCATGAGCCGCTGAGCAAGAACACAAAGAACAAGAAGAATCCCAGTGATATGTAGGTGAACAAGCTTCCTTTGCGGTTGCCTCCCATGGGAATGTAGAGGTAGTCTTTCAGCCAAGTGCTGAGCGAAATGTGCCAGCGTTTCCAAAAGTTGGCCGGATTATCGGCTTTGTAGGGCGAATCGAAGTTCTTCGGCAGTGAAAAACCCATGAGCATGGCCACGCCAATGGCGATATCAGTGTAGCCTGAAAAATCGGCATAGACTTGCAGCGAGTAACCGTACAGGGCCATGAGGTTTTCGAAACCGGTGTAACTACCGGGGTTGGAGAATACCCTGTCAATGAAGTTGAGTGCAATGTAATCGGCCAGCAGCACCTTTTTGATGAGGCCGTTCATAATCCAAAAAACAGCGATACCGAATGCGTAGCGGGTTAATCGGTAGGGCTTGTAAATCTGTGGAATGAAGTCAGCCGCGCGTACAATCGGACCGGCGACCAACTGCGGAAAAAACGAAACGTAAAAACCAAAATCGGTCAAGCTCTTGACGGGTTTTAACTGTCCGCGGTACACGTCGATGGCGTACGACATGGTTTGGAACGTAAAGAAGGAGATGCCCACAGGCAGCAGAATCTTATCGACCCTGAAGCCGGTGCCAAACCATGCGTTGCTGATTTCGGCAAAGTGATTGACAGGATGCCATTGGCTGCCAAAAATCACATTGAACGAGTCGGCAAAGAAGTATGCGTACTTAAAGTAAATCAGAACGCCTAAGTTCAGGGTGATGCTCATTGCGAGCCAAAGCTTCTTTGGCAAGGTGCGCTGTTCGGTGTGAATTCTGAAACCAATCAGGTAGTCGGTCAGGGTTGAAAACAGCAAAATGGTGAAGAAGAACCCCGAGGTTTTGTAGTAGAAAAACAGGCTTACCAAGAAGAGGAAGCCATTGCGCAAGGCAAGGCGCTTGTGCACGAGGCTAAACACCGCCAAAACCATGGCGAAAAAGCCCCAGAAAAAAAGCTCAGTGAAGAGCATGGGCCGTCGTTCGTCGTACACGATCCAGCTGAGTAGTAGTTCTGAAATTGTGTCTAGGTTCATTCTTCAGCAGGTGAAATAGGTCGGCGTTGTGCATCGGCACGAGCTATGCCCACCTCAAAAAACCGAGCGAGTTCATCGAGCATGGCCAAGTACATCAAATCGGCTTGGAGGGTGTAACCTTCTCGCGTGAAGTGAATTTTGTCGCTTTTGGCCAAACCGCTGTTTTGCCATGCGCCGATTGAACCACGGCCCCCCATGACGCTGTACAAATCCCATACTGCGCCTTTGTGTTTGCGCGCAAGCTGCACCATAGCGCTTTGTACTTTGTCACCATTGGGGTTAGGACGGCCTTTGTAGTGGTTGTCGCTGTTGGTGAGAAAAACAAGGGCAACGTCGGGGTTGATGTGCTTGTACATGGCAACCAGGCTGTCGTAGCGTTCAGTGAATTGTGCGGCATTGAAACGGTCAGCAGGCACATGGGCGTCGTTTACGCCAATGCCGAAAAAGACGAGGTCTGGTGCGAGGGTTTCAAGCTGGCTCGCCATACCCTCAGACCTCAGAAAGCTGTAGGTTGAAGCGCCGTTCACGCCAATGTCGTTCCAGGTAATTCCCGCACCAGCTGATGATCCGAGCCATGCGCCATAGACTTCTGAATCGCCAAGGCTAGTGCTGTCTTTAATGAAGCTGAACGATAGCGTGTCGATTACGGCGTTGAGGTCCCACTGGGTGAATCCATGAACTGAGTCGGTGAAGCTGTGAATGACTTTGGCATTTCCGCTCCAGGTTATTTTTGGGTTGGATGGATGGATGGCATGGTACAAACGAACCCGGTCTCCGGCATAGTGGATGCTGTCACCGCGGTATGCCCAAAGTTTCAATGCTGCACTGTCGGATGCCGTCGTGAGGGTGAAGCCGCTGATGCCCCAACGGCAGATTTCTTTTCTGACGGAGCAGCGGCATGCGTTCCATTCACCGCTTGAGCTGCTTCCTGTGAATACGGTACTATTGGTTTTTCCAACCCTGAATGGGACGAGCAATCCGCGCTGGTTCACACTGCCTGGAGCGAGGTCGTTGAAGAGTTCACGCATGCGGTGGCCAATCATACCTGCCTGAACATGCGAGCCGCCCATGTGCACCACGTTCAGCTCACCTTCGCCGGTGTAAAGCACATTGGCCATGCGTGACCAAACGAGCTCAAAAGCTTCGCTGCCGCCGGGGTAGGAGAATCCGGCATCCTCGAGTTGCAAAAACGGATACCGTTCAGCAATCACCGTGCGCCGCGAAGCATTTTGGTAAGCACTTAACGGCGTGGTGCCGGCAAAGGCATCCGGCGAAGCCGAAAAACCCCCATCAACGGCTAAAGAAACGCCGAGCGCAAGGGCGATGCAAGCAGCAAAGGCGGTGAAGGAGTTAGGGCAATTCATCGGTATTTTTCTCAGCATCAAACAAAGCGCGTACCAACAATTCGGCCACGCGCAAAGCGCCCTTCGGCGTGAAGTGCACATAATCGGTGCCGGCCAGCGGCGGATCAGCTGAAACCCAAGCCTCCATAGAGTTGCGGCCGCCCATGACTTCGTACAAATCCCAGTACCCACAACCCGTTTCAAAGGCGGCTTTTTTAAGTTCGTCGCGCACCGTTTCGAGCATGGGGTAGGTCACGAAGGCGTCGCCAACCTTGTGCGCCATGTCTGACGGACCAATCAGCAAAATGGGCGTTTCGGGCAGCAACTCTTGGAAGAGCCTGATTTGGCTTTGAATCCAACGGCCATAATTCTCAGCAGCAACGCTGTCTTTGACGTAGGGTACGGTATTGCCTCCGTACTGCAAGATGACCATTCCAACGGGGTCTTCGCGCAGGCGGCGGCCCAGTTGGCCACGGTCCATTTTGCGAAAAATAGTACCTGAACTGCCCCGCATGCCGATGTTATCAACCTGAATGCCCGAATTGCCTTCGAAGCCTACGGCGTAGCATTCAACAGGACCTCCATCGAAGACGAAACGCAGTTCACCTGAATTTGACGACAATGCCCACGTGAGTGTGCGTTGCGCCGAATCAACGGGCAATCGGTGGCTCGAGAAGAGCGAATCGCCAACAAACACACTCAGTTTGGCTTCGCGGGTATAGTTGCCGTAAAGCAGCTTAACTTGTTCGAAATTGGCCGCTCGGCCGTAGGCCATGCCTGATTTTCTGAAGCGCAACTCTGCCTCGCTGCTGTCGTAGGTGGCGAAGGTGCCCAAGGGAGCGTAGCGCGAATGGGTGATTGACGTGTCGAGCTTTCCGTAGATGGTGTAGCGTTTCCAGTTGGCCGATGCGCTTTGTTTTACTGCTCCCGTAGGCACCACCTCCACCGCAGGAACCCAGCCTGCACCGGCACCCCCGAAACGTTTTTGCAGTTCGTTTCGCAGGTAGTTGGTGATGCGATCGGTTTCAATTTGCGAGTCGCCGTAATGAAGCACACGCAGTTTTCCACCCGATTTGGGCAACGACCTGGCACGCTCAAAAAAGCGGGAGAGGTGCTTGAAGCCGTTCGTGCCTGACTGAATCCTCATCCGTTCTTTGGCAAGGCTCAGTTGTGCAAGGGCTGCGCTGTCAGCATCAGGCGGAAAGCCCCCTTGGGTTAAGAGGCTGGGGTCAATGCTTCGGTCAATGCCTGAGTCGTTGGTGCTGTCAGTTGTTTCATTGAGCAACGGGGTGTACTGATCAAGAAAATCAGCGGCATCAACAATCCCTTCTTTTTCAACGGGTTGTAAGAAGTTTTCGAACCGTGAGAAGCTTAGCCGGGTATCACCCCAAAGCGCAATGCCTTCTTCGGGAATGGCCAACATCAGCACAGCGCAACCCGCACCTATGAGCAGGAGAACTTTCAGCGTGAAGAGTGGTGATACCGGCTGGTTGTTTGCGTTCACGGTAGGTAGATGATCAATTTCATGCCCGGACGAATCGACGCGCCGACGCTGTTCCATTCCATAATGTCATCGGCGCTCACTCCTGGATACTTTCGCGCGATGAGCCAGAGCGAGTCACCTTCTTTGACGGTGTATTCGAGTGACTGTCCTCGCGCCATCGGAGAATCTTCTACGGGGGCCAGCTTAGGCGCCTCCTGTGCCACCAGCGCGGCTTCACGAGCAAAGATGGTGAGCACTTGGCCAACGTTGATGCGGTCGCTTCGCAAGTTGTTCCACGCCATTAAATCGCTTACCCGAACGCCGAAGCGACGGGCGATGGCTCCGAGCACATCGCCGCTGCGCACCTTGTAAGTCGTTGCAGCAGTTTCAGCAACGGAGCTTGCGGGCGTTACATCTTTTTTGGCGGGTACAAAGGCGTAGGCAGAATCGCTCAATGCCTCGAATGCCAGTGCCGCACTTTTGGAGAGCACAACGGGCAAACGGTCGTCGGGCAACAGCACTTGATTGGTGAACCATGGGTGCAAAGCAGCGAGGGTTTCGGCCTCCATTCCAAGAACGCTCTGAACAGCGTCGAAGCGCAGGGTATCGGTCAGTTCAACTTCTTCAAATTCGGTGAGAAAGTGCACCCAGGCGCTAGCTGAGCCTCCGCGATCGGTGTGTTGCAGCAAGCGCATGCCCACTTTTAGGCAGCCGAGGTAGTCGATCAATGCTTGGTCACCGGTGCCTGGTTCGCAGCGATCGGCATAGGCCATGCCAAAACGCAGGGCGATGGCCACGCGCACCGGGTCGTTGTGGTAACGTTGGTCGAGCAACGCCAAGAGCACAACTGCCGCGTTGGTCGCTTGTGCAGGAGACTTGCGCTCATCGATGAAACGTGTAACTTTTAGTCCGCTTATGCGGGCATTCAAGCGGTCAAAAGCCCACAGCCCTGCTCGGTTCAGATCTTCGTAATGCGGATTCATGCCCGATAAGGCTACAGGCAGCCAGGCATATTCCAAATTGAGGTCATTTTCGGTGAGCAGTTGCTCAATTAAGGGCACATACAAATCGGCAGTTACGCCGGCAGCCTTGTAAACCGTGCAATCGTCGGCGAAAAAGCGCGAAACCCATTTGGAATCGATTGCGGGGTCGTTGACCCATTCATCCAACCCCAAACTGAGTGCACCCGGAGCCGGCAATTCATTGCTGAGCTGGGGAAGGCAGGGCAGGGCAGGGGCTTCACGTTTGATGAACAGCTTGGCAAACGACTGACGACCTGCCAGTTCGAGCACAGCCCCTTGGTGCGATTGAGCCCAAGAAACGGCGCTAACCAGCGCGAAAAACGCGAAAAACGCAGGACACATAACGGTTGAGCGCGGCATCGCTGCGAAGTTAAATGAAACTATCAGACGCTATCTTACAAACCCGGCGTGATATCAACGTATATGTGTACACAAACACACCGTACCGAGGTTTTCTCAAATCTCTGTAAGTTTGAAAACGCACCGAGAATATGAATTGTTTGATTGTTGATGACGATAAGATGTCGCGCTCTTCGCTTGAGTTTATCTGCTCTCGCATTGATGGCGTGAACACCACCACAGTGAGCAGTGCGCTAGAAGCCTCGCGCTTATTGAATTCGCAAACGTTTGATCTGATTTTTCTCGACATCGAAATGCCTGAGATGAACGGGTTAGACTTGATCCGGTTCTCAAAGCGCATGCCGCCCATTATCATCACTTCGGCCAACACGAAGTACGCGTTTGATGCATTTCAGCTCGATGCGGTCGACTACTTGGCCAAGCCGCTAACCTTGCCACGTGTTATGAAAGCCATTACCAAGGTCAGTGCCTTGTCAGAGCTCTCATCAAACAATACGGTTCAGCCGGTTGGCGACAGCAGCGTGTTTATTCGCGTTGACGGAAAGCACATCAAACTCGATTTCAACGACATTTTCGTTGTTGAGAGCATGCGCGACTACGTAATGTTTCGCACCGAGAAGAGCCGGTTTATTGTGCACAGCACCTTGAAGAACATCGAAGAACGCTTGGGCCATGACCGCCGGTTCTTGAAAATTCACCGCTCGTTCATTATCAACACCGATACCATCACCGACTTCGATGAGCGTTCTGTGGTGTGCGGGCCCTACAACATTCCGGTATCGCGGTCAAACCGTACCGTTTTGCAGAAGCACCTGAGCTCGTTCTAGGCCGTGAAATGAAAAAAGCCACCCCCGAAAGAGTGGCTTCACTAACCAATGATGTCCTATTGCTATCAGTACTCACGTCTGATTACCGTAGGCATGACACTCAAAGATGTGCATTTTGCGTCGTAATCGCAAACTTCCGCGACGGAATAGGAATTGTCCTACACGAATACCTGTAAAAATACGTCGGTAGTACATCTTCCAGTTTTTGACCTTTAGCATGGCTGAGGGTCTTTTTTTTGGGGATGGATGGACGGTCTTCGACGCGGTACTCGCCCGTATACACCTGTCTGCTTCGTTCGGCGCTGTGTGACCTGAGGTCTTGGAAGGATGCTGATTTAGGTGTAAAGCTTTGGATTCATTGAAAGTAATGAACTGTATGGATAACAATTCATTATAGCTTTAATGATAATTTATTTGTCGCGTTAAATTGCCCAGCTTTTGTTCTCCGCCGGTGATGCTCCGGGGAAGATATCCTGAAGAATTTTACCGCGGTGTTCGAAAATGCCATCGACTTTTTTGCGCACAAAGCCCGATGCCACGAGCTCGCCCGCCCATCCGCCCGGGAGGGCGAAATGAAGAACATCCTCCATCAAAACACCCTCATCGTTTTCGGTAAAACGGTGCTGGTGGTGCCAAAACCGGTACGGACCGAAGCGCTGTTCATCAATGAAGTACTGCTTGTCAACGCATTGGGTTATCTCGGTCACCCACAGCATGGGAATGTTCATGATGGGGCGAATGCGGTAGGTGATCAATTGGCCGGCGAAGGTGCGCTCACCCGATCCGCTTAAGATTTCAAAGCTCAGGTCGTCGGGCGTGATGCGATCAAGGTTCTCAGGCACCGAGAAAAAGTTCCAGGCTTCATCAAGGCTGACCGGCAATTGCTGCCGCGAATGGAGGGTAAAGATTTTCATACCCAATTAACCGTCGGAGGGCACTGCGGGTTCACCGCTGGCACATCACATTTGCAGCCCACGCAGCCATTAAGAGTTCCGGTTTCGCAGCACTCTTGAATCCGAGCGACTGAATGTAGCCACTGCTCGCGCTTAAAAGTTTGTGCGAACTGAAGTCGGGGTCAGAGTTAAAATCCAAATCGATGCGCGCCACATTGAGCTTGCATGTGTCGCGAAGAAAGCACGCCACTTCAACCGAACGCTCGGTTTCGCCCCAGAGTTTCGTCCAGATATCCGAAATGCGTGCGACGCGTTCTTTACGGTACACCACGTGTGCTCCCATGCCCGGAAAGCGCATAACCACGGCCGTAACATACACTGTTTGACGTCCGAGATTTTGGCTATCACTGCCTACGTAGAGCGCACACTCCGGATGCGCAGCCATAAAAGCCGGCACGTAGGTGTGAAGGTCAACCTTCTCTTGGCTGTCCATCAAACGAAACGGCTTGGCTATTGCGGCGTTCATGCACTAAAGGTCAGTGATTTAGCTAACACCTACAATCACTATCTTTGTTTCTTACCTGGAATGATGATGAAAAACCACTACCTGCTGGCCCTTCTTGGGGTTATGATTGCATTGGGCACTTCAGCCCAACGCGACGACAAGTTCAAGCAACTGCAAGACGAATGGCCAACACCCAATACCTACCGAACTGCATCGGGCGCTCCGGGACGCGATTACTGGCAACAAAAGGCCGATTACGACATGAAAATCAGGCTCGATGACGAGAACCAGCGGCTTTATGGTGACCAAACCATCACCTACCATAACAATTCGCCCGATGAGCTCACCTACATCTGGATTCAGCTTGACCAAAACATGCGCGCAAAAGACAGCGATACCTACAAGATTGGCCAAAGCAGCATCGAAGACCGCATGAGTTTCGAGCAGGTCACGGCCTTTGAGCCTTGGTTTGACGGCGGTTTCAAAATCGAGCATGTCAAAGACGCAGCCGGGAAAAACCTCCCGTATACCATCAACAAAACCATGATGCGCGTTGATTTGCCGCAGGCATTGAAGCCCGGGCAAAAACTTGCCTTCAGCATCAAATGGTGGTACAACATCAACGACCGCAAGAAGATTGGCGGCCGCGCAGGCTACGAGTACTTCCCTGAAGAAGACAACTACCTCTACACCATTGCCCAGTTCTTCCCTCGAATGGTGGTGTACTGCGACAACGAAGGTTGGCAAAACAAGCAGTTTCTCGGAGGCGGAGAGTTCACACTGAACTTCGGCGACTACAAAGTTGCCATCACCGTGCCCGGTGACCACGTCGTGAGTGCTACCGGACTGTTGCAAAACGAAAAAGAGGTGCTCTCGGCTGAACAGCGTAAGCGGCTCGACAAGGCCCGCAACACCTACGACAATCCGGTCATGATCATCAATGAAGACGAAGCCCGCGAAAACGAAAAGTCGCGCGCCAAATCAATGAAGACTTGGGTGTTTCAGGCTTCGAACGTACGCGATTTTGCGTTCGCTTCAAGCCGAAAGTTCATCTGGGATGCCATGGCCGTGAAGGTCAACGGCAAATCGCCCTTGGCCATGTCGCTCTACCCGAAAGAAGGCAATCCGCTCTGGGAACAGTACAGTACCAAAGCCGTGGCGCAAACGCTCGAAACCTACAGCAAGTACACCATCGATTACCCATACCCTGTGGCCATTTCTGTGCACACAGATCGCATTGGTATGGAATACCCCATGATATGCTTCAATGGTGGCCGTCCTGAAGCCGATGGCACCTATTCAGAGCGCACCAAGTATGGCATGATCAGCGTGATCATTCACGAGGTGGGCCACAACTTCTTTCCAATGATCATCAACAGCGATGAACGTCAATGGACATGGATGGACGAGGGGCTCAACACCTTTTGCCAGTACCTGACTGAGAAAGAATGGGACCGTGATTACCCATCTTGGCGAGGCCCGGCAAGGAAAATTGCCGAATACATGGGCGGTGACAAGACCAAAATCGCGCCCATTATGACGAACTCAGAGTCGATCTTCCAGTTTGGAAACAACGCCTACGGAAAGCCGGCAACTGCCCTAAATATCTTGCGTGAAACGATCATGGGCCGTGAACTTTTCGACTATGCGTTCAAAGAATACGCGCGCCGTTGGGCCTTCCGCCACCCCACGCCCACTGATTTCTTCCGCACAATGGAAGACGCCAGTGCCGTTGACCTCGATTGGTTTTGGAGGGGATGGTTCTACTCGACCGATCACGTTGACATTGCCATGAACAGCGTGAAATGGTACCAGATCGACACCAAAAATCCCGATACCGAAATGGCTTTCGACCGCAATCGTGAAGCCTCTGAAGCTCAAGACATTTCGCAAATGCGAAACGAAAGGTCGATTCCGCGCTCACGCCTCGATGCCGACCCTTCGCTCCACGATTACTACACCGAACGTGACAAGTTCGAGGTACTGGCAATCGATCGCGACGAGTACCACAAGTACCTCGCAGAATTGAGCGCTGAAGAGAAAGCGTTGCTCGAAAGCAGCAAACAGTTCTATGAAATCGAGTTTGAAAACATCGGAGGCCTTGTAATGCCCCTCATTCTGCGCTTTGAATTTGCTGATGGTACCGAAGAAATTCAGCGCATTCCCGCTGAAATTTGGAAACTGTCTACACCCACCGTTAAAAAGGTGTTCATCACCGAGAAAGAGGCCATTCAAATCACACTTGACCCTTACCTTGAAACGGCTGATACCGATCTCTCCAACAACTTCTGGCCTTCACGGCCACAACCAACCCGCTTTGAACTCTACAAAGATCGCCAACGTGGCGGCGGCGAAAACCCAATGCAACGCCAGCAAAGAAGCGAACAGCTGAATCGACCGTAATAATCCTGATGAGAATCGCAGCGCGGGTCGTACCTTTGTGGTATGCTCCGCGCTGTGTCGTTTATGTGCTTTTTTTTGTTCCTCTTGGGAGGGATGAGCTACGGGCAACCCAATCGCGAAGTATGGACCATCCCCGGAAAGGTGTACCTGGGCGATGGCTTTCGCAAATGGAAGTTTGACGCTAGTTTCGACGGACGAAACTCCTTCTCTCAAGGAAGCACAGTGCGCGTGGGTGGTTTGCGCGTCGGGATGGAGTACCTCCGCGTTCACCGATTTGGAATCGGTTTCTACGACCTCAGTGCCGAAGTGCGCCAAGAAGTATACACCTCACCCGATACTTCGTTCTCACCGGCCAGTTTAACCCTTGCCTACCGAAGCATTTACTACGAACGCGTGCTGTTGCTCGATCGCAAATGGGAACTTTCGGCCACGGCGCACCTTGCCACAGGCAACATCATTGTAAACTCCACTAACCGATTCACCGGGTTGTTTGAAGAGTACGAGCGGCTCGAAGTAAACCCGGTTGAACTCTCGGCCTCGGCCTACCACCACCTTTCATGGTGGCTCAGTGCAGGCCTCGGTATTGGCCACCGCTGGATGCTCAATACCCCCAATGAAATTGTACCACTCTACAATTCGACCGTTTTCCTTGCCAAAGTGAAAATTCGAGTGGGTAAAGCCATACGTGCAATTTGGGATGAAAATGCCCGAAACGAATACTAGATGTAACACCTGTTAGTCGCTTATAAGACAATCACCTACAAACCGTTCACATTAACCGGCGTAGAATTGACTACTGTACGACTTAAACAGTTTCAACTAGTCAATGGCTTCAACAACAACTGCATTTAAAGGTGACTTGAATGCCCTTCCGATTCCCTGCCTCCTCTTGGCAGCTGTGCGCAATGCGGAACACGAAATCGTCGATTTCACAATTGCCGATGCTAACGAGTCGCTCGTTGAATTGGTTGGGCTGAGTGAAGTAACTTTAAAAGGTATCCATTTATCTCAACTGCAAACTGAACAAGCTCGCGATGGCGAAGACTGGATTGCCTACAACCGTTCGGTCATTGATGGCAATGAAGTGAGCGTGCTCGTTAGGTTTATTCCGAGGGTGAACAAGTGGTTGAAAATCAGATCAAAACCCAGCAGCGATGACCATGTTCTAGCTGCGGTTGAAGACCTTACACCGCAGATGGAGGCCGAAGCTGAACTGCGCGAGTCTCGCGAAGAGTTCCGAACCATTCTTTCAAACATCCACGATGTAATTTATTCTGCAAGATACCCTGACTTCAAAGTTGACTTTGTGAGTGCTTCGGTCTCCCGAACCACGGGCTACCCACCCGAATACTTCATCAACCAACGCGAGAACTGGCTTCAGATGGTGTTGCCTGAAGACATGCCGGGTTTTCAAAATGGTGAAAAGGCACTGCGCGAAACCGGTAAAACACGCATTGAATACCGGTTTAGGCATCCTGACGGTTCAATTCGCACGGTGCTTGAAAATGCCCACATCGTATTTGATGAAAAGGGGAAACCCTTGCGCATGGAAGGCATTATTCGCGACATTACTGAACAAAAGCGCCTTGCCTCGGCTCAAGATTTGCTGGTTAAAATGGCCAAGCGGTTTATCAACATCCCCGCTGAGAATGGCCCCTCAGAAATCTATAACGCACTCGGTGAAATGGGCCAAACCCTGGGCGCCGACCGCGTTTACATCTTCGATTACGATTTCAACAACCAAACTACCTCCAATACCTACGAGTGGTGCAGTCAAGGCATCGATCCTGAAATTGACAATCTTCAGGAATTGCCACTTGCGTACATTCCGTACTGGGTCGATGCTCACCGAAACGGCCGTGAGCTTGTGGTGCCTAATGTACAAGGCTTGAGTGAAGACGATTTGCTTCGTCAAATCCTTGAACCCCAAGGTATCATGAGTTTGCTTACCCTCCCGCTCATGAAAAACGGTGAGGCCATTGGTTTCGTTGGTTTTGATTGGGTCAAAAATGAACACCAGTACAACCAGCTTGAAATGAATGCCCTGGTGGTTTTTGCTGAACTGCTCGTTAACCTGAGAATCCGAATTGAGAATGTCAGGCAGCTTGAGGCGGCCCGCACTTCTGCCGAATCGGCCAGTAAAGCCAAGTCAGAGTTTCTGGCCAACATGAGCCATGAAATCAGGACGCCACTCAACGGTGTCATTGGCTTCACCGATTTACTTCTTGATACACCCTTGAACGATATTCAAGTTTCGTATGCTCGAAATGCCAATATTTCCGGTAAATCATTGCTGGGCATCGTCAACGATATTCTTGATTTCTCAAAAATCGAGGCGGGTAAGCTTGATCTCGAAATTATAAAGACCAACGCCATCGATTTGCTCGATGAAACGGTAGATATTGTGCGGTACAACGCTTCAGCAAAAGGTCTGCGTTTTGTGTACAAGCCACATCCACAGTTGCCTGAGTTCATTGCCATCGATCCGTTGCGATTGAAGCAAGTGCTCGTCAACCTCTTGGGAAATGCCATTAAATTCACTGAAAAGGGTGAAGTAGAGCTGAGCGCATCCTTCCATACACACCCCGACGGTACAGCAAACTTGGTGTGCGATATCCGCGACACGGGAATCGGAATTCCGGCATCGCAAATCGAACGCCTATTCAAAGCCTTTGCGCAAGCCGATGAATCAACAACCCGAAAATACGGGGGTACCGGGCTCGGGTTGGCCATTTCAAAGTTGTTGGTGGAGCGCATGGGCGGAAGCATTGAAGTAAAAAGCGAAGTCAACCAAGGAAGCACATTCACCCTGCGCATTCCAATTCCTGATTTCACCCTTGCGAAACCGCTTGAAAATCTACCGTTCAAACGCATTTTATTGGCCGAGAGCCACCAAGAATCGGCTCGCACCTTGCACGAAACGCTTGCCAAAGGAGGGGTGCTCGTCACCCATGCCGTGAACGCTGAACAGGTCATCATGGCTGTTACACAAAACCCTCCTGAACTGCTCATCATTGAAGACGATCTTAGCGGTGGTGACAAACTTGAAATCATACGCAGAATTCGGCGCGACCTAAAGATTGGTCGTCAGCAATTGCCCATCATGCTTTTGCACGCGCACATCAGTGCTGAAGAGGTGTCAGAACGCTGGATGGATTACGAGGTGTGCTTCTCTGTGGCCAAACCCATCAAGCCCCGAGAGATCATCTACAACCTCCATGAAATTGCTCGACGCAGGGCTGAAATGGAGAACAACGGTATACAAGTCCTATCAGAAGAGTCACGCCAAGCAGCAAATGCGCTTAGCAAAGTGCTCCTTGTTGAAGATGTCGAACTTAACCTCACCTTGGTCAAAGCGCTTCTTGCAAAGTTCGATCAACCCTTGGAGGTGCACGTCGCCCGAAACGGTCAAGATGCACTGAACATCTTCAAAGCGAAGCCATTCGATTTGGTGCTGATGGACATTCAAATGCCGGTGCTCGACGGCATCGAAGCAACCCGACAAATTCGCCGCTTTGAACAGGAGTCTGGGCAACAAGCAACACCCATTGTGGCCTTAACGGCCGGAGCCCTCGTTGAAGAACACAACCGCGCAATCGATGCCGGTATGAATGCCTTTCTCACCAAGCCCATCGACCGAGCGAAGCTCTACGAAACCTTGACCGAACAGCTTCCAAAAGCATCAAACGACATTGCCGTGTTCGATGAAGAAGCACTGCGCTCAATGATTCGCAACGATCAATCGGTACTCGATGAACTCTTCGGCATCGCCAAAATCGATTTGGCTGAACGGCTCAGTCATGTCAAAGAGGCGCAATCAAGCAACGACCGCGACTACCTCATTCGCTCGGCACACGCGCTGGCAGGTGCAGCCTTGAGCATGAAATTCATTAAACTGGGTGAAACAGCCCGACGCATTGAGCACAACCCTGTTGAGGCTTTGGCCAACGCCAACATGGTTCAAGAGCTTGAAAACGATTGGCTAGAAGTTGAAAAAATATTAAGCCGAGAAGGGTAAGTTCACTTTTCGCACACGTTGCAATCCATCCGGTTGTGAATGCCAAAATGCAGCACCGCCGGTTTTGAAGGGGCAATCTTCTCTTCGTAAACAGTTCGCTGTGACGGAGTGAGAAGCGCCTTGATGTCGAGCTCACGAACTGCCCGAAGGTCGCTTTTTTCTTGTGTGGCCGCATTCAACCGAAGCAGTACATCGTCTTCGCTCAAACCCGCATCGCGTTCAGCGGCTTTTACCTTCTCATCAATCACAGCCATCTCAGTGGCATAGCGGGTAAATAGGGTATCGAGAACACGCTGCTGAACCGCATTCAATGCCAAGAGTTCATGCATGGCTTCGCGCTTGCGCAAATCGGCAGCATTCAATTCCTGTGCTTTGCCGACATTCGCAAGCAGTAGAAGCACCAACACGATGAATCCTGTTAATCTCATTTCAACAAATATAAGGCTTTCCGCAGCGGCTATCGCGTTGTTTTGCCTGTTGTCACTCAATAATCATGCCCAACCAGCGCTCGATCGGGCATGGGAAGAACTCATCGGCGCCGAAGGTTTCGCGCATGCCACCTTGGGCGCTTGCGTGCTCGATGCCGAAACGGGTGAATTGCTCTTTTCGCGTTCGCACCAAACATCAATGCTCACCGCTTCAACCATGAAGGTTTTTGTTACCCGGGCAGCACTCGATGCGCTCGGTAGCGATTTTCGCTTCATTACTCCTGTTTTTTATGAGGGTTCGCTTGCGCGGATGGACGGAGATGGATGGTCACTCAATGGCGACTTGGTGGTTCTGGGCACAGGAGACCCTACAACAGGTTCGCGGTTTTTTTCGCTCCCACATCCGGCGGATGAAGTGGTCAGTATGCTTTCAACGGCCAACATTCAATCTGTTTCAGGAAATCTTGTGGTGGATGAGTCAGCCTTTGCCGGTCCTTCTACGGCGGGGAGTGTGGCGATCGAAGATGCCGGGAACTACTACGGAACCGGCATCCATGCGTTCAATTACGCCGACAACAGCGTGAAAATCACCTTCCGCAGCACTGAGGTGGGCAAACCGGTTGACCTAGTTAAGGTGCAACCCAATGCGGCTAAGGTGCTCTACACTTCTGAAGTGCTCGCGGCAGCCGGTGGAGGCGATCAAGCCTACATCCATTCCGGGCCATACCAGTTGAATCCAACGGTGTATGGCAGCATTCCGTCGAACGAGGTGGCCTTCGACATCCGTGGGGCGATGCCCCATCCGGCACTTGAGTTTCTTCATGAGTTGAAGAAGCGACTGCTGGCTGCCGGCATTCGGTTTGAAGGCGAACTTGTGGTGCGGCGCACTCCACCATCCGCCGAAGGCGAGAAAAAAAACACCACTCAAAAGCTGGGTGAACTGCGTTCTCCGCGGTTAGCAGAGATCGTTGAAGTCACCAACCGCGAAAGCAACAACCTGTTTGCCGGCGGTCTTTTCAGAGCACTCGACCGGAGCTTGCCGTCGCAATTCAGCGAAGCCAACGAGGCGGTAAAAGGCTGGCTGCGCGCCAATGGCCTATCTGACAAAGGATTTTTCTGTGCAGATGGCAGCGGCCTGAGCCGTTTGAACCGCGCAACGCCGTTTCAGTTGGCCTCTGCCATGCGCACCATCACCGATGAACCGACTGAGAAAGCCTTTGCCGCATCGCTCAAACCCCTTGCGCAACACACCGCGATTGTGGTGAAATCGGGCTACATACAGGGTGTTCGAAGCTATTGCGGACGAGCCATTATGGCAAACGGAAGAAGGGTGAGCTTTGCCGTGGTGGTTAACCACTACGACTGCTCACCCTCCAGGGCGCGTAAGCTGTTGCAAGAATGGATGGCTCACATACCGAAACCGTAGTAGGCTTTTCGTCCGTTCGGATAAATGCCCTCAACGAGCACGCCGCCCGATTTGGCTTGCAGTGTTTTTAGCACCTCGTCGGGCGAGTTTACCGGTTTCCCATCGATGCGGGTAATGATGAAATTGGGCTGAATACCTGCTTCAGCGAGTTTACCACTACCGAGCGAAGTAACTTGCGCTCCGCCTGAAATGCCGAGTTCACCAAGAAGTTTAGGGTCAACCTCTTTCAATTGGGCGCCGAGTGCCGAGCGTGCATTTTCGATGGCAGCGTCGCGCAGTTCGGTGTTTCCATTTTGGTTGCGCAAAACAACAGGCACGATGCGTTCTTTCTTATCGCGCCAAACGGCAACGTCTACACGATCTCCCGGACGGTAACGCGAGATTTGCTCTTGCAACTCGGGCACGGTTTTCACCACATTGGTGCCGATGCGCAGAATGATGTCACCTTCTTCAATGCCGGCTTCAGCCGCAGCCCCGGCTTCAGTAAGGCCGTTGACGTAAACACCTTCAATTTTCGAAAGGCCGTTCTCTTTGGCAATGTCTTGGGTCACTTCTTGAATACGTACCCCGATGAAGGCACGTTGCACGATGCCAAACTCCATGAGGTCGGCGGCCACCTTGCTAACGATGCTCGAAGGCACGGCAAACGAATAACCCGCGTACGACCCTGTGCGCGACGCGATGGCGGTGTTGATGCCAATCAGTTCACCTCGGGTGTTTACAAGCGCACCTCCGCTGTTGCCGGGGTTAACCGCAGCGTCGGTTTGAATGAACGACTCGATGGGGAAGATTTCACGGCTGCTATCGCCGCGCAGCAAATTGATGTTGCGCGCTTTGGCTGAAACGATGCCGGCCGTAACGGTCGAAGTAAGGTCGAAGGGGTTTCCGACGGCGAGCACCCACTCGCCAATGCGCACAGCGTCGGAGTTCCCGAACCGGAGTGAGGGCAAGTTGTTGGCCTCGATTTTAAGTACGGCCAAGTCGGTCGCGGGGTCGGTACCAACAATGGTTCCATCGTAGGTGGTGTTGTTGTTGAGCGACACCACGATTTTTTGGGCGCCTTCAATCACGTGGTAGTTGGTGATGAGGTAGCCGTCGTTGCTGATGATGACACCGGAGCCGCTACCCCGCTGAATTTGGGGTGAACTATCGAGGCCAAAGTAATCAAACCAGGGGTGGTTGAATTGGCTTTGCACGGTGGTTTCGGTTTTCACGTGAACCACCGAATTGACTGACATTTCGGCAGCAGCGGTGAAATCCATTCCTGTGTCATCACCCGAGTACAAAGTGTACCGAACGGGTGTGTTGTCGTAAATGACTTGTTGCTGTGGGGCGGGTGCTTCTTCTTGGGTGAAGTGAAACAGTGCAAAAGCCACTGCGCCGCCAACGCAGGCCATGACGAAAGATCCAAGCAGTTTTTTCATAATTCTGTCAAATTTGAAGCGTTCAGTGTTGGCTACTGTTGCTTCAAAATTAACGCCAGACTTGCCTGATTGTGCGCGTGAAGCGGCTTAAAAAACGTTAAGCACCCAGCGCAAGCTCGCGAAGGAGGCGCCGTTTGGCAATGGGCAGCAAGGTTTCAGACAATGGAAAGCCCAGCTTGCTTCTGAACAAAAAGGTAGCGGGATTGGGCAAATCATTGAACCGCTTGATCAGGTTCAATTTGACTTGCGCGAGGGTGGTTGAGAACGAACGTTTGGTTTGATCAACGAGTTCGAATTCAAGTTGATGGGCAATGGATTGTTCAAATTCAAGTTTTGACTTCCGGTAACGGAAGGCGAGAACACCGGTGTCGTCAGACTCCAGTATCAAGAGATAGCCTTCGTCTTTGTAGAGGGGCACAACACCCACCGAATTGAACTCAACATGTTCTTCAACCCAGTTGTAGAGTGCCTTTCCTTCGTCGATGGATTCTTCGATGCGGGGAAGTGCAAATGCAATGAGTTCATTGAGGTAGTTTCTCAATTCAGGGTGTTCTGAAGACGCAGCTTTGGTGAGTTGCATTTTCTTCCAGTCGATGCCGGTTACATCGCCGTCTGAACGCGCATCAAGCGCTTTTTGAACCATTGAGAGCTCGCTCAGTTTGCGGTGGGCTTCAATCGATTCTGACAAGGCGGGGTAGAGGCGGGCAGCATCGTATTCACTGCGCACACGCTGCAACCACGCTAAAAGCACAAATTGCTTGTATTCACTGTCAATCACCCCGTCGGCCAACCAGTTCTCTGGGAAATGTGCGTTTGCCTTTAACATTGTGAGAAATATGTGATTATAGTACTACGTAATTTAGCGATGTTTGGTTTTCGAATCAAGCGTTTGCACGAGATACGATTAGCACCTTTTCGATAAAACGAATGCAGTTCTTGTGAAGCAGGTTAAACATTGGTGGGACCGGTTTATTGGTGATTCTGACTCGCTTTCGCTGCACCAACGGTTGTACAACGCGGTGTCGCTTATTTCGATTGTCATTCTCATGGTGATCGTGCCGGCGAACTATTTTTTGGGGTTCGTAGATGTTGCGCTTGCTTGGTCAGGCATCGCATTGGTTATGGGAGTTGGGTATTGCTTGGTGAAGTACAAAAAGATGTACGATTTCAGCATCGCCATGTATTCTGCCTCAGTCTACATCGTGATGTTCTTGAATTACAAGTGGAATTCAGGCATTGACGGACCTACCTTGATCATGGTCACCTTGAGCATTCTGATGCTCATGCTCATGTCGCCCAAGAAATGGCACCCCTTGTGGCTTGTTATTCATGTCCTCCTTGCATCGGTCTTGCTCGGATTGGAGTACATCGACGAAGAATTTGCACCCGATACTTACCTGAGCAGAGCCCATCGCTACCTCGATATTTTCATCACGGTGGCGTTTTTGCAGGTGATCACTTTTCTTGCAGTTCGGGTATTGATTGCATCGTACGACCGCGAACGAAGAAAAGCCGAGCAACTGGCCAACGATGTTGAGCAGAAGAACGCTGAACTTACCCGACTCAACCACAACAAAGACCGGCTGATTTCAATCTTATCGCACGATTTAAGGAGTCCGTTGGCCACCATACACGGTTTCTTGGATGTGCTTCGCGCACCCAATTCGGGCCTTTCTGAAGCAGAACGAACTGAACTGGAAAACAAGCTTGGCGTGATGGTGAGTGGAAGCATAGATTTGGTCGACAACCTTCTGGCATGGTCAAAGCGCCAAGGAAACTTGCCTCAGCCGGCCCTTGCCGAAGTGAACCTGAAGAGCATCAGTTCGGAAGTAATGCGCACTGCCTCGTTGATCGCACATTCAAAGGACATTCTGCTGACAGACGCCGTTGATGCGAAAGGTGTAGCCCTAGCCAATGCCGACATGCTCACCATTGTGCTTCGCAACTTGGTCAGCAATGCCATCAAGTTCACCCCAAACGGTGGAAGCGTCTTCATTGAAAGCCGTTGCGAACACGGCAAGGTATCACTCGTGGTGCGCGATACAGGTTTGGGCATCGCAGCTGACCGAGTGCCCGATTTGTTCACGCTGAAACCGGGCTACTCTTACGGAACGGCCAGCGAAAAAGGCACGCAAATCGGTCTCTCACTGTGTGCCGAGTTGGCACAGGCCATGGAGGGAAGCATTTCTGTTGAAAGCGAGCTCGGAAAAGGCTCTAGTTTCACCTTGACCTTGCAGTCAGTCAACTAATTCGCCAAAACAATGATTTCACTGGCGAAAAGCCAAGCCGGCTCCCCGGGTGCGTCATGCCAAGCCGGGTTCTTGCCGCGGTTTTTAGCCACTACTTTGAGGCGGTTGTAAGCCGTGGTAGTGTTGGTTTCAACGGTGATTTCAACGATGGCCTGCCGTTTGTCGTCTTCAGCCAGCGGATTGCGCGAAAGGCCCAGCGAATCCCATCGTTTGCCATCGTTTGAACCGAATACCTCGACCTCAACCGGAAGGAAAATCCATGCGTTGCTGTATGTATAGAAGGGCACGGTAACACGCTGAAGAGTCAATGGCGAGGCGAGTTCGTAAATGGCTTCGAGGTTTGCGCCTGAGAATCCTTGCCAATGGCCATCTCTGAAGTCGTAACTTCCTAAAATGCCGTCAGACAGGGCGTTGTCGCCACCTCCTGTGTAGTAAGGCGAATAAGGGTGCTGCAATGAAATCGATGTGTTGCGTAAGTTATGCTGCGCAAATTCCACGGTGAAGGTGTCAACGAGGCGACCTTCCACGGCTTTCAGCTGAAGTCGTCCGCGTCCGTCAAGTGTATCGGGTACGTGAAGCCATCCGTCAGGTGGGAGCTCCATCCACGCAGTTGAATTCCATCGGTAAGCAGTTGAATCAGGCGATGATTTTGCATTTACCCTAAAGCTCAAGGGGTCACCATCCATCCCCAAAACCTCAAACGATAGGCTTGCAGGGCCGTATTCCACCCCCAAGCTGTCAAGGCGTGGATATTCTGATTTCACCCTGGCTTTGAAGCGTTCGTAATCGCGCTTTTCAGGGTACGTCCACAAGACTTCGGCCATGGCGAGTATCCGCGGGAATACCTTGCCATCGATGCTGTGTTGCGGTGCATGTTCGGTCCACATGTTGCATTCTCCGCCCAAAATAAAGCGGGCCTGCTCAGGGTGTAGTCCGTCAGGTACCGGATCAAAACTGTATACCTCTTCAAGGTCGGTACTCTTGATATCGTAGTCGAAGTAGGCATGCGAAGTAGGTGACATTACGGCACCCACGCTGTTTTCAGCAGCCGTTTTACCGCCCTGCATACCCCGCCATGACTGCACGATAAGCTTCGGTTGCTCATTGGAAGGAGCATCGCTGATCATGGCGTCGCCACCTTCTAGAATCTCATCCCAGCCCATGAGGGTTCTACCTCGGGCATTGAGGTAGTTTTTAAAGTGGTTTACAAACCAACCTTGCAGTTCGTGTTCGTCGTGCAAACCTTCGTCGGTGATGCGTTTTTGGCATTTTTGACAAGCTTCCCAGCGGGTTTTTGGTGCTTCATCGCCTCCGATGTGGACAATGTCAGAGGGGAAAATGCTGAGCACTTCGTCGAAGATGGTCTCAAGGAAACGCACTGTTGAGTCGTTTCCTGCGCAGTAAATGTCTTTGAAAACGCCCCATTCGGTCTCAACCGGGATGTGCTCACCGGTGCACGAAAGCCACGGATAAGAGGCAATGGCAGCGCTTGAATGCCCGGGAAGTTCGATTTCAGGCACCACTTTGATGTGCCGTTCAGCAGCGTAGGCAACAATTTCGCGCATAACTTCTTGCGAGTAAAAACCTCCGTAGGCGCCGCCATCGGGGTGCTTTCTCCAGGCACCGACTTCGGTAAGCAGGGGGTACGCAAGCGATTCAAAACGCCAACCCTGGTCTTCGGTGAGGTGCCAGTGAAAAACATTCATTTTGTAGCGTGCAAGCAGGTCAAGGTAGCGTTTGATGAACTCAGGCTCCATGTAATGCCGGCAGCAGTCAAGCAGCATGCCACGGTGCTGAAAGCGGGGCTCATCGGTAATTTCATTGAATAAAAAGGCCATCGTGCCTGGCTTCTGCGCATCGGAGTGTTGCAATTGCAACACGGTTTGAAGGGCGTAAAATGCGCCTTGTCTACTGCCTGCGTGAATTTCAATGCCCGATTGGTCAATGCGCAAGCGGTAGGCTTCGGGAGCGGTGATGTCTTTTTTTTGGAGGATGCGGATGGATGCTCCATCGGCGTATCCGGCGACTAGCTTCAAATCGCCAACGAATGGATGCAGTTCAGCGATGAGGTAATTCGCCTCGTTTTGGAAGGCAGAGTCAGCGGCGATGCGGTCATTGCTTCCCAGCAAATAGGCTTTTGACGCTGTTTCGAGATAACTCGAGGGCGCCGGTAGAATCGTCACCGACGATTCAGGCAAATCGACTGTGGTGGAATCAGTAGTGCAGCCGATCAGGGCCATTGCACATGCGATGAACAGGCCCAAGCCTGCCAAAATGTACCTGTTCACTCTGTAGGGATTTCAAGAGGGATGAAGAAGCTGGCGATGCCAACGAATTTCATCTGATTGCCCGGTATGTTCATCTCGTACACCGAAAAGAAGATATAATCGTTGCGTTTGGTGAACATGGAGGCCATTGACGCAAGGTTTCCCATTTTTAAGCCGCTTTCTTCGAGCACATCCAAGTACTCTTGGGGAATACTGTCGGCATGCTCGTTGATGCCACGTTCTACAAACTGAGTGAAATCACCTTTATCAGGATTGGTCAGGTAAAGGATACCCAAAATCACGGGCACGATGGCGAGAGAGATTAAGCGCTTCATGGGTGGTGTATTTGGGTGAAAGATAGCGAATTGGTCAATTATCGAAATCTAGAAAGTCTGACTGTTCATTCAACGGAGCGCATTCACAAAGCAACCAAAACAAAATGGGCATCACCTTTACGGTGTGCCCATTCGAAATTTCTGTGGAGATACGGGGATTCGAACCCCGGACCTCTTGCATGCCATGCAAGCGCTCTAGCCAGCTGAGCTATACCCCCGAAAAGCGACTGCAATATTAAGGATTTTTTAAACGGCAGGTGTTAGCCCGTTCAATTTTCTTTTTGGTGCATCAAAGCTGCAATTTCGGTGGCAGAACTCGTAGCCATTGGCTAATTTGCGCATCCATCCGAATCTATGAACTACATTCAGCAGCATCTTGAAAACGGCGTTTTGGAACTCAGGTTCAACCGTCAGGAAGTGTTCAACAGCTTCAACCGCGGCATGGCCCTCGAGCTGCAGCGCGCACTTGACGAGGCTGAAGCGAACTTTGAGGTGAGGTGCATCGTGCTTACCGGAAACGGCAAGGCATTTTGTGCCGGCCAAGATTTGGCCGAGGTGATGGACCCCAACGGTCCGGAGCTCACGTCGATTGTCCGTGAGCATTACAACCCGATTGTGATGCGCATCCGCAACATTGAGAAACCTTTCGTGGGAGCCGTGAACGGTGTGGCAGCCGGCGCGGGAGCCAACATTGCCTTGGCCTGTGACATCTGCGTGGCTGCCGAATCGGCGTCGTTCATTCAGGCATTTTCAAAGATCGGTTTGATTCCTGACAGCGGAGGCACCTACTTTTTGCCTCGAATCATCGGACTGCAACGGGCAGCGGCATTGGCATTTCTGGGCGATAAAGTGGCTGCCCGCGATGCCGTTTCGATGGGCATGATTTACGCGGCTTACCCTGACGAACAGTTTAGCAACGAAGTAAAGGCGTTGGCGACCAAATTGGCAGCTATGCCAACCAAAGGCTTGGGGCTCACCAAGCGTGCATTTAATGAAGGACTGTCAAACACGCTCAAGCAGCAACTCGATGTTGAGGAGCGCTTGCAAACGGAGGCCGGTCAAACCCACGATTACAATGAAGGTGTAAACGCTTTTCTGGAGAAGCGCAAACCCAGTTTCAAAGGCCGGTAGTTCACAATTTGCTTTTGATAACCCGTTGATTCGGAGTTGAAAATCGGCTCTGGGGGCTGTTATTTTTACCAAAACCTCCCTCACCCGTATGCAAACGCATTACAGAAACATTGTGTTGATTGACGACGACGCCATCAACAACCTTTTGAACAGGCAGTTTTTGACCTTCGTTCTGCCGGGGTCGAACATCACAACCTTTCAAGAAGGAGCCTTGGTGCTGCGGTACCTGGCCGAAGGTAAAATTGTACGTCCTGACCTGATCCTTCTCGATATTAACATGCCGGAGATGGATGGATGGGAGTTCTTGTACCACCTTCGCGACATCAATCCGAACATTGAGGTGATGCTGCTCAGTTCATCACTGCATTGGGACGACATGGAGCGGGCTCGCACCGAAGCACAGGTGAAGTGCTACATCCAAAAGCCTCTGACCGAAGACAAAATTAGCCGCTACATCGTCCATAGGAATTTCTCAGAAGTTGAAGTGGATTGATGTTCATGAGGCACTCCCGGAGCATGAACAACGTGTATTGGCGTTCATCCCGGGAAACAAAGTGTACCTACCGGGTAAAGACCTCGCTTACGAAATCCGTGAGGTCATTGTGCTGAGGTTCATCCGTGATTTTTTTGCGAACCGTCCTGACAAAGCCGAGAAGCACGGCATCCATTTTTGGCAAGGGGAAGGCAACAGCAACCACTACTTCGCCGATGTTAGCCATTGGATGCTCATCCCCGAAGGGCCAAATCCATAAATCTTACCAAGGAATATCGCCGTCGTTGTCGTTCATGAGCCGACCTTGCAATCGAATTGATGATTTGTGAATCAGTTCGAGGTACTGGGTTAAGAATTCTTCTGGCAACTGCAGCGCGGCACCAATCGCTTTGCGTGAGCGCATGATTTCTTTCCACCGTTCGATTTGCAGAATGGTGATGTCGTTCTCTTTTTTGTACGAACCTATTTCCCTTACCAAATCCATTCGTTTGGCGAGTAACCGAATGACTTGTTCATCCACTTCATCGATGTGCGAGCGGAGCAGGGTTAGTTCGTTGGCGACTGTTGGGTCAACGCAATTGGTGTTGCGAAGGTTCAAGCCATCAAGCAGCGTGAACAGGGTTTCGGGGGTGATTTGCTGAGCTGCATCGCTCCAGGCCTCATCAGGCCGTGGGTGGGTTTCAATCATCAGTCCATCCATCCCCAAATCCAATGCCTTTTGCGCAACACCGGCCAGAAGTTTTCGGTCGCCGGTGATGTGGCTGGGGTCGCAGAGAATGGGCAGTTCGGGCAGTGCAGCTTTGAGGGCGATGGGAATCTCCCACAGGGGGGCATTGCGAAAACCGCCTGACTGAACGCCTGAAAAACCACGGTGCATGGCCAGCATGCGCGTTATGCCTGCACCGGCGAACCGTTCAAAGGCACCAATCCAGAGTTCGAGATCGGGGTTGATGGGGTTTTTGACCATCACGGGGATGTCGACCCCTTTTAGTGCATCGGCAATTTCTTGAACAGAGAACGGGTTTACGGTGGTTCGTGCACCGATCCAAAGCACGTCGACCCCTGCATTAAGGGCAGCTTCAACGTGTTGTGCGTTGGCTACCTCGGTTGTGGTTGGAATGCCAGCTGCTTTGCCGGCATTGACGAGCCAAGGGAGGGCCACATCGCCCATGCCTTGAAACGAGCCCGGGCGGGTTCGCGGTTTCCAGATTCCTGCGCGTAGGAGGGCGATTTCGCCTGATTTGGCCAAGCGAAGAGCGGTTTCCATGACCTGTTCTTCGGTTTCAGCCGCGCACGGACCGGCAATAACGAGCGGGAAGCTGGCATTGATGGGCCACGATTCAAGCGGTAGCAACCGAAAGGAGGGAAGTGTCATGCTACTATAACCGTTCGAAGCGGCAAGGGTTCGGAACGGCGACACAAAGGTACACGGAAGGGGTGGAATCGAAAAGGAAAAAGCGGCTGAGCCGCTTTTCAGTACCCAAGACTGGACTCGAACCAGCACACCCGAAGGCACAGCCGCCTGAAGACTGCGCGTCTACCAATTTCGCCACTTGGGTAAATGGAAGTAACACTGAAGTGTGCCCAGGGTGGGACTCGAACCCACACACCCTATACGGATACATGGCCCTCAACCATGCCTGTCTACCAATTTCAGCACCTGGGCAGGTGCCCCGAAAAGGGCCGGACGGTGATTCATCGGTGGTCTGACTCCAGTACTGGGGGCGAAGCCACCCTGTGAAGCCAGGTAAACGTTACGACGAACTCGCTTCCGGGCGATTCGGGTGATTCAGTGTCGTACAACGAGCGTTCCGGTCGTTTCCGGTGCTGAAGTGATCCCGCTGGGGCTCGAACCCAGGACCCGTACATTAAAAGTGTACTGCTCTACCAGCTGAGCTACGGAATCATTTCCCGTTTCGGGGGTGCAAATATAGAACGGTTTTTTACAATTCTCCAAGTTAGCAAAGCTCTTTTCCCGTTTTGGCTGCCGTTTTTTTTCAATAATTTGAAAATGAGCTTTTTATACTGGTGAAATGGGTGATTATTGCACGATTGGGGCCCGTTTAAACGGCGTATTTGGGTCAAACAAAAGGCGGTAAGTGATGTAGGTGCGCGATCTTTCTGCGCCCAAACCTTCGGCTACACTGATCATTTTGGGGTTAAAATCACCGATCCATGTGAGGGTCGTAACATCGTACCGTTTGAGGCTGACAACGTTCTCTTCAGCCCACTTGATCATCGCACCGTCGAGGCCTTTTCCATGGTAGGCTCGGTCAACACCAAATACAATGCCCACCATGATGCGCGGGGTGCGCTTCAGTTTGTGGTATAGGAATTTCAGTTTACCAATCCAGTTCAGGTTTCCGTTGACGTGCTTGAAGATTTCGTTGAGTTCAGGAATGTTTACGTAAAACGCGACCGGCTTGTCGTTGTGGTACACGAAGATTACAATGTCGCGATCAACTACCGGCTTAAGTGCCGCCATGATTTTCTTGGCTTGCGCCAAGGGCATGGTAGCAAAGCCGTGGTGGCCGCCCCATGCGTTGTTGTACACTGTGCAGAAGTCTTCAGCGACTTGATCCCACGACTTCCCTCGAATGTTTTCGATGCGAAATGCCGGATCGGCCATGACCATGTTGTACTTCTTCACGAACACATCTTGGGCCGGAACGTAGAGATCGCGCTTGAAGATGTACTGGTTGTAGTACAGCTGAAAGCCGTACGATTCGAACAAGTTGCGGTAATAGGGCGGGTTGTAGTTCAGCCCATAACTCGGAATGTCGGTGAAGTTCTCAACCAACAAGCCCCAAAAGCGGTCTTTCTCGCCAAAATTGATCGGCCCATCAACGGCTTGCATGCCTTCTGCTTTCAACCAATCGATGGCCGTATCGAGAAGCATTTTTGAAGCTTCCACATGATCGATGCATTCAAAAAAGCCTAGTCCACCGGTAGGCTGTTCCATGCCATTGGCGTACTTCGTGTTCACAAAGGCGGCAATGCGGCCGATGGGGTTGTGGGCAGCGTCTTTTAGTATCCAGCGTTTAGCCCTTCCACCACCTTTGAACGCCCGGTTCTTTTCGGGGTCGAAGGTTTTATCTATGTCTTGACGCAGATGCGGAATGTAGTTGCGGTCGTTGGCATAGATGCGCTTGGGTACCTCGTTAAAGGCCCGTACATCACCGTCGGTCAGCACTTCGTGAATCTTCATGCGTGTTGAGTGGGGTGCGAAATTACAGTTTTACCGGTATTCAGGTCAGGCGTAGCTATCAAGCCAGAGCACCACATTGTCGTGAACCCGGTGCTCAAGGTCTTCTTGCGGTGCCGGCTCGAAGTTCTCACCGGTAACCCGCTCGTAGAGTTCGATGTAGCGCCGTGATACGCTATCAACAAATTCGTCGGTCATGACCGGTTCAACATCGCCAGAACGCCCCATGAAGTTGTTTTCAATGAGCCATTCGCGCACGAATTCTTTCGAAAGCTGCTTCTGCTGTTGCCCTCCAGCTTGACGTTTTTCATAGCCTTCGGCGATGAAGTAACGCGATGAGTCGGGCGTATGAATCTCATCCATAAGCGTCACCTGGCCGTTTAAGAGACCAAATTCATACTTCGTATCCACAAGAATCAAGCCGTTGTCTGCGGCGATTTCTGTACCGCGTTGAAAGAGTTTGCGGGTGTAGTCTTCCATTACGAGGTAATGGACCTCGGGCACAATGCCTTGCGCCAAAATCTCTTCGCGGCTGATGTCTTCGTCGTGGCCGGCATCGGCTTTGGTAGCCGGCGTTATAATAGGAGCGGGTAGGCGATCATGCTCTTTCAATCCATCCGGTAACACAATGCCACAGAGCTCACGCTTGCCGCTTTTGTAGGTACGCCATGCGTGGCCGGTAAGGTAGCCCCTTATGACCATTTCAACGCGAAACGGTTCGCACCGACGTCCGATGGTTACATTGGGGTCAGGTGCTCCGAGTTTCCAATTGGGTACGATGTCGGAGGTCAGATCAAGAAAGCGCGAGGCGAGCTGGTTGAGCACTTGTCCTTTGTAGGGAATGCCGCGCTTCAGCACCACGTCAAAGGCCGAGATGCGGTCTGACGCCACCATCACGAGCAAATCGTTGCCAATGGTGTACACATCGCGAACCTTGCCGTGGTAAACGGTTTTTTGGTTGGGAAAGTGAAAGTGGGTGCGGTAAAGCGGTTTCATTCTTCTTTTTTGTCGGATGGATGGGATGGATGGGATAGCCGATCGGCCTGAGGCGCTTCGCGGTCAGCACGTTCTTGGTTTCGCCGTTCTTCATCTTCATCAAATGCATGGATGATGCGCGTCACGAGCGGGTGACGGATGACATCTTGCGTACCCAAACGGATGATGCCCACGCCCTCAACCCCTTCAAGAATGTGTAACACCTTTACTAAGCCCGACTGCTGCTTTTTGGGCAAGTCAACCTGAGAAGTGTCGCCGGTAATGATGAACTTGGCTTGTTGGCCCATGCGGGTCAAAAACATCTTCATCTGCGAAACGGTGGCATTTTGGGCCTCATCGAGAATCACAAACGCCTTGTCGAGTGTTCGTCCGCGCATGAACGCCAATGGAGCCACTTCTATGACGCCCTTTTCCATGTAGTCGGCCACCTTCTCGTACGGAAGCATGTCAATCAGCGCGTCGTACAAAGGTTGCAGGTAGGGATCGAGCTTCTCTTTTAGGTCGCCTGGGAGGAAGCCGAGGTTTTCACCCGCTTCAACCGCCGGACGTGTAAGGATGATACGCTTGACCTGTTTTTCTTTCAGCGCTCGAACGGCCAGCGCTACGGCCGTATAGGTTTTGCCGGTACCGGCAGGTCCTACAGCGAACACCATGTCATTGGCTTCGTGTGCTTCAACCAAACGGCGTTGGTTGACCGTACGGGCGGTGACAACGGTACCTCCGGGGCCGTAGACCAACACATCACCGCGTTGAGCTGAACTGCGAATTTCTTCAGGGTCGCTGTTCATCATGCGCTCGATGGCGGCCTCGTTCAGCCGGTTGTAGGTGTCGAGGTGCCAAAGAATGAGTTCAAATTTTTTCTGGAAACGTTCAAGCTCCATCGGGTCGCCAAGCGCCTTGATGGTATCGCCTCGCGCTACAATCTTCAACTTAGGGAAGTACGACTTGATCAGTTTCAAGCGCGAATCGTTCGTTCCGAACAACTCCAGCGGGTCGACCTTAGGAAGGTAAATGATTTTTTCTTGCTCCAACGACTACACTATTTCACGGCGTTTTTACCGCTGCAAAGTACGGAAAACGGTCGCGAATTCGCACCTTTGCAAAAGCACTATCGTATATGGCAATATTGACATTCACCTCTGATTTTGGCCACCGCGATCACTACGTGGCCGCGGTAAAGGGAGCCATTCTGAGCCAACTGTCTGATGTGACCATTGTTGATATCTCGCATGAAGTGAAGGCGTTTAACATTTCCGAGGCCGCTTACCTTGTGCGAAACGCTTACCGTTACTTCCCCAAAGGTACCGTGCACCTCATTGGTGTGAAGTCTGAGGCATCGCCCGAAGCACCGCATCGGTTGGTGATGTACGAAGGACATTGCTTCGTTGCGGCCGATACCGGCATCTTCAGATTGATGTTCAAGAAAGAGCCTGACGCCGTGTACGACCTTCACTTGGCGTCGTCGAGTGACGTATTGACCTTTCCGGTGCTTCACGTTTTGGTGAACGCTGTTTGCCACCTGTTGCGAGGGGGCACGCCCGAAGTTATTGGCAAGAAGGGCTCCTCCATCCGCGAAGCGCACCAAGGAAAAGTGTACAAAGATCAAGACACAATCAAAGGACATGTTGTTCATGTTGACCGGTACGACAACCTCATCACTGACATCCCACAAAGAGTGTTCAATGAAGTTGGCCTCGGGCGCAAGTTTAAGGTGCTCTTGCGCACCCACAAGTACAAGGTGAAGAAAATTGCCACACAGTACAGCGACGGCAACAGCGGCGACGTGGTGGCCTTGTTCAACACCGAAGGCTTTCTTGAGATTGCCATTCGCGATGGGGCACCTGACGCCGGTGGAGGTGCTGCTCAACTGCTTGGGTTAAGCAGTTCAGACCTGATTGTGGTGGTGTTTGAATCGGATGAACCGGCATTGGAGGCGGGTTTTGAAAAGGCCAATCCGGAAGCTTTGAGCCAATGATTTTGCGCATTGTCATGATGGAGTTTCGCGACGAGGCGCGTGAAACCTTTTTATCGACCTTCGAAACCTACCGCGAAGCCATTCGTTCACAGCCGGGCTGCCGCGCATTGACCTTGCTTAGCGATGCTGCCAAACCAACGCGGTTTATCACGCACAGTTATTGGGACGATGCCGAGTCGCTTGAAGCCTACAGGCACAGCCGCACATTCAACGAAGTATGGCCGCTGACCAAAGTCTTGTTTGCCGAAGCTCCAAAGGCTTGGAGCTTTGTCGTCGAAGACGGTCAATTGCCGGGCTTTGAAAAATGAGAGTGCCACAGCTCATAGCTTTGGCTTAACTTTGTCGAACACCTGCATCTATGCTGGCACTACTGCGCAAAGAGATACGTTCGTTCTTAAGCTCACTGATCGGCTACATCGTCATGGCGGTTTTTCTGCTTTTGATGGGGCTGTTTATGTGGATATTCCCCGGCGAGTGGAACACCCTCGACAATGGCATCGCTTCGCTTGACACTTTGTTTGTGATGGCGCCTTGGGTATTCATGTTTCTTATACCGGCCATTACCATGCGGAGCTTCGCCGAAGAACGCCGCACAGGCACCATGGAACTGCTACTCACCCGACCACTGACCGATTTTCAAATCGTTTTGGCCAAGTACCTCGGCGGCTTGTCGCTGGTGGCAATTAGTTTGCTTCCGACATTGATTTATTTCGTGTCTGTGTGGGTTACGGGGGAGGTGAACGGGAACATCGATACGGGCGCCACATGGGGCAGCTACATTGGTCTGCTTCTCCTCGGGAGCGCATATGTTGGTATGGGCATATTTGCATCAAGTCTCACTTCGAACCAGATTGTTTCGTTTCTCATTTCGGTCTTCTTGTGTTTTTTCATGTACACCGGTTTTGAGTCGATAGCGTCATTTGGCAGCTTTGGCAGCTTGGATGCGTTTATCATCAGTTTGGGAATAAGCGACCACTACCGAAGCTTGTCACGTGGTTTGATTGATAGCCGCGATGTGGTGTATTTCATGGCTGTGACCTTGGTTTTTTTGCTTGCGTCGCGAACTGTAATCCAGAGTAGAAAATGGTGAGTAAGGGCAATACAAGCAAGCGCAACGACTTGGTGCAGCTGCTACTCGCAGTTGTGCTGCTCGTTTTGGTAGGCGTTGCAAGTGAGCGCTTCTTCTTTAAACTTGATCTCACCGAAGAAAAGCGGCATACGCTCACACCGTCGACCTTGGAGATGCTTGAAACGCTCGATGACCAAGTCTTTGTGCGGTGCTACCTCAGCGGAGAATACCCGGCCATGTTCAAACGGCTTGAACGCAGCATTCGCGAGCGCCTCGATGAATTCAACGACTACAGCAACGGCCAAGTGAGTTACGAGTTCATCAATCCTTATGCATCGGGCGATGAACGTACCATTGGAGAAACAGAACAGGCACTTTACGAAGAGGGTCTTCGTTTTACCCGCATCGCATACGAAGAAAACGGCGTGCGCAAGTTCCAGAACGTATGGCCGGCCGCAATTATGAGCTACAAGGGCCGTACAATTCCGGTGCAGTTGTTCAGAAGTGAGAACCCAGATCCTACCGACGAAATGGTCAACCAGTCGGTCAACAACATTGAATACGAGCTCACCAGCCGTTTGCGTATGCTAATGCGCACCAAGCGACCTTCGATTGCCATTCTTGATAAAATCAACGGATTGCTGCCTGTTGAAACGGCCGACCTTGAGTTGTCGTTGAAAGAATACTACGACGTTGAACGTGTTGCCCTTGATCAACAGGTGGATGCGCTGTCGGAGAAACCACAAGGCCCGGGTTCGCGCATCAACAAGTACGACTTGCTGGTGGTGGCCAAACCCGATTCGGCATTCAGCAACAAAGACAAGGTCATCATTGATCAGTTTATCATGAACGGTGGGAGTGTGCTGTGGCTCGTTGACCCTATCCGCACCAGTCTTGACAGTTTGCGCAAGAACCAGTTTGTGCTGGCTGAAAGCAACGAATTGGGCATTTACGACATGCTGTTCGACTACGGAGTACGCTTGAACCGCAACCTGATTATTGATTACCGATGTGCGCTCATTATGCTCGACGGTGGTCCGATGGGCAACCAACGCAGTATGCAAATGTCGAACTGGTATTTTGCACCGGTGTCATTGCCTGACGACAAAGCGCACCCCATCGCCAGCAACCTTGATCCCATCCACTTCGATTTTGCCTCTTCGCTTGACACTGTCGGTGAGAACCCATTGGTCAAGAAAACGGTGCTGTTGGCATCAAGCGACTTGAGTCTTGAACGCAAAGCGCCCGTGCGTGTTAGTGCCAACATCGCAGAACTTGAGCTCGATTACTTCAAAAATGGACCACATCAGAGCTTTCCCCTTGCAGTGTTATTGGAAGGCGAGTTCTATTCAAATTTCCGCGGACGTTTGCCCGACACCCTAATGCGCAATCCTGAATTCGCCTTTCGCGAGAAAAGCTTACCAACGCGCATGATTGTGATTGGCGATGGAGACATTGCCCGCAACAAAGTGATGCCGGTGCAGGGTGGGTTGGCGCCGCTTCCGCTTGGCTTTGACCGCTACGCCAACAGGGTCATTTACGACAACAAAGAATTCTTGATGAATGCGGTGAATTATTTGCTCGATGACCCGGAAATGATTTCCGTGCGCTCACGTACCATAGAATTGCGTAAACTTGATGCTGCCCTCATTCGTGAGAAACGAAACCTCATCCAATTTACCAACGTGGTGCTTCCAATCGCCTTCGTTGTGCTGCTGGGAATAGCTGTGGTTTACATTCGCAAACGTAAATACAGCAAACCATGAACCAACGTCGTACCACGTATTTGCTCGTAATCGCCATCGCAGTGGTAGGAGCAGCTTTGCTCTTCATCAACCGTTCAGGCGGAGATATGGCCGGAAAGCCCCTTGCAAATTTTGCGATCGAAGACACAGCGTCCATTAGCAAAATCTTCATTGTTGACACCGATCAGAATCAAATCTTACTTCGGCGCGACCCGAATAGCAGGTACTGGGACCTTAACGACACGCTCAAAGCCCGCTGGGATGCAGTTGAACTCCTGCTCAAAACCTTTAAGCGCATCAAGGTAAAGGCGCCTGTACCCGCTGAAGCCCGTGAGAACGTAATCCGTTTGCTCGCCGGTGCCGGCAAAAAGGTCGAAATCTACCAAGGAGGCGATAAACCGTCAAAAACCTACATTGTAGGCAACGCCACCCAAGACCACACCGGAACCTACATGCTGCTTGAAACCGCTGAGGCAGGCCGGTCGTCAGAACCCTTTATTGTGCACATGGAAGGCTTCACCGGCTTTCTCAGTACACGCTTCTTTACCGACGTGAACGAGTGGCGCTACACAGGTGTTTTTGATTTCCCAAACCTGGAATTCAACAAAGTTGAAGCCATTCACCACTTCAATCCGCTGAGTTCGTTCACCGTAACCTACGATGGAGGCAATGACCTCGCCCTGTACGACGCCAACAACCGTTTATCACCAACCTTCGACACCTTGGCGGTGAAAGACTTTCTGTTGCTGTTCAAAAGGGCCCACATCGAAACTTACAAGTCGTACCTCAAAGAGCAACAAGAAGACAGCCTTCGCGCCACCTCTCCGGCCTATACATTCAGGGTAACCACAAACTCCGGAGAAGAGCGTGAACTTATGCTCTACCGCAAACCCAAGGTTAGCGATATTTACGATGAAGCCGGCAATGTAGACCCTTGGGACCAAGCACGGATGTACAGCCAGTGTTTTGGAGAAATTGGCTTGGCTCAGCTCTTCGTTTTCACCCCGATGGTGTCAACCACCCACCAAGGTCTCGTAAAGGGAGAACGGCAGATCAATCCGTACAAATGAAGAAAAGCTACCTTGACTTGACCGCACTCATCTTGCGAATCGGATTCGGTGCAATGATGATTCCCCATGGCTTGAAAAAGCTCGATAAGCTCAACAATCCCATCAGTGAGCTTGCCTTCACCGATCCTCTCGGAATGGGGTCAAAGAACTCGTTGATTGCCGCTGCCGTAGTTGAATTACTCTTTCCGGTGTTGGTCATGCTTGGGGCGAAGGTGCGCATTACCACGCTTCCGCTAATTGCAACGATGGTCATTGCTGCGTTCATAGTGCACGAGGGCGACTCGTTTTCAGACCGTGAGCCGGCGCTGCTGTTTTTGTGCGGTTACGTGGCCATTTGGTTGCTGGGAGCCGGTAAGTACAGCGTGAAATCACTTCGTTAAGTCGCGGTCAAAAGCTGGGTAAACCGCGGCCATCCCATCCGTTTATTGAGGTCGTCAAAGGCGGTGTTTATGTTTTGCTCGCTGCGCTCGGATGAGAACCAGTGCTCAATGGCACGTCGTAAGTCGTCAGAATTGCCGGGTTCAGCGAAGCAACCGGTCCATCCATCCAAAATATATTCTTCCAAACCTCCCACACGGCAGGCAATTACGGGCCTTTGAAAGTGAATGGCGTGGGCGGTTACGCCGCTTTGGGTAGCCGAACGGTAGGGCAATACCACGGCATCGGCAGCGCCAAACAACTCAGGAAGCTCGCTATCGTTGATGTAACGCGTTACCCAACTGATGCGGTCGATAGCCGATTTCGACGGAATCTTGCGCAAGGGCGAAAGATCAATGTAAGGCTCACCGGCGATGATAAGGTGGTAGCTCTCGTCGAGTGCATTGAAGGCTTCCAACAGCAGGTCGAGGCCCTTGTAGTGGCGTATCAGCCCGAAGAAAAGCAGCACTTTTTTACGGTGATCAATCTTAAGCGATTGCCGAGCATCGGCCTTCGGTAAGGGTTTGATCAAACCTCCATCGTCGTAGATTGGATGGAACAACGTGCGCACAGTGGCATTTGGACGCCGCTGTTTAAGATCGCGCGTAACAGCTTCGGAGAGCGTGATAAAATCATCGCAGGCGTGGAAAAAATTCCCGCTCAGCAGGCGCTGCAGCGCACCTGCATCGTGCGGTGTGGCGTTGTGCAACAATCCGCTTACCCGTATTCCATTGAGGTTTTTGGCAACAGCGGCGAGCGATGGGGCCAAGTAGCCGGTCCAGTAAGGAAGAATTACCCATTCAACCCGTTGTTCGATGAGGTAGTGGGCGGTTTTTTTCCAGGTCTTCGGCCGGATGGAGTCAAGCAACGCCGGCATGTCTTCGCTGGTTTGAAGCCGGTCGTACTGGCTTTTGCCGGGAAACAGCAATGCCGGGTACTGGCGGCTGAAGTTGACCGGAATCACGTCGTGGTTTGCCGCGCGCAAACCGTTCACCATGTGGGTGTTGAAGCGTGCGATGCCCCCGCGAAAGGGAGGAAATACCGAAACAATTGCAATCTTCACGTCCGAAAGTTAGGATTTCATGCGGGTCAGTCAGCCCGCCGGCAAAAATCTATCTTTGCACCAGCAGAAAACCTATGGACGCATACATCATTGACGGCGTACGAACCCCCGTCGGAAACTTCGGTGGAACCCTTTCAGCAGTTCGTGCCGATGACTTGGCAGCACATGCCATCCGTGCCCTTATGGCACGACACCCGAACCTCAGCCCGGCTGCATTGGAAGATGTATACCTGGGCTGTGCCAACCAAGCTGGTGAAGACAACCGCAACGTTGCCCGCATGGCCAGCCTGCTCGCCGGTTTACCGGTGAGTGTGCCCGGCGAAACGGTAAACCGTTTGTGCAGTTCAGGGCTTGCAGCTGCAATGCATGCTGCACGTGCCATCCGAAGCAACGAGGGCGATGTGTTCATCGCCGGAGGGGTAGAGCATATGACGCGCGGTCCGTGGGTGATGAGCAAGGCGTCAACCCCGTTTGGCCGCGACAGCGAACTGCACGACACCAGCTTTGGCTGGCGTTTTGTTAATCCGGCCATGAAAAAACACTACGGAGTAGAGGCCATGGGTGAAACCGCCGAAAACCTTGTTGACCTCTACGGCATCGCACGCGATGACCAAGATGCGTTTGCATACCGCTCTCAAATGAAGGCGGCTGAAGCCCAACGCAATGGCCGTTTGGCAAAAGAAATCGCTCCGGTGAGCATTCCACGCAAAAAACAAGACGACCTCATTTTTTCGGAAGATGAGTTTATCAAGTCGTCTACAACTGTGGATAAGCTTGCCGCACTCAAACCGGCCTTTCGCAAGGAGGGTGGCAGTGTTACTGCGGGCAACGCGTCGGGTTTGAACGACGGTGCCGCAGCTTTGCTCATCGCTTCTGAGAATGCCATTGCTACGCACGCAATCAAGCCGCTTGCGCGCATCGTGAGTTCGGCGGTGAGCGGTGTTGAACCGCGCATCATGGGCATCGGTCCGGTCGAAGCGTCAAACAAGGCCCTTTCGCGCGCCGGTATTTCGATGAATCAGGTCGATGTGATTGAGCTCAACGAAGCATTTGCAGCACAAAGTTTGGCGTGCATTCGCGCATGGGGTTTGGCCGATGATGACCCGCGCATCAATCCGAATGGGGGAGCAATTGCAATCGGTCACCCGCTGGGGATGTCAGGTGCACGCATTCTCTATTCAGCGGCGCTTGAACTTTCGCTCACCGGCAAGCGGTATGCATTGGTCACCATGTGCGTGGGAGTGGGCCAAGGCTATGCGGCCGTCATTGAACGCGCCTAAACGAAGACCATGTTTTACGAATTCAAAGGATTTCGCCCGGTTGTTCACCCCAGCAGCTATGTGCATCCGCAAGCAGTGGTAACGGGAAATGTAACGATTGGAAAAGACTGCTACATCGGTCCGGGGGCTGCGCTTCGCGGCGATTGGGGTGAGATTGTTGTGGAGGATGGTTGCAACATCCAAGAAAACTGTACCGTTCACATGTTTCCGGGCGTAACGGTGGTACTGGAAGCCGGGGCACACATCGGTCACGGAGCCATCGTACATGGTGCGCGCATCGGCCAAAATGCCATGATTGGGATGAATGCCGTAATCATGGACGACGCCGTCATTGGCGCAGGAAGCATCGTTGGGGCGTTGAGCTTTGTTAAGGCAGGCGAACAGATTCCTGAGCGCAGCTTGGTGGTTGGAAATCCTGCCAAAGTCATCCGTCAAGTCAGCGATGAGATGCTCGATTGGAAAACCAAAGGCACGCGCTTGTACCAAGAATTGCCGGCAGAGCTGTACGCATCACTCAAACCCTGCGAGCCGTTGACAGAACCCCATCCATCCAAGCCCAAAAACGACATCCTTTACGCAACCTGGAACAAGCTCAAGGGCGAATGAAACCCGTTGACCAACGTCCGTTTCACTTTAAGCAATTCTCGATGCACCAAGATCGGTGTGCGATGAAAATTGGCACCGATGGCGTATTGATTGGCGCGTGGACAGCCGTTGAAGAATCGGGTAAAGCGCGTGTGCTCGACCTTGGCACAGGCACCGGTTTGGTGGCGTTGATGCTGGCCCAACGCAACCGCGAATTGGTGATTGATGCCATTGAAATCGATGATTCGGCGGCGTTACAAGCCCAAGAAAACGTTGCGTCATCACCCTTTGCCGGTCAAATCACCGTTCAACATTCTGCTGTACAAGAATGGAAGCCGGACTTTCGCTACGACCACATCGTGAGCAATCCACCTTTTTTCAATGCCAAGCCTGTTTCACCGGATGCGCGGCGGACGAAGGCACGGCACGATTCGAGCTTACCGGTGAGTGCTTTGGCAGAAGCGGTAGGTCGGTTGTTGAACTCCGGCGGACGTTTTTCGGTAGTTTGGCCCAAAGAACGCGAAGCCGAACTTGAAACTGAATTGGCGTGCTACGGCCTCCACCTCGAACGCCGATGTTCGGTTTTCCCGACGGGCGACAAACCATGTCACCGAGTACTGTGCACCTACGTGCGTGCAGAACCTCAGGAAGTGCTTGAAGAGACCTTGGTCATTGAGCAGTGGGGAAGAGCGGGGTATTCAGCCGGCTTTCTAACGCTGCTCAAAGAATATTACCTCGACTTTTAAGAACCGAGAATGCGCTTGAGGTTCTCGATTTGGCTGTCCCACAAAAGCTTACCCTCGTCAAGTTCATCCTCGTCGGCGTAGTCGGTCACAATCAACGCCGTTTCGCCGGTGAGCGCATCGATGCGAATGCGGAGTTCGAAGAAGCACTCGTGGCCTTCATCTTCCAATTCAAGCCAGCGAAATCTGACGAATTCTTCGCGTTTCTTGGCAATCAAACGGGCCTGTTCTTCGCTTGAATCCCAAAAGAAGGTGAACACATCGTCTTTTATGTTTACATCGTCGGCAAACCATTCTGACATGCCGCTTGGGGTGCTCAGGCAATTAAAAAGTATACTGCGTGATACATTGAGGATGTATTCTCGCTGGAAACGGACTTTCTCCATACACTGGTGTGATTCTTCTGGTCAGCGTGGAAGATAGGCATTTTCATTGAAGCGCAGGCGAATTTTTTCATTGCTCATCCTTTTCAATTGGAATGATTGAAATGAACGCCATTGAAAATCAACACGAAACGGTAAAGTGCGCAAAGTTCACATCAGCGCTTGCAGAATTTACAAAAGTGGTATATTTGCGCCCCGATAACGGAAATGGCGAGGTAGCTCAGCTGGTTAGAGCGCATGATTCATAATCCTGAGGTCGAGAGTTCAAGTCTCTCTCTCGCTACAAAAAAGGCGGTCATTGACCGCCTTTTTCGTTTCTGTGTTGTTCAGATTATGCTTTTTTCTTGGCTTTATCGTCGCGCACAGCCTTATCGTCGCGCACGGCTTTGGCCTTGGGTTCACCGGTCGCATCGCTTTTCGAATCGCCTTTTTCCGAAGCCTTCTTACCATCGGCGGGCAGTTCGTCGCCTTCGAGGCGCATCAGCAATTCTTCGAGCTGTTCGGCACCGAGTTGTTTGGCAATGATTTTCTTGTCGGCATCGAGCAAGAACATTTTTGGTGTTGAGAATACATCGAAGGTGCTTCTGAAGTTGAGGCTTGGCAAGGTAGTGATGCCGCCGTAGATCAATTTGGTTGCTGAATCGCTGGCGTTGATGGCCGGGTTGTCGCTCACGTTGATCCAATCATCGATGTCACGCTCTTTGATGAACTTCAGCCAGGGCTCGGTTTCAAAGTCGTTGCCAATGGCATAAAACTCCAAGCCGCGCGGTTTCCAGCGGGCATAGAGTTCTTTTAACTTGGGCATCTCTTTTTTACAGTGCCCGCACGAAGCTTCCCAAATGGCAATTACGGTGTACTTGGCGTTGATGTCGTACAAGGCTTTCCATTCGTTCTTTTCATTTGGAAGAATGATGTTGGGCACGGGTTCTCCGCACTGCACATACTTGAGTTCATCGGCGCGTTCAACGATCTTCGAAAGCTGCTCTTCGGTAAGCCAATCGGCTTTGCCGGTGCGGTAGTAGGTATTGACCATGCTCACGAAAACTTTGTCCATGCACATCAAATTTGACTTCTCAGCGGTAAATGTGATGTGGTGCGCGATGTACTTGAAGGTGTCGTAGGCTTTCGCGCGGCCAAGGAGTTCGTGCGCTTCGCGGATGAGTGTATCGGGCACCTGGGGCACAACTTTGCTCCAATACTTGTCGAGGAGGCGGTGAAACATGGGGTCGCGTACGAGTCTTCCGTCGGTCAAGTCAACATTGTCCCAAAAGTGGTCGCGGTAGTAGTGGTACTTCCACAAGGCTTCGTTCTCAACACCGGTAGGGGTTGACGGAATTTCAGGCTCAAGGGTCAGCTTGAGCATTTTCGAGAACAGCTTTTCAGGGTGTGAGGCAATCACATTGTTTTGGTGCGCGACCACCTCGGCATTGAGCCGTTCAATCTCGGTGCGGGCAAATTCTTTCTCTTTCTCGGTGTGTTTTCCGGTAGAGTCGGCAAGCACTTGGTCAAAAGGCGTGCGCTGGTTGCGCTTGTCTTGGATGAAACGCATGTAGTCAACGAAGAGCTTATTTTCGTTTGACTCAATGATCTTGAGATCACCCACCATGTCGGTGTTGCTCGTTTCAATGTGGATGGGTTCATCGGCCACCAAAATCTCGAAGTATTTCGGGCCGGGCACCACAATGGCATATTTGCCACCATCTTCGGCCTTCTTGCCTTTGAATTCGAAGTAGCCCGAAGCATCGGCTCGGGCAGTGTCGTTGTAAAAAAGTTTCTCGCCGTAATAATTGGCGAGGTACACTGTTGTATCGGCAATGCCCTTCACCCGCACTTTAATGGGGTGGGTTTGCGCAAACACGCCGTTGGCCGCGATCAGTGTACAGATTAACAGAAGGTTTCCAATAAGTTTTCGCATCGTGATTAGGGCTGTATTTCAGGTTGACTACCTTGCAACTGCAAAAGTTGTACCCAAATTTACAATTAACTTTTTTTCGGCTTCGCCGGATGGGGGACGTCTCGATGAGAAACAGTAAGGTCAGCATTTTAGGATGCGGTTGGTCAGGCTTGCCTTTGGCTGCCAATTTGGCAAAAGATGGTTATACGGTGAAAGGAAGTGTAACCTCGCCCGGAAGAATGGCAACCCTCGCCATGAAGGGCGTGATTCCGTTTCGCGTGGTGACAGGAATGGAACTGGAAGCCGACCGATTGGATGATTTTCTCCGCGCAGATGCCCTCGTAGTCACCCTTCCTCCGCCGCGCATGGAAGGAATTCCCGATTACCACCTCAAGGCCCACAGCGCCATTGTAAAGGCCATTCGTTCGTCAGGGATCCAAACCGTAGTGCTCTACAGCAGTACTTCGGTGTACCCCGAAGCCAATAAAATTGTGGTCGAAGCCGATGCGCAACGCCTCCTGTCAAGCCACTCGGGCGTTGCAATGATTGACATTGAACGCATTTACAACGGATTGACCGACCGACGCGTCGTTGTGCTGCGCTTCGGAGGATTGATTGGTCCTGACCGCCATCCAGGCCGATTCATGCAGCACCGAACGGTGATCACCCAAAGCAAAGCACCGGTAAATGTGGTGCACCTCGATGATGTTGTGGGCGCAACACGGTTTGTTATTGAACACGAGAACGCTTCAGGCGAGTACAATGTTTGTGCGCCTGAAACATCCATCCGCAGGCAATTCTACACCAAGGCGATTTCAGCGCTCGGATCGCCGGTGCCCGTATTCGATGAAGAAACCGAACCGTGGAAGAAAGTCAGCTCAAACCGACTTCAAGATGCCGGATACCGCTTTATTCACCGCGACCCATGTGATTGGCTGTAAGGTTCACATCCACCAAAAAAAACGAAGTGAAGAAACTCCACTATATACTCCAAGGTTCAAATGGCAAACCCATGCCTGCCGATTTGCATCTGCCGGAAGAACCCAAGGGTGTGGTAGTCTTTTTTCACGGTTACAAAGGGTTCAAAGATTGGGGCTGCTGGAACCTGGTTGCCCAAGGTTTTGCAGAGCAAGGTTGGGCATTTTTCAAAGCCAATTTTTCGCACAATGGCACCACGCCTGAAGCCCAAGAGGCGTTCGCTGATTTGGATGCCTTCGCTGCCAATACCTACAGCAAAGAAGTCAACGACGGTGTCTCCATCCTCGATTTTGTGGTTGAGCATAAGGCCGATTGGAGGTGCGAAGGGTTGCCCTTGACATTGATTGGCCATAGCCGAGGAGGAGGCATTGCAGCGCTTGTTGCAGCGCGGCATTCAGCAGTAAACGCCGTTGTTGCTTGGGCCGCAGTTTCTGATTTCGGCGCGCGATTTCCGGTTGGCAAAACCTTGGAAGAATGGAAATCAACCGGCGTTTACCACGTTCACAACGCACGAACAGGTCAAGACTTGCCCCATTCGATTGAGTTCTACAACGATTTCATCGCCAACGAAGAAGCGTTGACGATTCGCGGTGCGGTGCACTGTATTTCAGCGCCAATGCTCATTGTTCACGCCAGTGATGATGAAGCTGTGCACGTGAGCGAGGCGTTTAAACTCGGCAGATGGGCGCAGAAAGGCGAATTGCGTGTGTTTGATTCCGGTGGACACACCTTTGGCGCAACACACCCTTGGGAATCTGGTCAGCTTCCGGCGGCATTGGAAGCGGTGTGCACCGCCACCGTAAATTTCATTGCATAAAAAAGAGGTCTCGAAAGACCTCTTAATCACCTCTTTTAGGTAACTACGTCTACTGTACAACCACGCGTTGGCGTTGGGTGCGCTGCCCGTCGGCAATGTCTACAAAGTAAATTCCGGGGGCAAGGGCAGCCACATCGATCAAAATCCGGTCATTGGCTGACGCTTCTTGGCGGAATGCAACTCGGCCGTCAATGCCCAAAAGCGATACCACAGGACGGTTAAAACCGTTGAGGTCAACATTGACAACGTTCACAGCGGGATTTGGGAAGACTTTCGCTGATGCGTTTTCAGTTTCCGCGACAGAAACTGCAGCGGTTACCTCTACGCGGAAATCATCGATGAAGTACTCGCCATTGGTTTCAGAGGGCCCGAAGCCAAAGAAGTTGACCACTTCGAACGCGTTGATGCCGGTGTTTCCACTGCCGTTTTCAAGCGACCACTGCCAGGTGTGGAGCAGCACGTCGTTGTGGTAGAGTTCACCTTCATCGGCTGCGAAGTCAATGTTGACACGCATTTCAAACCACTCATCGTGATTAAACGAACCGGTTGGGCCTGCTTGGGCTGCTGCGATGGGAATGATGATGCCATTTGCATCGAAAAACACGTCAACTGCCCACAGGTACTGGTTGGTGGCCACAGGATCCCAGCTTTGCATGAGGTTGAAGTAGCCTTCTTTCCCTGCGGGGATGAACATGGCAAACGACACTTCAACGGTGCCTGAGTTGATGGGAGCGGGAGCTGCCCAAACAACGTCATCGGTGCTTGCTTGATCGACCTTGAGTGATTGTGATCCGCTCAGGGCTTGATCGGCAGAAACCACAGCATCGAAGTTGGGATTCGATGGATTCCAAATGTACCAGCCCGCAGAGGCACCTTGTGCCGCAATGCCTGTACCCGAAGTGTAGCTGTCGAAGTTTTCGTCGGCAATCACTTGTGCCAACAAGGGGTTCAGCGCAAAAAGCGCTGCTGATAAGAGTAGCGATGTTCTCATAGTTGAAGGTTCTAAGGTCCTGAAAAGTAGCTTTTACCTTTGGTTCCTACAACTTATTTGACAGTGAATTTCACTTCAGCAAGTCAATCAGTTCTGCTTCGAAGCTTTTTCCGGCATCGGCGAGGTACCATTTTTGCACCGATTCGGCGAACTTGAGGTAGTCGGGTTTCGGTTCGGGCATGGCTTTGTAGTCGCGGACCATTTGTTGGGCTTGCGCCGGACGTGGCCCCCAGTGAAAAACTACACTGTTCTCGGGCGAAATGGCGACCAGCTTGGGAATGCCTTTGCCGCCATCGGTGAGGAAAAGGTCCATGATGTCGGCGTGGCTATCGCGCAAAATCAAGCGCAAATTGATGTTCGGGTTGAGTGCGGCCAGAGTAGCCATCATGGGCACTGTTTGCGCGGCATCTCCGCACCATGGCTCGGTGATGACCATCCATGTTTGTGGCGGCAATGCTTCAATGGCGCGCGTGATTTCGGCTGACGGCCTGTAGCTCTTCACGATGCGCCGCATGCGGGTGAGGTTCAATTTGGTGAAGTGGATGAGCACTTCGCTTTGGTTCGGGCCTGTTGTTTTGCCCTCGGCAGCGAGTTGTTCGGTGAGGGCTATGTAGTCGTCGAAGCCCATGCTGTTCGGCATTCCGGCTTCGAGGTAGTTGATCAGAGCTTTCATGCCGCAAAGGTGCGGCGATTTAAATGGTATTGCGAACTTCGCATCCATGAAGCTGACAGGAAATTTGCGCAAAATGGGAAGCTCACTCGATGGAGCGCGCGCCCTCTATCAACTGCGAATGAGCGATGTACTTGATTCACTTCCCGAGGTAGAATTGAACACCTGGGTGGGGCATACCGTGCGCATGCAGTGGGAAGGTAAAATCCACTGTGTTGAAACGGGCAAGTCGATCAAAAAAACTTACGGTGAAGGCATGAGCTTTGATGCATGGAGGGTTTCTCCACGGGCAGTGGAGAGCATCATCCGTCCTGAACTCAGCCGCATCCACGAAGGCATTGCCCTGCGCGACATGGAGTGGGAAATGGAGCACCACAACAAGCCGCACTACGTGTACCTCTCGCACACTTCCGGCGTGAAAGTGGGGGTTACGCGCACTTCAAATGTGCCGTCGCGCTGGATTGACCAAGGCGCCGTGCAGGCGGTCGCAATTGCAGAAACTCCTTACAGACAACTTGCCGGTGAGATGGAGGTAGCACTCAAAGAACACTTCAACGACCGCACCCAGTGGCAGGCCATGCTCAAGCGGGTTGCCCCGTCGAGTGTTGATTTGGAAGCGCTTCGCGAAGAAGTTTTTGATCTGTTGGGGGCCGACTACGACGACTTTTACCGCTACGACGACGGGGTCACGGCCATTGCGTACCCTGTTCTTCAGTACCAGGCCAAGATCAGCAGCTTAAAGCTTGAAAAGATGCCCGAGTTGGAAAGTCAACTGGTAGGCATCAAGGGCCAGTACCTCTTGTTTGGAAACGGCATGGTGTTCAATGTGCGCAGCCACGCGGGTTACCGCGTAAGTCTTGAGCGATTGGATTAATTGAGCGAAGGGTCGTTGGGTGTGTTGGCCAAGTGAGCGTATTCTTTGCCCAAACGTCCAATCATCGTAGCCCATAGTTCATCACCTGAAGTATCCATCAGCAAGGGTTCGTCAGCCTCTACAACGAACCACGAGTGGTTTTTAATTTCAGCGCGCAGTTGGCCTGCCGACCATCCGGCGTAGCCGACAAAAAAACGAATCTCGTCATCGGGAATTTGTCCCTTCTGCGCCAATTTTTTCAACTGTTCAAAATCACCACCCATGTAGATGGTGTCGGTGACTTGGATGCTGCCCGCCAGTTGCTCACCCAAGGTGTGGATGTAGTACAGGTTGGAGTTCTTCACGGGGCCACCCACCGACACCCGCGATGCGAAGTGCGGGAATTCAGCCATGAGCCGGTCAATGGTCAAATCGATGTAGTTGTTGAGCACGAAACCAAACGAACCTTCTTCGTTGTGTTCGCAAAGCAATATGACCTTGCGCTGGAAGTAGGGGTCGTCCATAAACGGCTCGGCGAGCAGTAGGCTTCCTTTGACGGGCTCAACGTTGGTGTCGGGTGTGAACTTGAGCATGCTGATTTATACGCAGTAATGCGCCACAAAGTTGTGATTTTTCGTGATTTTAGCCGTCAAGAAAACCGTTATGCTGAGAATCTTATTGGTTGTAGCTCTGATTTTTACCGCGCAAATCGCCGTTGCACAGGCCTTCGAGGGCAATCGCACAGTGACCTATGAAGAAGCCATTGCCGCCTACCAACGCCTTGACCGGGAGTCAAGCGAGGCCGAATTGATTGAAGTGGGCAGCACCGATTCGGGTCGTCCGCTTCACCTGTTTGTCATTGACCGCAGTGCTTCGTCAGGCCCAAAAAGCACACTCTTCATTAACAACGGCATTCACCCCGGTGAACCCTGCGGTGTTGACGCATCCATTCAATTGGCTGAGCGACTGCTCAATCCTGACCACATACTGAACACCCTACTTGACAGCGTGAAAGTGGTGATTGTGCCGCTGTACAACGTCGGCGGTGCGCTGCGTCGCGGCTGCTGCGTGCGCGCCAACCAAGACGGACCTGAAGAATATGGCTTTCGCGGCAATGCCCGGAACCTTGACCTGAATCGTGATTTTATCAAGGCCGATGCCTTGAACACGTTTGGTTTTTACAGGGCTTTTCACTTGTCGAATCCTGAGGTGGTCATCGACACCCACACCAGCAACGGCGCCGATTACAGCTATGTGATGACCATGCTGAACACCCAGCCCGATAAGGCCGGACGTGTCATTGGCGACTACA
>DAITMF010000014.1:0-68474 GCA_036835325.1 Flavobacteriales bacterium
TCAGCGAATCTCCGACCCCACTACGTAATCAATTTACGTTCTACAATCATGCGGACATACATTTCAAGTTGTCAATTGAGCGTGCGTTTAAGAGCGGGAATCAACACGAAGAAGCGATTTGACATCGAGGATGTAGAGAAGTTTTATTCGCGGTCAAGTATCCCAAAGGAACAGGCATATATCGCGAATGACAGCTTGTTTGCACTCATTCTATCGCATGAAGAGTTTTTAGGTGATTCTGCCTTGGACATGGACGTCCGAAGCCATTTTCAACCCATTCAAATCCTTTTCCCCGACGACGAGGCTGACCACATTCTCTTTACCAACTGCACAGCAAAAGGCATCCAGAAGCTGGATTACAATCACGTAGGGTCTTTCAACCAATATCCGCCTCTTCCCTATTACAAGCAGCCGGTACTTTACACCCTTGAACAGTACTACGATAACATTAAGCCTGTTTACTCTGGCCAGGAAACCGGGGTTGATTTCAGTCGAAGCAAGCCGATTCTTGTGCTGTGGTCTTTGAATATGAAGCGACACAGCAAAGACATGTTGGAGTATTTTCAAACATATTTTGCGTCACACGATTTGGAAGATCGTGTGATCTATGTTCACAATTCATTCCTTTACGAGTTGTTTAACGAGGCTGATTGAGCGATTGTGATCAACGGCTGAATGTTTCAACCGTTATACCGCGACGCGGATTCCCCAATTGGACTGCTCGCGTGCTGTTCTTTTTACAACGAAAGGCACGAAAGGCACGAAACTTATCTTACTTGCTTATCGTGCTCTGCATATCATAATGAAAGATCAAAATGCACGAAACCATCCGGGCTGAGAGCTCGCGTCGCTCTTTTTTTTTTAACACAGAGTTTCAGGAGTACACAGAGTATGCTGGAGTTCTTGCTCTCTACTCTTGCTCGAAACTGTTTTTGGGTCGGCTTCGCCGACGATTATGGGGATTTTGGGGATTCTTGCTCGCTTTGCTCGCGGTTCTTTTTAACACAGAGTTTTAGGAGTACACAGAATAGGTTGGAGTTTCCCTCTTGCTCTCTACTCACACTGTATGCTGTTTTACCGTGCGGTATAAAACCGGTGCATCGCCAGTACATGCGGGAAACTGATGCACGATAAAAAGACGAAAAAGGCCGCTACGGCGTCTTGGCTGAACGCTGAAAACCAACCAAGGTACAAACCGGCCAAGCCGACAGCAAACAAAGCAATCGCCCCCAAGGTGAATGGGAGGGCACTCAGGTAGAGACGTCGGTCACCGGTTGAAAAGCCGCTGCGCAGCTGCATCCAGCCGTTGATGCTGTGCTGACCAATGAAGTACACGCCAAATGCTCCCAACAAGGGCAAGTGAATGGTCAACGCCAGGGTAAGCGCACTCAGCACGATGGCGGCGCGGCGCTCAAACAGTCCCCATACCAGCGCAGCGGCTGCCAAGAGGTAGGCCACGCGCACCGCCACTTCACCATCGGGTTGAGGCAGCGCAACACCCAGCGTGCGAATGACCACAACACTTTCATCGGCATGGCCCAAAAGCACGCATCCCAGCAGGGCTGTACCCCACAGCCACGATTTGGCCGTGCGGTGCGCAGCAAGCTTCCAGTGCACCACGTCACCTTGTCCGAAGTGCCAGGCCGAGTAGGCGATGAACAGGACAAGGGCCACCGTTGGGACGATCATCCACACGGCCAGCAGCGCCAATCCGGCGCCGAGGTAGCGCAGCACAAACGCGGGGTTGACGCGGGTCTTCAACCGACGGCTCTCAAGCAAATGGTCAATGGCGCCGTGGGGGATGCCGACCACAAGCAAACCCACCGACAACACAACGGCTTGCACAACACGGTACACATCCGGCGAAGCCGAAAATAAAAACACAAGAACGATTACCGCCACCAGTAGCGCCAAGGGCACGGCCAAGCCGGCCAAGCGCACGCGTGCATCGCGCAACCAGGCGGCGATGAACGGACGTATCGGCAAACTGAGCAAAATCGCTGCGTCTTGCGCGAGCGTGCTTTTTTCGTCAAGAAAGCGCAGCACTTTGGCGGTGGGGTTGCGGCTGAACAGGGTGGCGAAGATGGGTTTACCGAGCTCGGGCGTGCGGCGGAGGATGTCGAGCAGCAAGCGGTCGTACAATTTGAAGCGTTGCGGTGCGATTTCAAAAACGGGTTCGCGGCGGTTTTGGATGCCGTCGGCGATGGCTTCGGCCTGCAGGAACATGGTTTTGAAGGCGTAACCGGTAGAGGGTTTCACAGCTCCGGCGAGGCCGCCGATGGGGGTGACACCGGCCATCGGCGCGAGCTCAATGGGGCAGGTACTCATGGGGATGCAGCCCTGCTCATGCTCGGTGATGCGGTAGTTGCCGAAGCGTTTGGCGATGTAGTCATGCAAAATGGGCGCGGCTTCGTCGGCCGTGAGCACCGATTCGCCAAATCGGGTGAGCTCGACCAGCAGCGTGCGCTCGCCAAAGGGCAGCACGTACATGAATTGCGTGGCGTTGAGCTGGTCGACTGAGAAATCCATCAAGTCGATGCACCCGGGAGCGGCAATCGGTGATTCGGTTTCAATGGTGTAGCCGATGAACGATTGAAGGAGGTGGGCCTGGTTGCCCGCCGTTGGTGCAAAGCGCGGCGGACGGCTATCGAACACCTGGGCGGCAGTGAACGTGGCGGTGGGTGTTTGCACGGTGACTCCGTGTTCGGTCGACGACAGACTGACGACGGCCTCGGACACCCAATCGATCTGCCTTTCAGCCACTACACTGCGCAGTGCATTGGAGACGGCCACGCCACGAATGTGGTGGTACTGCCACGGATGGAGCGACTCAGCCGAGGCCTGTTTCATGCTGACCTGTTTCCACCGGTGGCCGATTAGGGCGTCGCAGTGCCTTACAAGCGGGTCATCGGGCTGCGCCCAAAAGCAGAAGGTTTTGTCGTTTTTGGTTTTGTCATCGGGGTCGATGACGGCGATGCGTTGGTTGTTGAGCAAGCCGCGGCGCTCCATGCTGAGCAGCAGCAGGGTTGCCGAGGCCCCGGCCCCAACGAAGAGGTAGTCGTACGCGGGGTGCGCGCTGACATGCAGTGGAGGGTGGGGCGATTTGGGTGTCACGGCTCTCGGCTAACGGGTTGAAAGCCATGACAATTTTCGGGCGTTTTTGTTTTAGGGGATGGATGGATGAGCGCCCAGCAGAACCACCCGGCGTTTGACCGTTTGGTTGGCAGTTTGCACGGCGATGATGTACACGCCATCGGCGAGTCCGCTGAGATTGATTGTATTGCCGAACCCTTGGCAGACAGTGGTTCCTGACGTGTTCACCACGGTAAACGCAGCATTGTCGATGCCTTTTAGGTTAACCACGCCCGAGCTGGGATTGGGATGCACGGTGATGCGATCGGATGCATTTAGCGCATCAACGCTGCTGCCGTCAGAGCATATGGCGCCTGTGCTCACCAAGTTGGCAAAGAAGGCTGCCATTTGCGACTCGCGCAAAGCGCGGTCGTCATAGGCGTGGCAAGGATTGTCGACTTGATCGAGGCAGCTGCCTTCGCCGAAGAGGAAGTTGAAGGGGAAGTTGGGGCCGGTGAACTGGTTTTCTAGGGTATAGCCGTGGTTGTTTTCGGTGTTCCAGTTGCTGAAGGTACGGCTCCCGTAAACCATGTGCTGGTTGTTGTTGATGGCGAAGCAGTTGTAGCCGTTGGTGAAGCACCACGACAATCCCCAGTGCACACGGTTGCTGTCGATGGGCACCACGATGTCGCAGTTTTGATGAAAGGAGAAGATGGCCGGTTTGGTTTTCCCTTCGGGGATGTCGGCCAAGAGGTTGGAGAACATGCCTCCGTACATGTTGCCAATGCCCTTGATGGTGTAATTGAGGGTGGTGGGTTCGATGCTGCCATCGATGCTGCCGAGGTCAGGCCGCGCGATGGGCATTCCGTTGGTCACCATGCCTTCGTTGTAGCTGCAGTCGCCCATGCTGGGGTGGGGAACGGGCAAAGGGTCTTGCGCGAAGGCCGCAAGCGGCTTTTCAGATTCCATGTCGAGCAAGCCCACGGCGAGTGCTACGAAGGCTCCTGCGCTTTCGCCGGCGACGAAGACGTTGGCGGTGTCGATGTTGAATTCTTCATGACGGTTGACGAGGTAGCGGAGTGCGCCTTTGGCATCTTGCATGGCGCGGAAGTAGGAGCGGTGCCATTCGCCGCTTTCACCGGCAAACACGCAGTTGTACTCGGGGAAATTGCATTGCCAAAGGGCATCATCGGCGATGAAGCCCAGGCGGTAGTCAATGGTGGCTGTGACGTATCCTCTGCGGGCGAAAGAGCGGCAGAGTGCCTGAATGCTGGCGTCGTCTTTGCTTCCGGCGAGCCATGCCCCACCGTGGATCAAAAGCAGCAGCGGACGCGTTTCAGCGGTTTCACCCTCACTGCATTGCGGCCAAAACACATCCATGTGGAGGTCGACGGGTGCGCCGTTGAATTTGGTGGCGCTGCCGTAGTTGACGTTGAGTAGGCTGTCGTAGTTGAACTGAAGGTCGGTAAAGTTTTGTGCTTGCATGAGCAGTGCTGAGCAGCATGCAGCAACCAGGGAGAGTGATCGAACCATGGGGTAAGGCAGAGGTCGTAGGGGTTTGTTAATGACCAAATTAATCGCAAAATCGATACGTTTGACGGGAAGTGTTGGAAGATTGAAACCTTCCCATTTTTGCTACTCTCGAAAATAAAGATTCTAGCCGTGAGAATGGGGCATACCGATAATCGCCTGTTGGATTGTGATACCCTCCATCGGCTCCGATGAAGGTAGTCTCGCCTTCGGCGGATGAGCACTGTCACCCTGCACTCGGATACGTTCGCCCAATCTCCAAATGGCTCACCCATTCAGGTTCGCAAACGAAGCGCAGGGTGCAGGTGGTGCGCTTGCGGTTCTCCATCCAGACGTCATAAATCGGATGTCCGTTCCACTCGGGCGACGCCAGCACTGCATACCCAAACTGCCGCAACCACGGGTTTTTCGTCTCGTCGTGTACAACGTCGCGCATGAACCGCGATACCAACTGCGGCCACCGAACCGATGTCTTTGTGGCGGGCATTTGGCCTTCAGGAAACACCTTCGACTTGACTTCCAAGGTGGTTTCAATGAGTTGAATCGGAGCAAATTCAGGTTTGAAACGCTGCAAGAGCGCCATGAACTGCCAAAGGTAGAGTTTGGTTTGCCAGTCAGTTGTTCGCCGGTAAACGTCGGGCAAATCACAGGCATCCGCTTTCAAATCGGCGACAATCGATTTCACCAACCGGCTGTCGTTTTTGAACACCACTAAGTACTTCGCGGGGATGCCTTCGAACAGGTGCACCGCAACGGCGTTGACGGGAATTTCGGCAAAATGGTCACACAGCGTGGTGAACACCACAACAGGTTTGTTGAGGTGTTTGCGCTCGACAAGCTGCAGCTTGCGCGCCAGCTCAGCGGCGTAGGTGTCGTACACCGACGAAATGCCCCGTTCAAGGCATTCGTCGATGGAGTTGGCACTGCTGGGCGCTTGGTGGGTGGCAGTAACGAGGTAATAGGTGCTCATTCGTCAGAATGCAGGCCGATCATGTTGCCCTCAGTGTCGATGATCACAGAGCAAAACCCATGATCGCCGATGGGCATCTTGCCTTGAACAACTGTGCCACCGGCGTTTTCAACGCGTGCGGTTTCAACGGCGCAATCGCTGCAGGTAAAGTAAACCAAGGTTCCGCCGGCACCGGGTTTTGTTGCGCTCGTTTTGCAGAGGGCTCCGCTAATGTTGCTTTCGCCTTGCGCCCAAGGAAAGCTGAGCATCTCCAAATCGCCAAATTCGCCCGGTGCTTGCATGGGCACCATGTCGATTTGGAAAACCGTTTCGTAGAATTTTTGGGCTCTGGCCATGTCGTCTACGTAAATTTCAATCCAGGTAAACGGATTTTTAATCGGTGTTTTCATCGTATTTCAGATTGTTGTATTCGGGTTAGTCGTTTTCAGCAGCGGTGTAGGTGACAATGTCGATACCAATGCCATTGGGGTCTTGAATGGCAAAATGCCGATCGCCCCAGGGTTCATCGTGCAGGTCAATGTGTATCTTAACGCCTTTTGCTTTTAGGTCTTGGTAGATTTGATCGACATTGTCTACTTCAAGGGTCAGGTAAACACCTTGGTGTTGGAATGCGTGTTGAAAGAGCGGTTGTTGGCTTGGATGGTTGGGTAGTAAAAAACTGATTTCCGCTTCGCGATTTGGTGTGTGCATCAAGATATAAAATTCGTTCTCAAAAGTTACACCAAATCCCAAAACGGTGGTGTAGAAGTCTTTGGTTTCAGTCAGTTTTTCGGTGATTATTCCGGCGTTGAGTTTCATGGTGGGTGCTGTTTGTGCGTGGGTTGAGGTGTATGCAAAGGCAAATGCAAGAAGGATTAAAAACTTCATTGTCAGTGTGTTGTTTTGGCAAATCTACCCCTGTGCGAAGCGTACGCATTGTAAAAAACGGACAAACTTACCTGAACGCCTCTGACGGTGTTACACCGTAGTAGGTTTTGAAGCTTTTGATGAAATGTGCCTGGTCAAAGAATCCGACGTCAAAGTAGAGCTTATTGTCTTTCAGACTTTGTGCAGAAGGCTTTGCACGAAGAATGTACTGAAAGCGCACCACATTGCTGAATGACTTTGCCGTGGTTCCGATGTAGAAGTTGAAGATTCTCCGAAGCTGTCTCGGACTTAGTCCCGTAGTTAAGTCGTTTTCGCACGGTGAAACGCTTGGCTGAATAGGATGGTAGTGGTTTCGTAAGGTTATTGGTTTGCGCATGGTGCTGTGTCGCAGGTGAAGACCAATCTACGAACACTCTTTATTTGTGCGGATGAACGGGGTACCTGCCAATCGTCACCGCATCCGCGCAGCGAAGAATAAAAAATGAAGTTTCTCGCGCCCCATTACTCCCCATCTCCCTTCACGTATTCATCGTTGAAGTGGGTGCGTGATTTGGGTTTGGAGAATTTATCGGCGTTGTACTGGGTTGATTTCCCTTTGGGGATGGAGCGCGCGGTCAATACGCTCTTGGTAAAGCGGTTGTCATATTGGAATCAAGCAATACAAACTCAATCGTTCTTGCATACCTTTACGAACGGCCTGTGAAATGAGCTGCCACCTGTTAAACTTGACCAAGATGACAAACTGCAATTGCACCCAACCGTTTGACTTGACGCACTGGAAGCGCGCTGTGCTCATGCTTGCTGTCACCCTCTGCTCGGTGCTTGCTTTGGCGCAGTCAAGCATAACGGTAAGTACCAATGTACTATTTACAGAACCGAGGGGAGGTTTGGAGTATACCGTACCGGATGTTGGTGGCAGCCTGCGCACTACTCTTCTCTACGAGCAGCAGACATCTAAACGAATCGGCTTTTATGCCCACGGTGCGTATGGGCATAAGTGGATGTCTTTTCTATATCCGCTTTACAGCCTCTGTGCAGATCAAAACGGTCTGTACATTTGTGTTTTCACGGAGGCGATACGACAAGATAAAGTATTCGGTTTTGTTGAGACTTCATTTGGTGGAACTGTATGCTTTGGAAGAATCGTTCGCATCCGTATGGGGCCTTACCTCGCGTACAATGGCATACCAACCAATCAAAACTATATACCTGTAGATGAACAGATGTTTTATCCAGCCAGCGCGCAAGATATGTATGGGCGACTAGAACTCGGCGGACAGGCTCAACTGTCTTTGGTTTTGCCTTTGGGTAAGCATTGGTCGATCCAAGCCAACGGTTTCTTGGCGCGATCGTTCAGCGACTTACGAACAGACAAATGGGCCGACGCCAGAGCTTTGCTAATAAATGCAATGGGAGAGATTGATTATGTGGAAATGACCAGTAAGCGACTGATTAATCGTTACCGTTCATTCGGGCTTTCTATCGGCTACACGTGGTGAAGGATTCGAATTGAATCCGGGTTGAAAACGTTTCTTACTAGGGGCCATCAGCGGCAGCGCCGCTGATTTTGTGGTTCATGGGAGATTTCTTCCTTTGGGCTGTGCCGGCAGCCTGTTTTCGTTGGGGATTAATCGGAGACCATCCTTTCGGGATGGAGGAGCGGGGCGCAGTCGTACTGATGTTCTGAAAACGAAAAGCACGAAACCGTGCGTGCTGCTCTTCGCTTTGCAACCGAAACGTTTTTCGCCGGCCTCGCGCAGCCGCGTAGCGGCGGCACCTACGTAGCCACAGGCCTGCCTGTGGCAGACAGGGTTTATCCCGTCCGCGATACCCGTCCACAATGCGGCGCGTGTGCGTACCGTAAGCACCGTAGGAGCGGAGGAATATGTTATCGATTACCCATCGCACCATTTCGTATCTTTGCAGTTCCCAACTGCTGCGAAATGAGCTTCTTTAAACGCATCTTCTCCAAAGAGAAAAAAGAAACCCTCGACAAAGGGCTCGAAAAAACGCGGGGAAACCTGTTCTCAACCCTCGCACGCGCCGTTGCCGGCAAGTCGCGCGTCGATGACGAGGTGCTCGACAACCTCGAAGAGGTGCTCGTCTCGGCCGATGTGGGCGTGGCCACCACAGTCAAAATCATCCAACGCATCGAAGAACGCGTTTCGCGCGACAAATACCTTGGAACCGACGAACTGAACTCCATCCTCAAAGAAGAAATCGCCGCACTCCTCAGCGAGTCGGGCAGCGAAGAGGCCTCCGAGTTCGTTATCCCATCCAACCACAAACCCTATGTCATCATGGTGGTGGGCGTCAACGGAGTGGGCAAAACCACCACCATCGGCAAGCTGGCCCACCAGTTCAAAGCCAAGAACTACAAGGTGATGCTCGGCGCGGCCGACACCTTCCGCGCGGCCGCCGTTGACCAACTCAAAATCTGGAGCGAACGCGCCGGTGTGCCCATCGTCGCACAGGGCATGAACGCCGATCCGGCCTCCGTGGCCTACGACACCCTGCAAAGCGCCGTCGCTAACGGGTCAGATGTGGTGATCATCGACACCGCCGGCCGCTTGCACAACAAAATCAACCTGATGAACGAGCTCACCAAAATCAAACGGGTGATGCAAAAGGTCATCCCCGATGCGCCGCACGAAGTGCTGCTTGTGCTCGACGGTTCGACCGGACAAAACGCGGTCGAACAGGCGCGTCAGTTCACCAAAGCCACCGAAGTCACTGCGCTGGCGCTCACCAAGATCGACGGCACGGCCAAAGGCGGTGTGGTCATCGGCATCAGCGATGAGTTTAAAATTCCCGTCCGCTACATCGGCGTAGGCGAGGGCATCAACGACCTCCAGGTCTTCAACAAATTCGAATTCGTCGACTCACTTTTCAGCTAAAACTAAATGCGCGTCCGCACCCTCAAAAAAAACAAGGTCAATGTCGTGACCCTAGGCTGCTCGAAGAACATCTTTGACAGCGAGGTGATGATGGCCCAACTCAAGGCCAACAACTACGAGGTGAAGCACGAAGAGGCCGACAGCGACGCGGCCATCGTGGTGATCAATACGTGCGGATTCATTGACAATGCCAAGGAGGAATCGATCAATACGATTCTTCGCTTCGCGGAGGCACGGGCTGAAGGCCGCGTAGAAAAAGTGTACGTTACAGGATGCCTCTCAGAGCGGTACCGCGACGAACTGGAGGCCGAGATTCCCGAGGTCGATGGCTACTTCGGCACCCGCGAACTGCCCCGCTTGCTCAAAACGCTCAAGGCCGATTACAAAAAAGAACTCGTAGGAGAGCGATTGCTCACCACCCCTTCGCACTACGCCTACTTCAAGATCAGCGAAGGATGCGACCGTCCGTGCTCGTTCTGCGCCATCCCGCTCATGCGCGGCAAGCACGTGAGTACGCCGATTGAAGACCTCGTTACCCAAGCCAAGAACCTGGCCCGCGGTGGCGTGCGCGAACTGATGGTGATCGCGCAAGACAGCACCTACTACGGACTCGACATTTACAAGAAGCGCGCATTGGGCGAGCTGCTCGAGCGTTTGGCCGAGGTCGAAGGCATCGATTGGATTCGTCTGCACTACGCCTTCCCGACGGGCTTCCCGATGGAAGTACTCGACGTGATGGCGAAGCATCCGAACATCTGCAACTACATCGACATGCCCTTGCAGCACGTCAGCACGAATATGCTGAAGGCCATGCGCCGCGGCACCACACGCGAGAAAACGACGCAGCTCATCCGCGACATCCGCGAGCGCGTGCCGGGCATTGCCATCCGCACCACGCTGATTTGCGGCTACCCCGGAGAAACCGACCGCGACTTCGAAGAAATGTGCGAATGGGTAGAGGAGATGCGCTTCGACCGCCTGGGCGTGTTTACCTACTCGCACGAAGAGAACACCCACGCGTACAACTTTGAAGACGATGTGCCCGACGCCGTGAAGAAGCAGCGTTCAGAGAAGGTGATGGAAATTCAAAGCGGCATCTCGATGGAGCTGAACCGCGCGAAGATCGGCAGCAGCTTCAAGGTCTTAATTGACCGCATCGAAGGCGGTTACTACGTGGGCCGCACAGAGTTCGACTCGCCCGACGTTGACAACGAAGTCCTCATCAAGCAGCGCGACGATCTGCACCTGCGCATCGGCGACTTCGTCACCGCCACCATCACCGATGCCGAGCATTACGATTTGTTCGGGGAGGTGGTTGCTTAGACTTTAGATTCTAGACTTCAGATTCTAGACTTCAGATTTTAGACTTTTGATTCTGGACTTCAGACTTTAGATTCTGGAGGCATCCCCTGCGGGGATGGCATTCAAGGAACACGACATGTGACATGGTGTTGCCGCATGCGTGCTGAATTGTTCACAACGAAAAGCACGAAAGGCACAAAACATCTTGGAATGGCTTATCGTGCTGTTCGTATCACACTGAAAAATCGAAATGCACGAAATACATCGTGCTGCGTATCGCCCGGCAACCGAAACGTTTTTCGCCGGCCGCGCGCAGCCACGTAGTGGCGTAGGTTTGGTAGGGATGGGCCTCTGGCCCGTCCATGCAGCGGCACCCGTCCCGTCCCGATAGCCCCGTTAGGGGCGTAGGAACACCGGAACCAATTGACGTTTTATTGATCGATGCTAACGCCATCCATCACACCTGATTAACCTACGTCCCTCCGGGACTTACGCACCGTGCGCGCGCCGCTGGTGGACGGGCTGCGCCCCGATTGCATCGGGCTCCGCCCATCCCTACAAAACCTGCGCTCCTACGGAGCTCCCCGCGTGCGCCGCACGGCGTTTCGCTTGCAATGCGAAATTGCGTTGCGGTGTGTGGTGACCGGTAAACTTTATTGGTTGCATGGAAAAGGTTTACCAACCAACGCCGCGGCGATGTTTTCATGGAAGACCACGCATCACATGGCGTCGCCCGGCAACCGAAACGTTTTTCGCCGGCCTCGCGCAGCCGCGGAATGATTGTATCGTACACCACGGGTGTTATGTCGTCTGCTCACCGAGGCCATGTTGTCATGGAACACCACGTGCCACATGGCTTCGCCCGGCAACCGAAACGTTTTTCGCCGTCCTCGCGCAGCCACGTAGTGGCGTAGGTTTTGTAGGGATGGGTGAAGCCGAAGGCGAAACCTGTTCATGGAGCGGCGCCCGTCCCGTCCCGTAAGCCGCGTAGCGGCGTAGGAACACCAATCGCAGCCCATTCATCGCTTGGCAGCGAAGCTTGCCTGACGTACTTCAGTGTTCATTCCTGACTTTCTTCATGTTTAACATTTGCTGTGTTTATCACCTTTGTTCAGCCACTAACTTCGTTGGCATTCAATACAGTGCCTATGATGTCACAGGCTTGACCCATACTGCCACGGTCGAGAATAATTGTATTTGTTTAACCCATATATAAAACAACGCCATGACATCACTTCTTAATGAGCTGAAAAACATCGTTTCCGACAACTGTATAACGGTACTTTTCAATACCCACCGCACCAAACCCGACAACGAGAAAGACGCCTTAACCCTGAAAAACCTCCTCAAAGAAGCCGAAGAACGCATCGTCGGTATGAACGACAAACGCGCAGCAGCCAAACTGACTGAGTCACTCAAATCATTGGCCGACCAAATCGACCATAGCCACAACCTCGATAGCATGGTGCTCTTTGTCAGCGAAACGGTTGCGCAGATCGTCCGCCTGCCCATCGCCGTGAAAGAACGCGTGGTCATCGGGAATTCGTTCGCCACCCGCGACATCGTCCGCGCGCTGCACAGCGAAGCCAGCTACTACATCCTTGTCTTGAGCCAACACCAAGCACGGCTTTTACTCGCCTTCAACGACCGCCTTGTCACCGAGGTATCCTCATCCTTCCCCTTAAAAAATACCGTTTCAGCAAGCTCTGGCCGTGGTGAGCAAAACGCCAACCGTCAAGCCAATGTGCTGGCTGAATTTTTCAATCGGGTCGACAAAGAACTCAACGCCGAACGCCATACCAACCGCTACCCTGTGCTCATCTGTTCCGATGAAAGCAACCGCTTCGAGTTCATGAAGATGGCCGATCACCCGCACATCTTCTTCGAAGACCACCTCAATGGCAACCGCAACGACGATAAAGCCCACGCCATTGTGAGCGATGCTTGGCCGCTCGTGAGCCAACGCATCCAAGGCAACAACGAAGCGCGTAAAAGTGAACTCAAGCAGGCCGTCGGCAAGCAACGCTTTCTCAGCGACACCAATGAGATTTGGCAAGCCATAAAGCAAGGCCGCATTCAAACCCTCTTCATCGAGACCGATTTGTTTCAGCCTGCCGTCATCGACAACGGTGTCATTTCGTACGTTGATCAACACACCAATAGCGCATCGCTGGTCATTGACGACATCTACGACGAGCTAATCGAAGCCAATATGGAGCACGGGAGAGACGAAGTCTTCTTGGCCTCCGGTGAGCTGGCTGATTTCAACGGCTTCGGTGCCATCACCCGCTATTGATCTGCCGTCGCCACCTGCTGATAGCGCGGCACTAAACCACGCACAATCTAACCTTACCTTGCAGCCATGTTAAGCATCTCGCCACTGAATGAGCTATCGGTTCACCTTGAACGTTTGGTTAAGGGACGATTGTGGCTCAAGGTACTAATCGGACTTTTCCTTGGGGTCTTGCTTGGCATCGCCATCAATCCCGCTAACGGATGGGTGTCAGCTTCGACCAGCACCGTGCTGGCCGATTGGCTCGACTTGCCCGGTCAGGTTTTCATGCGCTTGGTGCAGATGATCATGATACCCCTCATCTTCACCTCGATCGTTTCAGGCATCGTCAGCAATACCTCTGACAAACTGAAATCGTTCGGGGTGAAGTTGCTGCTTTACTTTGTAGGCACCACCGTGGTTTCGATTGGTATCGGATTGGTGCTCACGCTGCTTATGAATCCGGGCAAATACGTCTACCGAATGGGGGGCTTTGCAACCGGCGGAGTTGCCGATACGCAGGCATCACCATCACCTCAAACACGCGGCAGCGTTCCCGATGCCATTTCCAACCTCATTCCCAACAACCCGCTCGAGGCCGTCCTCACCGGCGAAATGCTGGGAGTTGTTGTGTTTACGGTCATCATTGGGGTTGCCGTAACGCAGCTTCAGCTCGAGCATGCACGACCACTAATCCGCTTCGTTGAAGTCGTGCAAAAAGTGTGCATGATCGTGGTTTCATGGGCCATGAACCTCGTGCCTTACGCCGTTTTTGGCCTCATGGCAGCCTTGCTTTCGCGCATCGGCCTGGGCATTTTCTTGGGCTTGGGCTACTACATCGCGGTAGTGCTCTTGGGCTTGCTTGTGCTGGTGGTGTTTTACTTAGTGCTGGTGTTCGGCTTCACTTCCATGCGGCCGTTTACCTATTTAAAGCTCATCCGAGAGCCGCAATTGCTCGCTTTTTCTACCGCAAGTTCAGCGGCGGTAATGCCCCTCTCGATGAAAACCGCCGATGAAAAGCTCGGGGTGTCGTCGAACATCTCCGACTTCGTCATCCCCATCGGAGCAACGATCAATATGGACGGTACTGCGCTCTTTCAATGCGTCACGGCGTTGTTTCTTGCGCAGTCGTACGGCATTGAATTGGGCAGCACGCAGCTCATTCTCATCACGGCGACGGTGGTTGCGGCATCCATTGGCACCCCGGCGATTCCCGGAGGCGGCGTCATAATTTTGGCGTCGGTGCTTCAAAGTGTGGGTATCCCGGCCGATGGTCTTATCGTGATCATCGGCATTGACCGCATTTTGGGGATGTTCCGCACTGCCGTCAACGTCACCGGAGATCTCACCGCTACCGTCATCTTCAACCGTTTTTACGGCGATCGAGAACCGGTTCACAATGCGCCGTCTTTAGCAGCGACGTAGTTTGTTCGTCTTTTTTTTGTTTGTGCGGATGGATGACCCGCTGTCTGCTTTGCCCGAGCTCTGTACGCCCCAAGTCAACGGGTTCGACAGGTTCCACGGGCCGCAAGAACTGCACGAAGCCGACAAGTCTGAGCAAGTCCCACGTGTCTCACGGCCCCACGTGTCTCAATGATCCTACAAGTCCTAATGGTCTCACAAGTCCCACTGCGGTCTAAGGCAAGAGGTTTCCACAAACACCACCGACGTTCCGACGCCCACCCGCCGCCGCGAGTTTTTTTTTATGGAACACCACGCATCACATGGCGTTGCCGCGCAGCCGCAGAGCGGCGTAGGTTTTGTAGGGATGGGTGAAGCCGAAGGCGGAACCCGTCTATAGAGCGGCGCCCGTCCCGTCCCGTAAGCCGCGCAGCGGCGTAGGAACATCCGCGATTGATGCACATTCATTTGTCGGTTCACACACCGCAAATCACACCCCATCAACCTACGTCCCTCCGGGACTTACATACCGTGCGCGCGCCGTTGGTTGGACGGGCTTCACCCATCCCTACAAAACCTACGCTCCTACGGAGCTACGCGTGTGCGCCGCACGGCGTATCGGTTGCAATGTGCGGTTGAGTTGCGGTGTTTGGTGTCCGGTAAACTTTTTTGGTTGCACGGTAAAGGTTTACCACGCATCACACGGCGTTGCCGCGCACCTACTGAATGATTGTTTTGTACACCACGGGTGTTTCTACTCGCCGTGGCTAGGTTTTCATGGAACACAACATACCACACGGCGCTGTCCCGCAGCCGCGTAGCGGCGGTATCTAAGTAGGGATGGGATTTATCCCGTCCACATCGAGCCGCCCGTCCCAACCCGTTAGCCCCGTTAGGGGCGACACCTTAAACGGCATCCCGGTAAACGTTTAAAAACGAATCCAAAACGTTTACCGCTCAGATAATCAATGCCGCTGCACCACATGTCTAAACACGCGGCCGCTTGCGGTTTCGAGCTGAACAATGTAGCTGCCCGTAGCCAAACGGCTGAGGTCAAGCTCAGGTGCTGCGGCGCCGTTCACGGGGTAGTGAAGCAGCGTACGACCATCCATCCCGCTCACGCGGATGAACATCACCTTACTCATATCGCCTTTGAAACGCAGCATGCCGTTGGTGGGGTTCGGGAACGGAACAGGTCCGCTCGCTTTGAAATCAACCGTACGGATTTCGCGCAGCTGCTCGCTGCCATCAGTATCGAACTGACGCAAACGGTAGTAGTTCGTGCCATCATTCGGTGTGCGGTCGTAGGTGGTGTACACAAGCTGTTCGCTGCTGAAGCCCGCCGCCTTTTGGGTGTCGATGAGCGTCCAGTTCTCCATGTCGCTGCTGCGCTCGATGGTGTAATGGTCGCTGTTGGTTTCAGAAGAGGTGATCCAGCGCAGGCGCACCTGGTCGTTCTCGATGGCGCGTGCCGTGTATTCTGTTAGGTCGACCGAAAGGAAAATTTGTGAACAGGCCACCACGCATTCGTCGACGGTAGTGTAGAAAAAAGGTGAGTAATCGGTACCGCCCACAGTGGTGCCGCACCCGAATGCTTCAACACATGAGCCACCCACACGGGTAAAGCCGAGCGAGGTACCGCAGCTGCCAAAGTCAATGCACGAAGGCAAACCGTAGCAAGGCCCCGCACCGAAATCATTCGAGTCAATGCAGTCTTGCAAAGAAGCAAACGCGAACGGAGAATAGTCAACCCCGCCGGCCGTCCAGCCGCAACCGGTCACTTCAACGCAGTTGCCGTTTATTTTTGCTGCACCGAGGACGTCAGGACACGCCCCGAACGCCACACACGACGGCATGTCGAGGCAGGTGGCATCACCGTACGTATAGGCAAAATCGTTGGTAAAGAATACGTTGTTGACGATGAAGGCCTCGATGGGTGTAAAAGGGGTGCAAACCGGAAATGGATTCCGTCGTGAAATCGATATCGCAACATTTCCTTCTAGCACACCGTCGGTGGTGAATTGACCAATTAAGACACGGCCATTGGCGTCAGGTAACGAAGCACATTGTACGTCGGTGGTGACATAAAGGTTTGAGAAACCATCGTCAGTGTACCAACCTCCACCTGCTTCGAACGATATTTCAGCTGCTGTAAGTTGAGCGAAGCCAAGTTCGGCAATGTAGGTGAAATTGGACTCGGGGCCGATGGTCCACCAGCTGTCATATTGCGTTTGAGGTACCGGCCCAAAAATGGCCGGGTTGATGTCATTGCCATAATTCCCTCCAAAAGGCACCTGAAAAAACTGGTTGGTAGGAGGGCAAGTCGGACATGAGACCTCCCAAGTGCTTTCAAGTACTCCGAAAGGGAGGTTGGTTAAGAGTTGGTAAACCGACCAGTTTGGATCATCAAGGCACACATAAACCCGCCACGTACGGGGGGTATTCGCAAAACCCGCAGAGGCTTGAATCACAGGTACCAAGGCAGCCGGAATCGGTACCTCCTCTACGATCACTCCACCGTACGGGTATTGGGCTTTAGCGGGCAACCCTGTGAGCATGAACACACAGGCAATCACCACAATGGACAGCGATTTAGCAAGATTTGGCATGGTTAACACTGCGATGACTCGACAGCACAGCACCTCAAATGTAACGAAATTTTATTCAGGCGCAAGCACTAACCTGCCGAGGGTCAGAAAATTGGCATGTTCAATGCACCCGCAGTTGAATTTTACGGTGTGCGACCTGGTCGGTATTCAATTGGCGACGCTTGATATCACTTGATGAGATTTGGCCGATTTTTTCGTACCTTTCTATAAAGGTTTGAAGTATGTTGGCAACAACCCTTGCGCGTCTTCAGAAAGACTTGAAGCTGTATCTTGATAGAGTTATTTCCGGAAGGGAAGTGTTGATCGTTCCTCAGGGCGATGGTGAAGACGATGCCGTTGTGATCATGTCACTGTATGATTACAATGCCTTGGTCGAAACAGGCTATCTTTTGAACGATGAGGCCAATCGTGCGCGGCTGCTGGATTCGATTAAGCAGCTGAACGAAGATGATACTGTCGGGTACAATCCTGAAGACTAGTACCGCAGCATTATGGAAGTAAGGTTCACACGGATAGCGTGGTCTGACTTCGAGCATTGGTTAGACGTTGATCCGGCAGTCGCTGACCGCATACGGCAGCTTATTAAAGCGGTACAGGCCGATCCCTTCAAAGGTCTTGGTAAACCTGAACCTTTGCGGCATGAGCTACAGGGTTATTGGTCGAGAAGAATCAACCACGAACATCGTTTGGTTTACCGTGTAAAAGGAAACAAGGGAGAAGACCAACGCATTGCGATCATTCAATGCAGGTACCATTATTCGAAAGATGCTTAATGGTTGACTGACACATCTCACCTCCTTTTTAGCGGCGGGTTTGCAGGTTTGCCGTACCTTTGCACCATGCGCATCGCACTCGTTGTTCTCCTCTCCACCGTGCTGCACCTCGGTTCACTGATGCAACTGAGCGCGCTCATCGACTTCGCTGCGCACTACACCACCATCGTCAACGAGCTGTGCGAACAAAAAGATGCTCCCGTCAACACCTGCAACGGCCGCTGCCACATGAAGGCGCAACTCAATGCCGTGGCTGCTGACGACATCCCCGCCGAACAGCAAAGCGCCATCCAGCTTCCCGAAATCCACTACCTGCCGCTGACGAGTGAACTTCTCCTGCCGCAGGGTGAACTGTTTACCGAAGCCGCTCATCCACGCAGCGCAGAAAATCAGTACGCTTTTCTAAAGGCGCACGCAGTCTTCCATCCGCCCGCAGGAAACGCTTGAGATCATTCGATTTTCAACGTTTCAATGCTTTACCATGCGAATACTAGTTTTGCTGACCCTTGTTCTAGGGTTGGCCCATGCCGCGCACGCCTGCGAAGTGTGCGGCTGCTCGGCGCGTGACCAACGCTTGGGCGTACTGCCCGATTACCGCCGCAATGTGGTGGCCCTTTCATACAGCCACCGCAGTTTTTCATCGTCGCACCCGGCCCTTTTCACGTGGGAACAACCGGTGGTGTCTGACGAGCGCTTCGGCAACCTCGACCTCAGCGTGCGCAGCTTCATCGGCCGCCGGTGGATGCTCGCGGCGTCACTGCCCTATGCCGATTACCGCCAGCACGAAGCCGAAACCGTGCGCCGTTCATCGGGTGTGGGCGACCTCAGCATCGGGGCCATGCACCTCACCACCGTGGGCGACAGCACCAACAGCAAACGGCTCGGCCAGTGGGTCAACGGCCTTGCGGTGAAGCTGCCAACCGGTCGCTTCGACGCGCGCTTTGGCGATGAAGACCTCTTCATCCCCAACCTGCAGCCCGGCACGGGCAGTGTTGACCTGGTGTTGACCTCGAACCTTATGAAGCGGTTCAACCGGTGGGCCGTGCAAGCCCAGGTCAGCATGCGCGCCAATGGCCGCAATGCCGAGGGCTACCGCTTCGGTCACCGCGCGATGAGCGCCATTCGGGTGATGCGCTACATCGCACCGAATGAAAACGGGGGCGTGCTGCTGCCGGGTGTCGAGCTCGGATTCGCTGCCGCGCAACGCGATCTGCTCAACGTTGACACCGACGAGGTGAATGCGGTTTCGGGCGGACAAGGCGCGCAGCTCATGGCCGGGGCCGATTACTTCCGTCAGCGCTGGGGCGTGGGTGCCTATGCCGGCATCCCGCTGTGGCAAAACTGGGGCGGCGGCTACCTTGAACAACGCGCATTCGCATCGGTACAGCTGAGTTTCCTTTTTTAAACGACACACCATGTACCCTCTACACGCCTCCATCGCTTTGGTGTTCGCACTTATGTTTGCCGCGACCGGCTGCACGAAAGACGACCCAACGCCCCTGCCATCCGGCGAAGCCGAAGAACGCATCAACCTGGCGATTGAACAACCCATTCCCGATCGGGCCTACGCCTACGGCGATACCGTGAAGATTCACGTTGAAGCCCGCTCGGGCGATGAGCTGCACGGCTACTCGGTGCGCCTGGTTAACCTGAGCGAGAACCTGCTCGTGGTTGATCATTCGGCGCACGCACACGGACATGAATTCATCATCTCTGACGTGTGGGTGAACACCGTTGCCGACACCTGTTCAATGGCCTTGCATGTTGAAATTGCGAGCGACCATGGCTTGGGTGATATGCGCACTGAGACCGTGTTCTTTCGCTGTTACCCCGAGTGAACACCACCTTCAGTCAACAAAAAGCCCCTCGTTGAAGGGGCTTTTTTTATTTGGATGGATGTGTTCTTCAGTGACCTTTACCCACCTCACTCATCATACGACACCTTAATTGTGCTGCTCGTGGGGTGGGCCTGGCAGGTGAGGATGAAGCCCTCTTTCATTTCCTGGTCGGTGAGGGCGAAGTTGCTCGTCATGCGCACTGTGCCTTCGAGCAAACGGGCGCGGCACGAGGTACACACTCCTCCTTGGCACGAGTACGGGGCGTCGGCACCGGCTTCGAGGGCAGCGTCGAGCACGGTTTTGCGGTCGTCGTCCATCACAAAGGTGTAACTCAAATCGTCGAGAATCACCTCCACGTTGGCCGTACCTTCGAAGGGCTGCTCGTTTTCTTCGTTGCGGGTGGGCTTCACCGGAGCAGGCTCAGCGTCGGGATTCTCAAAGTACTCGAGGTGGATGCGGCTCGGCTCAATGCCGGCATCGTCGAGGGCGTTTTTCACGCTTTTCATCATGCCCGAAGGACCGCACACGAAGTACTCTTTCTCCAACGCGTCGTTGGCGTAGGTGTAGAGCAACTCGGTGGCCTTGCCGAAGGTGATGCGGCCCGAGAAGAGCGGACTGCCCATTGACCCGTCGGTTAGAATGTGGTAAACGTCCATGCGCGGGTCGCGCGCCAAGGCGTCGAGCTCGCGGTAAAACATGATGTTTTCTTTGTTGCGGTTGCCGTAGAAGAGGGTCACGCGGCTTTGGGGCTCGTCGTGCAGCACTGCTTTGGCGATGGAGATGAGCGGCGTGATTCCGCTGCCTGCGCCAAACAGCACCACATGGCGCTGCTTGGTGGCGTCGGTGCTCAAAAAGAAGTTGCCTTGGGGCGGCATAACCAGCATGGGGTCGCCGGCTTTCAGGGTGCGGTTGGCGTGGATCGACACGCGACCGGCATCGACTTCTTTCACTGCTACCTGCACCTCGCCTTCGTGCGGCGCTGTGCACAAGCTGTAGGCCCTGCGCAGCTCTTCGTTGCGCAAGTTGAAACAGAAGGTAATGTACTGTCCGGGCTTGAAGTTGAACTGCCCGGCGTGCTCGCCGGTATCGAGAGTAACACGCACACTGTCGTGCGTTTCCCGTTCGATGCGCTTCACTTTACACGGTAAAAAACGTGACATCGTTGGTGATTCTTTAGGTCTTCTACGTGGGTTTTACAAGTGTTGCAAAGAAACTACAGCGGTGCAGCACTTACCCAACGCAACTTAAAACCTCATTTACGGTCGCTTGTTCATAGCGTTTTGACCTTTCGTTGTGAACAGCAGGCTGTGGGCACAAAGCTGCCCGTCAGTGGTTTAGTTGGCTGAGAGCAGTTCGAGGGCAGTCCGCTGGAATTCAGGTGAGTCCCATTCGCGCACGCCGTTGATGCTTAACACCACTTCGCCCTCGGCGTTGATGAGGTAGCTTGTAGGGATGCTGTGCACCCCGTAGTCGTCGAGCGTGCGATCGAGCCGGTACAAGGGGTAGCTTACACCGAAGCGTTGAGCCACCTCGGCAATGGCCTCCGATGCGTCGTCGGTAACGCCCACCACCTTGAAGTTGCCCAAGGCGTTGGCACGCTTCAAGACGGGGATTTCTTGCATGCACGGGCCGCACCAAGAGGCGTAAAAGTTTACGAGCAGTGCGCCCTCTTCAAGCTCGTTGAGCGCACGGATGCCGCTCGGCGTTTCCACCATGATCTCGGTCGATTCAAGGCTGGGAGGCACGCGGTAGTGCCAATAAAGGCCTCCGCCCACAACGGCAAAAACAAAGAGGTAACTCAAGAACGAACGTGCCATGGTTGGGTGTGTTATTCGCCGTCAATGCCAAATACTTCGAGCAATTCTTCGGCGGTGATGAGGGTGTACCCTGCGGGGATGGTGAACAAGGCGGCGTCAGGTGCTTGCGTGCTCACCGTGGCAGCACGAAAACGCAGACTCGACTTGGGATAGGTAAACTCAAGGACGAGTCCGCCGCACTGCGGTAGGTTCGGGTGGTTGCTCAACAAACGCGGCGTATACACCACGCTTTGTTTGTTGATGTTCACGCTCGTAGCCGGCCACCCACAAATGGGCAGGGCATCGGTAAGCACTGCATCCATTGAACTCACGGCCGAAGCCGTTTCAAACGGTGCGCGAATGGCTATACGTTCACCTAACAAGGTCATCAAGGTGTACTGCTCGCCTTTGGCCAGGTCGTAAATGACAACGCGACGATCTGCACCAATGGCTTCTTCGTAACGGTGATAACCCGGAGCAGAATGAATGACCACTTCGTTGGGAAGCGGCGGCTCAATGTATCCGCGGTCATCGTTGGTGCGGGTGTACACCACCGTGCCGCTAAACATCTCGGCCTGTGCCGCTGAGCTGAGGGTGATGCAGGCGAATGCAAGTGATAAGAGTGTTTTCATCCGTTGGTTCCGTAGTTGCGTGCGCCAAACAATGTGCTGCCAATGCGCACCATCGTGCTGCCTTCTTCAATGGCGAGGTCGAAGTCGCCGCTCATGCCCATTGAAAGGGTATCAAAGTGGTTGGCAGTGACAAACACGCTGGTTTTCAATTGGTCAAACAAACGTTTGAGGTGTTTAAATTCACGGCGCACCTGCTCACGGTCATCGGTAAAGGTGGCCATTCCCATCAATCCGCGGATGCGCGCATGTGTATGTAATGCAATTCCCGTGCCTGAAACAAAGGCGGTCAATTCGGCATCGTCGAAACCGAACTTGCTGTCTTCTTCGGCAATGTGCACCTGCAGCAAAACGTCGATGACGCGCTCGGCCTTCGCTGCGCGTTTGTTGATTTCGTCGAGCAACTTCTCGCTGTCAACGGCATGTATAAAGCTAACAAAATCAGCAATGTACTTCACCTTGTTGGTCTGCAAATGGCCAATCAAATGCCATTCAATGTCGCGCGGCAGCACTTCGTGCTTGGCCACGAGTTCCTGCACTTTGTTTTCACCAAAAATGCGCTGGCCGGCGTCGTAAGCGGTTTGTATCGCCTCCGGCGGATGCGTTTTCGACACGGCTACGAGGGTAACGTGCTCCGGAAGCGCATGGCGCACTTCATTCAGGTTTTCGGTGATGTAGGCGTATGAATTCACTGCTCGATGGTATCTGCAAAGGTAAAATCATACACTACAAGTCCTGAACGCAATTTTGGTTCAATCCACGTTGATTTTGGAGGCATGGTTTCGCGACGGTCGGCTACTGCTTTCAACTGGTCGAAGGGGACGGGATGGAGGATGAACACGGCCTCGTAACGGCCTTCGTCAACGCTGCGGCAGAGGTTGGCGACGCCGGTGGTTTCGGGCTCAAAGGCTATGCGTTGGTCGTTGCGCAGGTCGGCGATGCCCATAAGCGGTGCCAGAATGTGTTGGGTGAGCCATTCGGCGTCGGGGTGGTGGTCTTCGAGGTTCTCGGGCAGGTCGATGCGGTAGCGCAATCCGCTCAAATACAGGTCGATGTGCCTGCTTTTGGGGATGGCCGCTTCGCGGGATACTTCACGCACGGTCACTCCCGGAATCGCCCGGATGCCGTCGAGGAGGCGCTGCACGTCGATGCCAATGTGGCGTATGAGGCGGTGGTAACCGTGAATCTTCAGCCGCGACTTGGGGATAATGTACACCATAAAGTGGGCTGCGGCTTCGGTCAATTTGCCTGCCGCGGCGAGGCGGTCGGCGAGCAAAACCGATGACGCGCTGCGGTGGTGGCCATCGGCGATGTAGAGTGCGTCGAAGCGGGCGTAGGCGGCTTCAACGAAGTGGCAGTCTTCGTCGCCATCAACCACCCACAGGCGGTGGGTGACTTCATCGGCGGTGGTGAAGTGTACGTCGGGTGTGCGGCCGCTCACGGCCGTTAGCCAGCCGTTGAGTTCGTCGTCGTCGTCGTGGGTGAGCAAAATGGGTTCGGCATTGAAGCCGGTCACTTCGAGGTAGTCGGCAAACAAAGCTTCGCGCGCGGCGAGGGTTTGCTCGTGGATTTTGATGCGGCCACTGCGGTAGTCATCCGCATGGGCGGCAGCCACAATGCCCATGCTATCGACCCCGGCCGAGCTTTGACGGTAGACGTAGAAGGCGGGTTTGCCGTCGCGCACAAACACGCCATCGGCGGTGAAGCTGCGGTAGCGGTCGCGCACGCGCTCGAAGCGCTTGTGGGTGCCGGGCTCGCTTGGGTCATCGCTGTCAAAATCAGGGTGGATGACCTGCACAAAGCTGTAGGGGTTGTGCCGCAGTTTGTCGCGCAGTTGTTCATCGCTGTACGTCACATACGAGCGCGAGGCGACAAGGTGCACCTTGTCATTGGCCGGACGAACGGCTTTGAACGGACGAATTCTTAGCATGGTGGTTAGGTCAGGGTTGAACGACAAGTTCGTTGATGCAGAACTCGCGGGTGATGCGGTCAGCGGCCGAAGCGCGCTTGCGATCGTAGAGGCCTTGAATCAAAGGGTGGTCAGGGTAGCTGTTGGCAAGCACATCGAGAGCGGCATTGCCATCGGTTTCGCGGCCCATCAAAATGAGGTTCACGGCGCGGTTCACGCGGTCGTCAGCTTCGTTGTCGCTGCCTTCGGCAAGGCGCACATCAAAAAGGGCCAAGGCGCGGTTGTAGGCATCGCCGGCTTTTTCAGGCCGCGCGCTAATGTCGTACAGCATTCCGATTTGCAGGTGTACTTCGGGCTGGGTGTCGTTCCAACGCAGTGATTTGTGCAGTTCGGCCACTGCGCGGTCGTACTCGCCCTTCCGTTGGTACACCATGGCCTTGGTGTTGTACAAGAGGTGGTAGGAGGGGTCAATGGCAATGGCCTTGTCGAGCACCGAGAGGGCACTGTCGGGCTTTCGCTTGTACACCTTCATCGCTTCGCGTTGCAGCGACATGGCATCGGGATGGTAGTCAGAACTTCCGCATCCGTGCGCGAGCACGAACACCAAAAACACGCCGAAAACGGCGATGATACGCTTCATGTGACTCATTTTCACAGGGCAAATATAGCACGAAAAAGAGCGGCACAGGGCCGCTCTCTTCGGTAGATCAACAGGTCGTTCGACCTATTGCGGACATGGCAGTCCGAAAAGTGGTAAGAACATCAACATGTCAGACGCCGTCACCATTTGGTCGCCGTTCATGTCGGCTGCGCATACACCTGTGCAGGCGTAATCGCCAAGCAGAATCAGCAAGTCTTGCACGTCGCGGTTGCCGTCGAAGTTGAAGTCACCCGGACAGAGGAAACAGCTGACAAGGTCGCAGCTGTTGTTGTCGCAAGTGGCACTTGGGTCGTAGTTGCAGGCGTCGGCATCGGTGCACCCGAAAATGCTGCCGTCATCGACGATGCCGTCGCAGTTGTCATCAATGCCATTGCAAGGCGAATCAGCCACTGAAGGATTCACGTTCGCGTCGGCATCGTTGCAGTCGTCGGCATTGTCAACGTAGATGCAATCGATGTCACCAATGGTTGATTCGGTTCCTGCCGCCGCGAATCCTGATAAGATTTGCAGGCCGCTGCCTGATGCAATGCTCCAATTCGCAGAGTTGTCATTGAGTTGGCCTTGGGTTTCGATGGTGAAGGTGAACGGCCCGTTGCCTGAAATGCCTTGGCTGGTAAAGTTACCCCCACCTTCGGTATTGGGGTATGGACCACCGGCTGCAACCACAGTCCCTTGAACGTCGGCAAACGACCAGCTAATTTCATCCATCCAACCTCCTGAGGTCACAGAAATGACCCAGGTGTCGTCGCAGGGTACTGCGCAGCTGATGAGGGTAACTTCGGGGTTTCCGAAGCCATCGCCATCGGCATCGGCGTACCATACGGTGCCGCCGCCTTCGTTGATTTCGCCGTTGCAATTGTCGTCAATGTCGTTGCACGGATCTTCGATTTGGCCGGGGTTTACATCGGGGTTGGCATCGTCGCAGTCACCGGTTTGGCTGGCGAGAGAGCAGTCGATGTCGGCTTCCTCGCCGGTTTGTCCACCCGTAACACCGCCTGAAGCGAGCTGCAATCCGCTGCCCGTGCTTACGATCCAGTTGGCAACGTTGTCGTTGAACTGGCCTTGTGTTTCAATGGCGAAGGTGAACGGTCCGTTCGTTGAAACACCTTGTCCGGTGAATGTGCCGCCGCCGCCATTGTTGTCGTACGGACCACCCGCAGCTACCACCACGCCACTGGCGTCGGTGAAGGTCCATGTGGTTTCATCAAGCCATCCGGTTCCGGTGACGTTGATAACCCAGGTATTGTCGCAGGGCGAGTCACAGCTTCCTGAAGCCACTGCGGTACCGGTGCCGTAGCCGTCGCCATCAAGATCGGTGTACCAATCAAGGTTGTTGGTGCACGAAGCGTCGTCGCATCCGGCTGTGGCATCGTAGTTGCAGGCCAGTGGATCGGTGCATCCGGGGTAGGTGCATGAGCCGTCGTCATTGCCCGCATTCGGGTTGAAGTTGCAGGCCAACGCGTTGGTACAACCGGCGATGCATAGGTTGGTCAGTGCATCGTACGCCGCTTGGCACGCGGCATCCCATGCGCCAATGCAGCAGGCGTTGTTGGCAGTGATAACGGCTATGAACGCTGCTCCATTGGTATCAACACACAGGGGTACATTGCTGCCGCAGTTGTAGCTGCATGAGCCGTCGTTAAACGTGGCATTGGAATTGTAGTTAACAGCTATAGGGTCGGTGCAACCGGGCACTTCAGCTGAACAGTTACCGGTAGTGACTGTCACTGTCGTGCTTTGCTGCGGCGCAACGGCGAAATCGGTCACGGTGAAGTACACTTCGTACGCAGTGTTGTCATTGAGACCGCTCACGGTGTAGCTGTCACCATCGCCGATACCACTGAGGACGATGCATGTGTATTCGCTGCTGCCCACTTCGCGGTAGCAAAGTTCGTCAGCCGAGCAGTACACAGCCGACAACCCGAAGTTAACGGTGATGGTGGCTTCAACAACAGGGCCATTGAGTTGGCAATTTGCGCTGGCAGTGATTCCGGTCGGTGCGCAGTCTTCAGGCACAGTGCAGGCCTGTGACTCAAAATACTGTAGGGCGTGTGCAAAGGCACGTTGCCCAACAATGTCGCCCATAATTCGGCCGGGAATATCGTCGGCGGGAGGGTGAATTCCACCCCAAATGCGCGAAGCGCCTGATTCATCGGCAGCGTCGTAGTAGGTTGCCCATTGCAACACAACGTCAACGCTTGGTCCATCCTCAAACACCAAAAACTCATTCGCCTGAGCAACGAATTCGCCGATACCACCTGGGAAATACTCCGATCCGGTGAATTGGGTGAGCAGTTCGGCTGCAGCACGGCTAAAGGTCGAGTGCCCCGATACGTAGCCGGCAAAAGGTGGTGTAACGAAGGTCGGTCGCTGATACGGCTCCCAGTCTTCTGCGCGAATCCAGCCTACGCCCGCAAATTCAGTGTCAACGTTGTTGATGCCGTTGTGTCCGCGCCAAGAATACATTTTCAACTTGCCGGCGTGGATGTTTCCTGCACCGGCCAAGGGCTCACCGGGTTGAATAACTTCAATGTAACCGGGAACAATGGGCAAGCCTCCGGGGTGGTAGTTGGGTTCACCGGGGAAGCTTGACTGACCAAGTTCGGCCATCCCACGAATGGCCGAGATCGGACGAGGGTAATCGTACCAGCCTTTCACACCCCAGGCAGCCACAGCTGCGTCGTGCATGGCTCCGCCAAGGGCGAGGTAGCCTTTGACGTCCCATTCCAAATCACTCAACACGTCGCCTTCTCCTTGAATGCGTTTTTCGAGCATGGGGTGGTCGCTGACGTAGTTGAAAATTGAGAACCAGTGCCCTGGCGGTGTTTCACTGTCAGGCCCGTCGGCCCAGAACTCGGCCAGCACGCGGGCATAGTCGGCCCGTGGAACGATGTTCGGGGCGTACGGTTGACCGGTCACGGGGTTCACGGGGTGACCGTTGTGGTCGTTGCCACCGTTCATTTGGTCGTAGTAGTTGGGGTGATCGGCAAACGAAGTAGGGAAGGTCGAGTTGTTGCCCAGCGCACCCGGTGAAATGTCCCACATTACACCGTCAGTAGGGTCGAGGTGCGATGCCCAAATGGCCGTAGTGACAAAGCTCCAGCGGTAGTCTTCGGTGGTTCCGCCACCGTCCATCTGATGCATTGGTGGTGCGCCGGGATCGAGGTAAACCGGGTAGGGGTTTCCATCGCGGGTGTAATCGACGCGGTCACTTTCGTTCAGCGAGAACGGGTGCACTTGGCCCCACTCCGGACCTAAAAAGTCAGGCGTATCACCCGGAATGACGTTGCCGCTCTGGTCGATGAAAAGCGCCAAAGTAAGCGGCTGCCAGCGGTTGAAGTCGGTAAATGTGTCGTTGCCCGGAATGTCAACATTCATGGGTTCGTTTACCGGTTCGTAGAATTGGTTGCCGTAGTTAATTGTTTCGTTGGCATTGTCGTTGAGGCCGTAGTTGATGACGCACTGCGCCACGTAGTTACCCAAGGCGGCTGCCGAGCCTCCGGCATAATCGGTGCTCGTGTAGGCAGGGTCATACCCAAGCGTGGCCATGTGGTTGTCGTAGCCTTGATACAGCAAGGCGGCTTGCGGCGAATTCACAAAGCGGTGCCGCAGTATGCGGTAGGAGGCATAGGCGATGGCAGTGTCGCGCGATGCTTCGATGTTGTCAGGCAAGGGGAAACCTTCGAAGGTGCATACATGTCCGTTCAACTCTTGACCCAAAATGTATCCGCATGAAGCGGGGTCATAGGCTGACCAGGCATCCCATTGTGCGGCAGAAAGGTGGAAGAGGTTGCGCGCATGTACGGGCGGGCGGGCAAGGTCTTTCCGGATGGATGCCAAGGCCAATTCATTCCACTGCCGCGCCATGCTGAAGTCGGTGCTCACCACAGGGAAGTCGGTCGGCGGCGTACAGTTGGGGTCAGGGTTGGTTGGGCAGGGGTCGCAGGCGTCGGCGAGTCCGTCACCGTCGTAGTCGGAGCTGTTGGGCGCGAGTTCGCAGTTGGCCGACATGTAAACGCTGTAACCCGAGCAGTCACCGGTAATGAGGTCGGGCAAGCCGTCGTTGTTGATGTCGAGGAACCAAAAGTCATAGGCGTTATCGGCCCATGGCTGTGCGCTGGTACCGTATGGGTCGGTGATGCTCCCGTTGCTGTTGCGGTAAATGGCCATGCGCCGACCAGAGTCACACGGCGGTATGTCAACGTCAACGTCGGCGACGCCGATGTCGAGTGTGCCGTCAAGGTCGAGGTCGTAGGCATGCACATTGCCTCCAAAGCCGTTTGTGCTGCTGTAATTGAGGATGTTTTGCGTGTAGCTAACGCTGTTGTTTGGGTTGGAACCGTTGAGGTAAATCACGCGGTCAGCGGCATCGTCAACGATGTAGATGTCGAGCCATTCATCGCCATTCAAATCAACGGCCTCAAACATGTAGGGTGCACTTCCCGGTTGCAGGTTTTGCCAGTTGGTAAAGGTGCCGTCGCCGTTGTTGTAAAGAGCAAACAAGCCCATGGCATTCCAGGGTGCTACGTTGTAAAGGGTCGAAACCTTCAAGATATCGAGGTCACCATCGTTGTCGATGTCAACAATTTGAACGGCTGTTCCGAACGCGCTATTGCGGAGGTTGCCGAGGCGTGCTTGCGATTCGTTGGTGAAGAACCCGTTGCCATCGTTCATGAGCAAGAAATCTTGGGCGATGCCACCGGAGGCATTCTGCTTGTAGTTGCAGAAGTAGAGGTCTTTGGTGCCGTTGCCATCAACGTCACCGCCCCACACTGCGCAGAAAAGCAGCGCGTCTTCGGTAAGGAGCGGGAAGCGAGCAGCCGACTCATCGGCAAAGCCCTGCCACTGTCCGCCCGATTCGCCAAGGTTGCGGTAGTACTTGGGTTGTTGGTTGAAGGTGTTGGCGATGACGATGTCAACCCATCCGTCTCCATCAAAATCATCAACGTATACGTCGCGTGCATGGGTAGGCGTGGTGATGAATCCGGGGGCATATTGCGCCGTCATGTCGGTAAGCACTCCGCCGATGTTCATCAGCAGCAGGTCTGTGCGCGGTGTTGTTGAGGTGCCCGAAAACGGCGTTTTGCGGACGAAAATAACGTCTTGCCAGCCGTCGTTGTTGAAGTCAGCTGCCCAAGCGTCTTTTTCTTGGTCGTCGCTATTGGCGACTGTGCTGAGCACGAGGCGCTCGTTGGTTGCTTCAACCCAGTCGAGCCATTGGGCGTGAACTGAGGTGGTGGGAATGAGTGCCAGCACGGCAAAGAAGAGCAGTGCGGCTAACACATGGCGGCTCTCCCGTACCGCATGCGCATTCGAGCGTAAGGTCATTTTGGTTGGTCTTAGTGAATCCAAAGTACTGTTTTTTTGTGGATTGCACCTCGTTGCTCGGCCAAAATTCACATCCATCCCCCAAAAAAAACGCCTCCACATTGGGAGGCGCTTTGTGCACTAGGGCTTAGAATTAGTTGTTGAGCATCACCGGCATCACGAGCATCAGGATGTTTTCTCCTTCGTCTTCGCGTTCAGCGGGCAAAAGAATACCGGCGCGGTTCGGTGCGCTAAGTTCTACGACCACTTCGGTGCCGCCAATGTTTGACAGCATATCGGTGATGAAGCGGCTGTTGAAGCCAATCTCCATGTCTTCACCTTCGTAGCTGCATGCCATACGTTCAACGGCAGAGTTGGCGAAATCGAGGTCTTCGGCCGAAACGGTAAGCTCGCTGCCCACAATTTTCAGTCGCACTTGGCTCGTGGTTTTGTTGGCGAAAAGAGCCACCCGGCGAACCGACTGAAGCAATTGCTCGCGGTTTACGGTGAGCTTGTTCGGATTGTCTTTCGGAATAACCGCCTCGTAGTTGGGGTATTTACCGTCAATCAGTCGGCTGATGATGGTTACCCCGCCAAGGTTGAAGCGGGCATTTTTCTCGTTGTAGCGCACTTCAACCTCATTTTCAGCCGCCGGAGCAGCAGTTTTCAGAAGGTTGAGTGGTTTTTTCGGGATGATGAACGAGCCGCTTTCACCCGGCTTGATGTCTTCGCGTGAATAGCGAACCAAGCGGTGGGCATCGGTGGCTACGAAGTGCACTTTGTCTTCATGCACTTCAAAGAACACGCCGCTCATCACCGGACGAAGGTCATCGGTGCCGGTAGCGAATACCGTGCGGCTTATGGCGCTGGCCAAGATGCTGCCGTCAATGGTGAAGGCCTTGTCGGCTTCAACCTCAGGAGCTTTTGGGAACTCAGAGCCGTTTGCAGCAGGGAAGCGGTATTTACCGTATTCACTGGTCATTTCAACGGCCATTGCTGCTTCATCGATTGTGAAGGTGAGCGGAATGGAGCTGTTGCCAAACCCCTTCAAGGTGTTCACCAACAGGTGCGCCGTGATGGCAATGGTACCTGTATCTTCACCCATCACTTCAACTTCAGTGCTGATGGTGGTCTCGAGGTCAGAAGCTGAGATCACAGCCTTGCCGGGGGTGAGCTCAAACAGGAAGTAGTCAAGGATGGGCAGGGTATTGTTGTTGCTCAAAACACCGCTGAGCATCTGTACCTGTTTCGAAAGCCGGTCGTTCGGGACGATAAACTGCATAACTCGAATCGGATTGATGATTTTTCCGTGGGCGCAAATATACCATTTCGGAGGGAGCAAGACACCCGCTGTTCAAAGGCTGTGGATATTTAACCGAGGCAACCTTTTGCAGGTTATTTGCATCTTTGAGGTGACCGCTGAAAGTGCGGCGGTTTTTTACTACTTTGCGACAAATACCTCACCCCATGAAGAAAGTGCTCTACACGCTGTTCCTTGCCGCCCTCGGTTTCTCTGCCGAAGCGCAAATCAACGTATCTGACAACCAACTTGACGCGCTCATCACACCTGAAACGTCGCGCGAAGAACTGTGGGCCATCACCACAGCTTTCCGTGAACAAGGTGTCGAAATGCGTTATGACCGCATCAACTTCGACAGCAATATGCAGCTGATGGCCATTAACGTCGGTATTAAATATGGTGAACTCGAGCCGGTGTGGTACCAGTCGACTGACCTTATGGCCGACGGACAAGTGAAAATTGTCATCCGTCCGAACGCTGCGTCTGACAAAGTCTGCGTAAGCCCTTCGTGCGAATGATTGCACACAAGAAAGTGTGAAAGGGAGCCTCGGCTCCCTTTTTTATGCATTCTGAGCTACCTGCGCCGGATCAATCTCAAGGGCGCATTTGAAATGTTTTTGCGGGCAGTCGCGGTGGCCGTGGAGACCGCATGGTCGGCACGCCAAATCGGTATTGGTTTCAACCACACGGGCGTGTTCTCCTATGGGCCCAAATCCAAACTCGGGCACGGTTGAGCAGAACACGGCCGTCACAGGGGCGCTGGTGGCTGAGCAAAGGTGCAAAGGGCCTGAATCATTGACATAGCTCATGCGTGCCTCTTTCATGAGCAAGGCACTGGCCAAGAGCGATAGCTTTCCACACAAATTCTGCACAGAAAGGTTGGTCGTTGCCAATCGTACCGTCTCAGCCAACGCATGATCTGCCGGTGCCCCAATCAGGTAAACCGGCAGGGGGGCGAGTGCATCAAGCAACCGAATCCACTGCTCTGCCGGCCATTGCTTGGTGAACCAAACCGAGGCAGGCGCCACAACGGCATACTCACCACTAACCCTACTGTCAATCTGAATAAGCTGTTCGTTGGCTGCTGCGTTCGGATGGATTTTTGGTGGGTGGATGGTGCACAAATCGGCCACCAGTGAGTGATTTCGCTCGGTCTCGTGCAAGTAGTTGGCATCGCCTTTCTTCCCGATGGGATGCGGATAGCGTTTTGAAAAAAGACGGGAGAGCGGATTTTTATCGAAGCCCCGAGTTTCACGAGCGCCTGAAAAAGCGGTCAGTAAACCGCTCGACGCAAATCGGTGCAAGTTCACCACAAGGTCAAAGCGCCGCTCACGAATGCGCGACACCAACGCCATCAAATTGCGCAGCTTCGCCGTGCGCTTTTCCCACGTCCAAACCTCCAAAAAAGGGTGGTCATCAAGCACCGAGGCGTTGCCCTCGCGCACAAGCATTACCAGCTTCGCTGATGGGTAGGCACGGTGCAAACTTTCGGCGACACCCGTGGCCAATACCACGTCGCCAATAAAGGCCGTTTGTATGATCAGGATGCGCTCCAGACCGGTTATGCGATGTTGGTGTAGACCGCCTGTACGTCGTCGTCGTCTTCGATTTTATCGACCATTTTGTCGATGTCGGCAATTTGTTCATCGGTAAACTCAACAGGCGAGTTGGGGATGCGCTGCAACGATGCGTTCTTCACCTCAATTTTGCGCTCTTCCAAGGCGCTGTTGAGCGTTCCGAAGGCGGTGTAATCGCCGTAGAAGTACGCCGTGTCGCCGTCTTGTTGAATCTCGTCCAAACCCGCATCGATGAGCTCAAGTTCGAGTTCGTCAAGCTGAATGGCATCAGTCAGCTCCACTTCAAACACGGCCTTGCGGCTAAACATGAATTCGAGCGAACCTGTAGGGACGACGCCTCCGCCGGCCTTGCTGAAGTACGACTTCACGTTGGCAACGGTGCGGTTGTTGTTGTCGGTGGCGCATTCTACCATAACCAATACCCCGTGCGGACCCTTCCCTTCGAAAACGACCTCGGTGTACTCAGACGCATCTTTGCCGCTGGCGCGTTTAATCGCGGCCTCGATGTTGTCTTTTGGCATGTTTTGTGCCTTGGCATTCTGGATGGCTGTGCGAAGCCTGCCGTTTGATTCAGGGTCTTCACCTCCTTCCTTGGCAGCTACCGTAATGGCTTTGGCCAGTTTTGGAAACACACGTGACATGTGGCCCCAACGCTTCTCTTTGGCGGCACGGCGGTATTCAAAAGCTCTTCCCATGGTTTGATGCGTTTGGTGGCAAAGATAAAAGTTTCGTTTGTTGGCACACCATGGTTATATCGACGGCGATCCGGGGGCTTTGCACAGGTACGCGCTCAGGGTGCTTCGCAGCTCTGAAAAGTTTAAAGGCTTACTGAGGTAGTCGTCCATCCCTGAAGCAATGCACCGCTCACGCTCACCTTTGACGGCACCCGCCGTTAAGGCAATGATGGGCACATGTACAAACTTGGCGTGCTGGCGCAACACTCCCGTTGTTTCGTAGCCACTCAACTCGGGCATTTGGACGTCCATCAGAATCAAATCAGGAGCCACATCAGGGAGCTGCTCTATGTAGTGTTTGCCGCTGTTAATCAGCACGATGTGCGCGTTGGGTAAAATGCTTTCAAGCACATTTCGGGCAAGCATGAGGTTCATGGGGCCGTCGTCAATCACGGCGATGGTATGCCTTTCGATCGATAAGGGGGCAATGGCTTCGGAGGCGTTTTCTGCGCTGGTTTTTGCTTTGTCAGCGGCCGGCTTAACACGTTTCAGGTCAAGGGTGAAGCTAAAGCAACTGCCTTTGCCCGGTTCGCTGTTCAGGTTCAAGGTGCCGCCCATCATTTCAAGCAAACCGGAGGTAATGGCCAGTCCTAAGCCTGTACCGCCGAATTTGCGCGTAATCGACAGGTCTTCCTGCGTAAAGGCATCCAAGATGCTCTTTTGTTTTTCGGGATGGATGCCAATGCCCGTGTCTTCGACCTTGAACTCGAGCGTTTGCTTTTTGGTGCTTGTTGTGGCTGGATGGATGCTAAGCTGCACACTGCCCGCTTCGGTGAACTTTACGGCGTTACCGATGAGGTTTACCAAGACTTGGCGTATCCTGATGAAGTCACCCTCCAGAACGCTGCACACCTCATCATGGAGGTCAATTGAAAATTGAATGCCTTTTTCATGCGCGGTTCGCGAGAACACAGCGTCGAGTCCTGAGCGAAGGTCATCCATCCGAAAAGGAGCCAAATCCAACTCAATCTTACCGGCTTCAATCTTTGATATGTCAAGAATGTCGTTGATGGTATCGCGAAGCACGACGCCACTTTGGGTGATGGCACTGACAAAGCCCGTTTGCCGTTCGTTGAGTTCACTGGCACTGAGTAGCTCAGAGAAACCGATAATGCTGTTCAGCGGTGTACGAATCTCATGGCTCATGTTGGCAAGAAACAACGACTTGGCTTCGCTGGCTTTTTCGGCTTCTTCTTTTGATAAACGAAGCGATTCAGCATTGATTTTGCGCGCAAATGCACTACCAACGCTCGAGGCAAAACTCTGCAGCAGCGAAAGCTCAGCGTTGGTCCAAACGCGCTCACGCGTGCAATCGTCGAAGCCTACAAAGCCCATGAAGTTGCCGTCAGACATGACCGGCAATAGCATGATTGACTGTATGCCTTGAGACGCCAACAGCTCTTGAAGCTCGGGCATGTCGTTCAGTTCACGAATGATGCGGTTGAAGGGCCGCTCTTGAAAGAAGGGGTCTTCGAAGTCAAGAAATGAAGGACAGTCTTTGAGTTCAGGATTGTCAATCTCAGGGTGCACCCCCGGCGCGCACCATTCGAGTTCTTGCGACACACGCAGTTCGCCGTCGCGCCGAAACGACTGAAAAAAGTAAGTGCGGTCAACCTCGGCGGCCTCACCTAACCAACGCAGCGATTTGTTTACTGCGTCATACACGTTCTCGTGTGAAAGCAAGGCGTTGGTTGACTTCGCAACGGCCATGAGCATGCGCTCTTTGCGCTCCAACTCAAATTCGCTCATCTTGCGACCGGTAATGTCGCGGATGATGAACAGGGCCTCTTCACGATTTACACCCACCACGCGCGCCTCGAACCACCTGCTTTGATTCACCAACGGTAATTCGTACTCGATGAGGTCGGTTTCACCCGGGCGTGCAAGTACGCGATTGAGACTTGCGCGAATGCGGTCAGCCAAATGGTTGGGTAAAAGTTCGTAGGCACTCTTCCCAATGAATGCGCTTGCCGGAGCAAGCAAATCTTCAGGGTGATTGGTGTGGCAATACGTAAACACCAACTCGGTGTTCAGCCGCAAAATCAAGTCGGGGAGGGCGTTAATGACCGAACTCAATGTTTCGGTAACCAGGCGCAGTTGGTTTTCGCTTTCTTGGCGTTTTAGAATCTCATCAGCAAGAAGGAGGGCCTTGCCTAAGTGGGTAATGACAACCTTCAATTCGTTTTCAAGAAAACGCGAGAAAGCACTGCTTCGGCCCAAAATTAACCACCCATAGCCTTGCATGGGGTAGGCATACATGTGCAGGCCGTCAATTACCGAGGTAAACAATCTGGGCCCTTCATGCCTTAGTTCGCACAGGTTTCGCAGGAGGTTTTCCCAGCGTTCATCGCTTTGGAACGCCTTGGGTAGCACTTCGCTCACCTTGCAGCCTTCTTGAGCGATGCGTACTGCCCCTGCAACGGTGCAGTTCAAGCGCCGCAAATAAATCGGCAAGGTGCGCGCAAGAATGTCGTGTTCACGTGTCTCACCCGTTACCGCGAAGGTCAACTCCAAAAAAAGCTGCTCAAAGGGTATTTGACTGTCGTGGTTCATAAGCGGGCTACACAAATCGTTTTATTGTAGAGCTCAAGGTAGCTGTTGCCCTTGTTGGCCAACTCGCCAATGGTCAAGGCTCCTACAGCATTGTTCTCAGGCGATACGGTGGCCAGCTCTTCGTAGAAGTCATCGCCCATGAACAACCTTCGCGATATGCAGTCGATGCAAAAGGTAGCACTCTCGCCGCCACTTTCGCCATCCCGCGCAATGTCGGCTGCTTTGCGGGCGCCGGCCAGTAAACTTTCTTTTTCACCGTGCATGATGTACACAAACTCACCTGTTTCAATGGCGTCAACCAAGAAAATGGAGGTGTTGTCGGTTCCAAACGGGTCGCGCACTACATACTCTGCCTGCACCAACGGCTTGCCAAACGGATACGACTTCGCCAATTCGAAAAAGTCAGTTTCATGGAACGACTTTCCGGAGTGCTTTTCCACCACCTTTTTATACACCTTGAACGCGGGCTCCCAATTGATCGATATCAATTCGCGGCCTTTGCTCTCAGTCACTTTCATGATTTCAGAAATGGGCTGCCACCCGTGGGCAACGCCCAAACTTACCGGAGCATGGGTCAATCCCATCACAAAGGCGTCGCTCCGTAAGCCTCGATTGCTCAATACACACGGGGTTGAGGTAAACGACAGTGATCCGGCGCCTCCACCAATGTACTTCAGCTTCGTGCCGTATTCGTTGTACAAGGCGTCGATCAATCTCCCTTTGTTTTCAGCCAAACTGTCAACAAACAAAAAGGCAGACAACGCGTTGCCTTCGACGCTTTGCAACTCGGGCAGTGCAGGCAGGTCTGAAGCCAACTCGCCATCAATGAATGAAACCTCAAAGGGAAGGTCAATCAACACCATTCCGGCTTCATACACCTTGTTTTCGCACACCACGCCGGGAAACACGCCGCCAAAAACAGCTATGGGTGCAGCCCGCAACACGGCATTCATCGCGTCGATGTCAATGGGCTGGTCGGCGATCAAAACCATCACAGTTTGGGTGGTGGGGTCGTTCGCACACGCGTTCAAATGCTGCTGCAATGCAGAAAAATCAAGCGCAGAAGAGTAAGTGCTTCGAATGGCCATACAGTAAAATTGTATGCAGAGGCCGTCGACAGCACAGTACCACAGAGTTGGCGCAAGTTACAACGATTTCGTCGCAGTTTCGGCGCGGTCGGTCGAATCTTTAAACTGCTACTTGGTGGGTGCGCAATGCGTCGTTCAACGAGGTCTTCAAATCGGTGCTGGCTTTGCGCTGCCCAATGATGAGTGCACAAGGCACTTGGTAGTCGCCTGCCGGAAACGCCTTGGTGTAACTCCCGGGTATCACAACAGAGCGCTCAGGCACTTCGCCGGTATACACTACAGGCTCTTCGCCCGTTACGTCGATGATGCGTGTGCTCTTGGTCAGTACCACATTGGCACCAAGCACGGCCTCTTTTCGCACGCGAACACCTTCAACAACGATGCACCGCGAACCGATGAAGCATCCGTCTTCAACAATCACCGGTGCGGCTTGGAGCGGCTCGAGAACGCCGCCAATGCCAACACCGCCGCTGAGGTGGACGTTCTTTCCAATTTGCGCGCATGACCCAACCGTTGCCCAAGTGTCAACCATCGTGCCTTCATCTACATACGCGCCAATGTTCACGTACGACGGCATCAGAATGGTTCCCGGTGCGATAAAGGCTCCATAGCGTGCAATGGCATGCGGTACAACGCGCACCCCAAGTTGAGCATAGCCGGTTTTGAGTGCCATCTTGTCGTGAAACTCAAACGGTCCGACTTCGATCACTTCCATTTTTCGAATCGGGAAGTACATCACAACTGCTTTCTTGACCCATTCGTTGACCTGCCAACGATCGCCCTGCGGCTCTGCAACGCGCAACTGCCCTTTGTCAATGGCTTCAATAACTCCGTCAATGGCCTTCCGTGTGCCGTCGTCGTTGAGTAAGTCACGGTTTTCCCATGCCTGTTCTATGCGTTCTCGCCATTCGTTCATGCTCTTTGGGCTTATTTTTTTTTCTTGGATGGATGGATGAGTATGCTCCGTCACCAATCAATAACGGAGTACTTCGTCGATTTTTGTCGCGAGCTTTTCTGCGCTTGGAAGCATGGCAGCCTCCAATGTGCTGTTCAGCGGAATGGCCGGCGTTTCAATGGCTCCCAAAGTCATTACGGGTGCGTCGAGATGCGCAAAGCACAGTTCTCCGATGCGACCGGCCAAAGCCTGCGCAAAGCCATTGTTCACAGGCTCTTCGGTAACTACCAAACAGCGGCTACACTTCTTAACGGCCGCGATAACGCTCTCTTCATCAAGCGGCACCAAGGTGCGGAGGTCAATGATTTCTACGCGGCCGGGAAACTGCTTGGCAGCGGTTTTCGCCCAGTAAACACCCATGCCGTATGTGATAATTGCCACGCAGGATTCGTCAGATGCGGTGGCCGAAAGCACGGTGCGTGCTTTGCCCAACGGTAAAATGTAGTCGCGCGAGGGTTCAATGCTGCGGGCATCTTCGGTGCCTGCAATTTTTGACCAATACAGTCCTTTGTGCTCGAGCATGACCACGGGATTCGGGTCGAGGAAGGCGGCTTTCATCAGTCCTTTCAAATCGGCTCCGGTGCTGGGGTAGCACACTTTAATACCGCGAATATTCGCCAAAACCGATTCTACACTTGAGCTATGGTACGGCCCGCCGCTGCCGTAGGCGCCAATGGGCACGCGAATGACCGAATGCACCGGCCATTGTCCGTTCGACAGGTAATAACTGCGGCTGGCTTCGGTGAACAATTGGTTCAAACCGGGCCAGATGTAGTCGGCAAACTGCACCTCAACAATGGGCTTGCAGCCTGCGGCGCTCATGCCCACTGTGCTGCCAATGATGAAGGCCTCTTGAATAGGGGTGTTGAACACGCGGTCGTCGCCAAATTTCTGGGCCAAGGTGGCCGCTTCGCGGAACACGCCGCCAAGCCGTCCGCCGACGTCTTGGCCGTACAACAAACTCTCCGGATGCTCTTCCATGATTTCCTGCACAGCAAACAATGCGCAGTCGACCATGAGGGTGGGCGATTTGTCAGCAGGTGCGCGTTCTCCGCGTTCTTCGGTAACAGGGGTGGGAGCCCAAAGGTGATTGAACAGGTCTTCAGGCCGTGGATCTTCAGCGGCCTTTGCACGCTCGAAGTCGGCCTCAACCGTGGCGCGTGCTTCGCTGACGAGTTTGTCGAGCTCAGCTGCTTCAAACCCTAGGTCAATCAATTGCTTTCTGAACCTCGGAAAAGGATCGCGCTGCTGGTGCTCTTCAAGGTCGTCGCGGTACCATTCACGGCGCACGCCACTGGTGTGGTGACCAAGCAGAGGGACTTTCGCATGCACCATGAACGGACGTCGTTCGGCGCGTGCAAGGCTCACCACTTCGTTCAAGGTGGCGTAAGAAGTCAGAAAATCAGCGCCATCAATGCTGCGCACCTCGATGCCCGGAAAGGCTTTGGCAAAGGTGGTGGCGTCGCCAAAGTGAATTTCTTCGGCGTTCGCGCTAATGTCCCACTCATTGTCTTGTACAACATACACAATTGGAAACTGCTTCAACGTGGCCATGTGAAAGGCCTCGGCCACTTCGCCTTCGGTCATGGCGGCATCGCCAATGCTGCACACCACAACAGGTGGCAAACCGTTTTCATCGTTCAGCTTCTGTTTTTCGCGGTACTGAATGCCCATTGCAACCCCCGTTGCCGGAATAACCTGCATGCCGGTCGCCGATGATTGGTGCGGAATCTTGGGAAAACCCGGCCGGTTCAAGCTCGGATGGCTGTAGTAGGTACGCCCGCCCGAAAACGGGTCATCGCGTTTGGCCATCAACTGAAGCATAAGCTCGTATGGCGTTATGCCAACGGCCAGTAGAATCGAATCATCGCGGTAGTAGGCGCTCAAGAAATCATGCTCGGTGAGTTGCAAGCCCGTCGCCAACTGTATGGCTTCGTGTCCGCGTGACGTGGCATGCACATACTTTGCGGTCAGCTTGGCGTTTTCTTCGTACAAATCAGACATTGCTCTGGCGGTCGCCATCAGGCGAAAGGCCTTTAAAAGCTGGTCTGACGAAGGGTTGTAATGTGCTTTCGTTTCCACGGCGGCGGTGCTTTCCATTGCGTCCTCAATTGGGGCTGCAAGATAGCGAATTCACACGGGGCAGCCGAACCACAACCGCGATGTGAAACGTCGAAATTTTGTATATTTGGAGTATGTATTTCATCCGCGTCTCCTTTAAAAAGCCGGTGGCGCTGCGCGGTTTGCAGCCCATCTTCAACTGTTGAGTCGCAGCATGAGCGAAGCATCGCTCTGCAGACGGGTTTTCGTGCAGTCACTGCGCATATCCCATCCATCCCCCCAAAAAACAATCAAATTCCTGTTTGCAATTCACTGAATGGCCAAAAGTCAAGGCGCATTCGCATGTTTTACCTTTTTTCTCCAAAAACCACCTAATCGTGTACGTATGAAAGCACTTTTTACCCTCGTTTTCGCAATGGTCGTTGCCGGTGCATCGGCCCAAATCGTATTTGAAGAATACTTTTCAAACGGCTTCCCTGAATCGGTGGCCTTGTACAACCTCGATGAACTCACGCCTGATGATCCTGATTTGGCGACCATGGCTGACAGCGCATGGACGGCCCGCTTCATCTCCAGCCAAGGTTTTGGTGGCGGCGCAGGGTCGTTCGCTGCCTTCTCGGTATCATGGTACGTAGGCGACCAAGGTCCTTCTGACGACTGGATGGTGTTCCCGGGCATTCAGTTGGGCGCCGACCCCTACCTCCAATGGTCGGGCATGGCCATCACTTCGTCGGGCGACTTCCGCGATCGCTACCAAGTGTTTGTGAGCACGGCAGGGCAAGAGATCGAGAATTTCTTTCTTGAGGCACCTGTGTTCGATACTGGCGAGCAAGGCGAACAAACCACCGAAACCTTCCGTTCACTGAACCTTTCGGCGTTTGCCAACCAAACGGTGTACATCGCCTTCCGCAACTTTACACAACCCTACAACGCAGGGCAGCCAACCGGGCCCGGAAACGGCGGCAATGAACTGGCCATCGATAACATCATCGTCAGCGAAGGTCCTGTGTCGGTCGCTGAATTGAGCATCAATGCACTTGATTTCAAACTTTGGCCGCAACCGGCTGCTGAGGTGCTCAATTTCCGCTGCGAGGCAGCATTGAACAATGTGGTTTGGACACTCACTGACCTCGCCGGCAAGGTGGTCGCTGCCGAAACCGCAGCCCAAAACTGGGCAGCACAGCAAAACATCTCCATTCCGGTGAGCCACCTGCCCGTTGGCCTCTACGTGTTGCAACTGCAAGCCGGAAATCATGTACTTTCGACCACCGTTAGTGTGGCTCGATGAACGACAACAATTTATACAGCATTGCCTTGCACGGAGGAGCGGGAACCCTCCTCCGTGCAGCAATGACTCCTGAAAAAGAAGCCGCCTACCGCGCGGCATTGAACGAGGCACTGCTGGCCGGAATGGCAGTGCTCGAAACCGGTGGCAATGCCCTCGAGGCCGTTGTCGAAACCGTGGCTGCGCTCGAGTCATGCGAACTCTTCAACGCCGGAAAAGGCGCTGTGTTTACGCGCGATGGTGGTCACGAACTCGACGCAACCCTCATGGAGGGCAGCGAGCGTAGGGCAGGGGCGGTATGTGGCCTCCGCCGCATCGAACACCCGATTCGCTTGTGCCGATTGATCATGGATTCGCCTTATGTAATGCTCAATGGCGATGGGGCAGAGGCCTTCGCTGCCGAACACGGCATTCCCAAGGTCGAAAACAGCTTTTTTTCTACCCCGTTTCGCTACCAGCAGCTCCAAGATGCGCGCGAAACAGGCGAAGTCACCCTCGACCACAACGAGAAAACCAACAAGCACAAGTTTGGAACCGTTGGTGCCGTGGCCCGCGATCGTCATGGAAACCTCGCCGCTGCTACCTCTACCGGAGGCATGACCAACAAGCCTTACCGCCGCATCGGCGATTCAGCACTGATTGGTGCAGGCACCTGGGCCGACAACGCCACCTGCGCCGTTAGCGCTACCGGCCATGGCGAGTTTTTTATTCGCACTTCGGTGGCTTCGCGCATCGCTTCGCGGATGGAGTACGGAGGCGCTGACCTTAAAACAGCCGCCGAACACATGGTGCTTCACGAACTCAAAGCCATTGGCGGAGAAGGTGGCATCATTTCGGTTGACCGCGACGGAAACCTCTGCTTGCCCTTCAACTCTGAAGGCATGTACCGAGCATGGTCAGAGCACGAAGGCAAAGTGCACACCGCGATCTTTAGCGACGATGCGCGCGCGCACGGCGGTCACTGATTCGGCGGCGCTCGGCCTCAATCATTTTCGCTGATTCGCCGGTTTGCGTCGGCTGCGGTTCGCCGTCCAGGTTCATCCACCGCAGCAAACGGCCTGTGTCGAGGTGATTAGAGGCTTTTACCGCCTCTTCTTGTATGCCAAACCGTTGCGTCGCCATGAAAAACGCCTCCTCGTACTGCTCTTGAACCTCAATCATGGCCTGCGCGATGCCGGCAAGCGCCAACGGATGGAGAGTGGCCGACATCTGCTTGCGCAGCAATGCATGTGATTCTTCAAACCCACGCAAGATGTCATCCAAGGATGCGCCTTCGAATGCTGCACTGCTTTTGCTTGTGGATGGATGAGCAAGTACCGGCAAACCAAGCGCTTCAGCCGCTTCAGCCAGCCGCTCCAAACGTTTAATGCGGCTTGCGTAAAGTTCAGGGATGACCGGGTTGCGCAGAAAGTAATCGCGCAGCTCAAAGCAGCGGTCTTCAACCACCTCTTCGAGCACATCAACCGGCGGTTGCGCAGTCAATTCGAGATGAAAAAGTGCCGATTTTGCGTCCATACTCGGTTCTTAGCGACTGTTTGAAATTGGTATCTTTGTATCCCAACCGCGAAACTACACGGAAATGATGAACCCATTGTTACTGACCATTTTCAGCATCTTCGCACTCGCAGGATGCAATTCAAGCGAAGCGCCAAAATCGGCTGAACCAACTGCAACGGCCGAGCAAGCGGCCGTCACCCAAAACGGAGGCGGTTTGCCTGCCAATTACGTCAACGGCATCGACGAACGCAATGCCGGTGACAAAAAAGGACCCATACAGCTCTCTGGTGTTACCCGCAACGCACCCGCCAACACGCGCATGTACCTCTATGAAACCGAAGGGAAAACCCAGTCGGTCATCGATAGCGCCAACATTGTTAACGGAGCGTGGGACTTTGGTACCAAAGACTACCGCCGCGGCTTTTACATGATGGGCTTCAATGGTGATTTGAACAACATGTACCCGGTCATCTTGAATCCTGATGAGTCAAAAGTTGAACTCACCTTCAACAGCACCCGCCTTAGCGGAGGTGGCACGGCTCCTCAAGGAAGCGAGAACGCAGCATGGTTCACCTACCGTCAAAACGAAGTGCGCAAGCAAGGTGAGATTCGCAACCTGCGCGGCCAACTCCGCGATGCGGCCCTCCGCGAACGCATCGAAAAGCAAATCAGCGACAAAGAAGCCGAGTTGCGTTTGATGACCACCGATGCCATCAAAGCCAATCCGGGAAGCTTCCTCGCCAAGTTCTTGACCTGGAAGTACTCGGCTTACCCCAACGAAAAAGGCCGCTATTGGGAAGACATTGACTTCACCGATGAGTCGATCGTACGCACGCCCATCATGAACGATCGCGTTCAAGAGTACATGCGCGCCCACAGCGGCGGAGAGTTCCAAGGCTTCATCAACTGTGTTGATTTGCTGAAGGCCAAAGCCGAGGTCAATCCGCGTGTGCTCGAGTTCACCCTCTACGTAATGCTTGACGGTTTCTACCAGTCGGGCATGGAAGACGCGTGCCAGTACATTCTCGATAGCTACATCTTCGACGATGACTGCGGCGCCAACCTCAGCGATGTTGTAAAACAACGCGCAGAAGGCATCGTGAACCTCCAAATCGGCAAAACGCCACCCAACTGGAAGGCGCCAACCCCAGAAGGTAAAATGGTCGATTTCATGAGCGAAGTGAAGAAAAACGAGTACACGCTACTGTTTTTCTGGGCTTCATGGTGCCACAAATGCGAGCAAGAAATGCCCGTGCTGAACAAAGTTTATGACGTTTACAAAAGCCGCGGCTTCAACGTTATTGGCTTCTCGGTTGATGGCGAACGCAGCCAGTGGTTGCAAGGCATTGAAGCGAAACAAGCCGGACGTTGGCCAAACGTTTCGCAACTGATGTCATGGGATTCGCCCGTTTCTCGCGATTACCGAATCACGCAAACCCCGACCTCTTTCCTCATCAACCGCAAGGGCGAAATCGTGTTGAAGCCCAAGCGCATTTTTGAAGTGGAACAATTCCTCCAAAAGAACCTCTGATTTCAATGTTCCTCGACCTTAAGGTTCAGGGGCATCGCGGGTGTGCCGCCAGGCATCCTGAAAACAGCATCGAAGGCGTCTGCGCAGCTTTGGCGGCAGGCGCCTTTGCCGTTGAAATCGATGTGTACCTCACCGCCGATGACCAGCTTGTTGTGCTGCACGATGAGGTGATCACGCCGCCCGGTTATGCCATCGAAGCGCCACTTACGGTCGCTGAGCATCCACTTCATCGCTTGGAGGGGCTATTTTTTGGGGATGGACGTGATGCGCGGTTTGCCCACCTCGATGCGTCGACCTACCCCGTTCAGGTGCCTTCACTGCACTCCTTGCTTGCCCATCCATCCATCCCCATAAACAAAATCAACATTGAGCTGAAGAGTGATCGCCGGAGGCGAAATCGGGCCTATGCAGATGCGGTGGCCAACTGTTTGAGCAATCGCATGCCTTTTCGTGTTAAGAGTTTCGACAGCGACTTGCTTCAGGCCGTTCAACGGCGCTTGCCTTTGCCATGCTACCACTACCTGATTCCCGAAACGGTTTTGGGCGACCCCGGTGCACTTCCCGAGCTTGAGGCCATGCCGTGGCTGGAAGGGGTGTGCATGCATTTGTCACAGGTTGATGCGAACACCGTAGCGCGTTTTGGTGAACGTGGCTTGCATGTTTCGGTGTACACGGTAAACCTTTTTGATGAAGCAGAGAAAGTTTACCGGCTCGGCGTGCGCGACATTCTCTCCGATGATCCTGCGGCGATGATTGATCAACTTGTTTTTCACAAAGGCGATGCAAACCCATCGGATGGGTTAACTTAGCCGCCAATCCCAACGCTTTAAAAATTGAAACTCGCCGCGATTGATATCGGCTCCAATGCCGTACGCCTCCTGATTGAGGAAGTGTTTGAAGAAGATGGAGGCTTCCGCACCCAAAAAGTTTCGTTTACCCGAATTCCACTGCGGCTCGGTGACGATGTGTTTGAGTTCGGTGCCATCAGCCACCGCAAGGCCGTGCAACTCAGTAAAGTGATGAAGGCTTTTTGGTACCTGATGGATGTACACGAAATTACCGCTTCGCGGGCATGTGCAACCAGCGCCATGCGCGAGGCATCGAATGCCAACGACGTGATTGATTTGGTGTACCGCGAATCGGGTGTGAAGATTGAAGTGATTGACGGCGAAGAAGAGGCCGATATGATTTTCGGCAACTTCAGTGTACAACGCATTGACCACAGCAAAAGCTACCTCTACATTGATGTTGGCGGCGGCTCAACCGAACTTACCATCATCAAAAAGGGCCAGCGCGTTAAATCGCGTTCGTTCAAAATTGGCACAGTGCGCAGCTTGATGAATCAAGTGACAAACAACGATTGGGACGAAGCCTTCAAGTGGTTGAAAGACGTGCGCAAAGACAATGAAGAACTCATGGGCATTGCCACAGGCGGCAACATTAACCGCTTGTACAAAATGAGCCGCCGCACCTTTGGTGAACTCATTACCACAGAAGAGCTGAACGAGATTTACACGGCCATTGCAGCCTACAGTTTCGAAGAGCGCATGGAGCGCCTCGGCTTGAAGCGCGACCGCGCCGATGTCATCATACCCGCCGCTGAAATCTACCTGCGACTTCTCGGTGAAGCGAAGATCAAAGACATCATGGTGCCGCGCATTGGTTTGGCCGACGGCATTATTCTCAAGCAGTACAACAACCTTCGAAACTCTGTCGAGCCCGAGTCGCGTCAGCAAGCGAAGCGGTAAACATTTTTACGGAGACAAAAAAAGGGCAACCCATCGGCTGCCCTTTTTTCATTCTGTGGTTTTCAATCAGCTACGCTGCTCCTGCTTGATGAGGTTCAGTGCAGAGCCTGCACGGAACCATTCAATTTGTTGAGCGTTGTAGGTGTGGTTGGTCACGATGCTGTCTTTACTTCCGTCGGCGTGCACAAACTCAAGGGTAAGCGGCTTGCCGGGTGCAAAGTCTTTCAAATCAACAAAGTTGATGGTGTCGTTTTCGTGAATTTTACCGTAGTCGGCCTCGTTGGCAAAGGTCAGCGCGAGCATGCCTTGCTTTTTGAGGTTGGTTTCGTGGATGCGGGCAAACGACTTCACCAATACCGCCACAACACCGAGGTGACGTGGTTGCATTGCCGCGTGCTCACGGCTCGATCCTTCCCCGTAGTTGCTATCGCCCACCACAATGGTCGGGATACCGGCCGCTTTGTAGGCGCGTTGCACCGCAGGAACTTCACCGTACTCACCGGTGAGCTGGTTTTTCACTGAGTTGGTATCGCCATTGAAGGCATTGACTGCCCCGGTGAGGGTGTTGTTGGCGATGTTGTCAAGGTGACCGCGGTAGCGCAACCACGGACCGGCCATAGAAATGTGGTCAGTGGTGCATTTGCCTTGGGCCTTGATCAAGAGCTTGGCGCCGGTGATGTTCTGGCCGTTCCAGGGCTTGAACTCGTCAAGAAGTTGCAAACGCTCGCTTCCGGGCTTAACAATCACCTCAACGCTGCTGCCATCGGCAGCAGGGGCAATGTAACCCGCATCTTCAACGTCGAAACCGTTTTTTGGAAGTTCATCGCCGTAAGGAGTGTCGAGCTTCACGGCCTCGCCTTTGTCGTTGATGAGGGTATCGGTTAGCGGGTTGAAATCGAGTGTTCCTGCAATGGCAAGTGCTGTAACAAGTTCGGGTGAACCTACGAAGGCGTGGGTATTCGGGTTGCCGTCGGCACGCTTCGCAAAGTTGCGGTTGAACGAGTGCACGATGGTGTTGGTTTCTGCCTTGTCAGCACCTTCACGGGCCCACTGGCCAATGCACGGACCGCAAGCGTTGGCAAATACACTGGCGCCCATCTCTTCGAAGGTGCCAATGAAACCATCGCGCTCGATCGTGTAACGCACCTGCTCTGAGCCCGGTGTGATGGTGAACTTCGCTTTTGGTGTGAGACCTTTCTCAACCGCTTGGCGCGCAATCGATGCTGAGCGTGCAATGTCTTCGTAGCTCGAGTTGGTGCATGAACCTATGAGGCCCACTTCAATCTTCATTGGCCAGCCGTGCTTGCGTGCTTCGTCGCCCATTTTTGAAATGGGAGTGGCGATATCCGGCGAGAACGGACCGTTCAAATGCGGTTCGAGTTCGCTCAGGTTGATTTCAATCACCTGATCGAAGTACTGTGAAGGGTTCGCGTACACTTCCGGGTCAGCCGTGAGGTGTTCGGCTACGCCGTTGGCGAGTTCGGCCACTTCAGCACGGCCGGTAGCACGCAGGTAGCGCGCCATTGATTCATCGTAACCAAAGGTAGAAGTGGTGGCGCCGATTTCAGCACCCATGTTGCAGATGGTGCCTTTTCCGGTGCAGCTCATTGAAGTAGCGCCTTCGCCGAAGTACTCAACGATGGCTCCGGTTCCACCCTTAACGGTGAGAATGCCGGCAACTTTAAGAATGACGTCTTTCGCGCTTGTCCAACCGTTCATTTGACCTGTCAAATGAACGCCAATCAGTTTCGGGAACTTGAGCTCCCATGCCATGCCGGCCATTACGTCAACGGCATCTGCACCGCCAACTCCGATAGCCACCATGCCCAAACCGCCTGCGTTTACGGTGTGCGAGTCAGTACCAATCATCATCCCGCCCGGAAACGCATAGTTCTCAAGCACCACTTGGTGAATGATGCCTGCGCCCGGCTTCCAGAAACCGATGCCGTACTTATTTGACACCGATTGAAGGAAGTTGAACACTTCGTTGTTCTTGTTCAGCGACTCTTGGAGGTCTTTGTCGGCCCCGATGCGCGCTTGAATCAAGTGATCACAGTGAACAGTCGATGGAACCGCTGCTTGCTTACGGCCGGCCTGCATAAACTGAAGGAGGGCCATTTGGGCTGTGGCATCCTGCATCGCGACACGGTCAGGTGCAAAATCGACGTACGACTTGCCGCGCCCGTAGGCCTCGGTAGCGTCGCCTTGCCAAAGGTGAGCGTAGAGAATTTTTTCAGCGAGGGTGAGCGGACGGCCCACTACTTCACGCGCTTTGGCCACACGGCCTGGAAGCTTTGCGTACACCTCGCGAATCATGTCGAGATCGAATACCATCAGGATTGCTTTTGGGTGTTTAAATGAACGTTCATTTCAGGGGTGCAAAGATACGAAACCTAAGCGAAGCACCGAACACCCCGTTGTGATGACCGCTCATGGAAATCACCCCGCAACCGCCTTGGGTTTGATTACCTTTGGTACATGACACGAGGAATGATTGTCGAAAACCTGAGGGTATCGGTACGCGCCATACGCAGTCAACTGCTGCGCACGGTGCTCACGGTATCCATTATCGCCATCGGCATTATGGCGCTGATTTCAATGGTGACCGCCACCGAGTCACTCAAATCAAACATTGCCCAAGAATTCTCCTCACTCGGAACCAATACCTTCAGCATTCGCAACAAACGCGGGGGCACACGCCGAATGGGCCGCGTTGAGCAAACCGGTGAAATCATTTCCTACCGCCAAGCATCGGCCTTCAAAGACAATTACAACTACTCAGCAAGGGTTAGCCTTTCGGCGTTTGGTTCGGCAACCTCAACCCTCAAGCGCGGAAGTGAGCAAACAGACCCCAACGTGCAGGTGCTCGGTATCGATGAAGAATACCTCGTGATTTCAGGATTCGAAGTGGCCAATGGACGTGGCTTCGCACGAACCGATGTTGAGAGCACGCAAAACCTTGTGATTCTCGGACAAGACATCGTAAACAAACTCTTCAAGGAATACGAAAATCCCGTTGGGCAACAGGTGGCCATTGGCACCTACCCATACACCGTAGTAGGCGTGCTCGAATCGAAAGGCCAGGTCATGGGCATGTCGCAAGACAACCAATGCTACATCACACTCAACAACCTTCGAAAGCAGTTTGCAACCCCTTCAACCGAGTACCGCATCAGTGTAATGGTTGATGAAACCGGGCAGCTTGATGAAGCCATCGGTGAAGCCTACGGCGCCATGCGCATTGTACGGGGAGATGAGTTCGGCGATAAACCAAGCTTCGAGGTTCAGCAGAGCAACCAAATGGTTGAGACCATGCTCAGCGGCATGGATGTGGTCACGGCAGCGGCATCGGTCATTGGCATCATTACACTCTTCGGGGCCGGCATCGGATTGATGAACATCATGCTGGTGAGCGTCACCGAACGTACCCGCGAGATTGGCGTGCGCAAGGCCATTGGAGCAAGCAGCGCCTTAATCCGACTGCAATTTTTCATCGAAGCCATCATCATCGGTCAAATTGGCGGCGCTGTTGGCATCGCCATCGGATTGCTCATCGGCAATGGAGTGGCCAATTACTTCGGCACACCTTTCGTGGTGCCGTGGTTCTGGATCACAGTAGGTGTTACTTTGTGCTTGATCACCAGCATCGCCAGCGGTTACTATCCTGCGAAGAAGGCAGCAGCACTTGACCCCATCGATGCCCTCCGTCACGAGTAACGGCTAAACAGGGTTTAGCGACCATCCATCCCCATCCATCCTCAAAAAGAGCAAAAAAAAGCGCCCCCGAAGGAGCGCTTTCAACGGCCGTAGCCGAATGAATTAGTTGTTTACCGGTGCTCCTGATGGAGCTGGCTTAACAGGGGCTCCGCCGGTAGCTGCACCTTCAACTTTGCCTTTGATGCGAACCACTTTGGTGGGCTCGTTAACGGCGTTTGAAGTGATGGTTACTGACTTATTGATCGGACCAACACGGTTGGTATCGTATTTCACAGAAATGGCCGAAGTGTCGCCTGGCTTGATGGGCGCTTTTTCGCACTTCGGAACGGTGCATCCGCAAGAGCCTTTGCAACGGGTCAAAATGAGGGGCTCAGTGCCGGTGTTGGTTACGGTAAATTCGCACGTGCCGTCAGCGCCTTGAGCGATGGTGCCGTAATCGTGTACTTCTTTGTCGACCGAAATCATTGGGCCATTGGTGACCTCCTGCGCAGTGGCAAAACCTGCAGTGAGGACGAAGAGCAGGGTGTAGATGAAGTTTTTCATGACAGTATTTTTGATTGTTCTTGACAAACTTAACGCCATTCTTTCTGACAAGTTCGGCCTTTAACAAAACATTAACAGCATGCCATGGCCTTAGGGGTTTGCTTTATTTTTGGGGATGGATGGATGCACTGACCTATGAAGAACACTGAGTTTACCGTTCGCAGAATTGCTGTTGAAGAAACCCGAATGCTTCGCCACCGTGTGCTATGGCCGCACAAAGAACGCGTGGAAGACTGTGTGATCGATATTGATGGCCGCAGCGATGCCATCCACTTGGGGGCGTTTGATGCAGAAGGAAGCCTAGTGGGTGTGTGCTCGCTGTTTGAGATGGCTACCCCAAAGCTCACCGACGACTGCCAGTACCGACTTCGCGCCATGGCGACAGCACCCGAAGTACGCGGACAAGGAGCAGGAGCCGTGCTGGTTGAAGAAGCCAAGCGGCGCGTTGCTGAAATGGGCTACGACGTACTTTGGTGCGATGCGCGAAAGGTCGCTTTGGGCTTTTACGAACGCCTCGGCTTTGACCGCATCGACGAGTGGTACGAAGTGCCATTGATTGGGCCCCACCAGTTGATGTACGTGCGGTTTTGACCGTGCAGTGCAGCGCACAGGCTACTCGTGGTTGAGTGGGCTCAAGTTTCCCATCCATCCAAAAAAAGAATCCAAACGTATGCACGCATAACATTCTTCTGTACCTTTGGGAGAAACAAGCAGGGCGCAAATTTGTCTAAGTTTGCACCGCACTTTAATGACAAGTACCATGAACATTCTCGTCTGCATAAGCAAAACCCCCGACACAACGTCGAAGATTGCCTTTACCGACGGCAACACCAAGTTCGACGAAAACGGGGTTCAATTCATTGTGAACCCCTACGACGAGTGGTATGCGCTCGTCCGCGCCCTCGAAATCAAAGAGGCCGGAGGTGGCAACGTCACCATTGTCACAGTTGGTGGCGCCGACACCGAACCGGTTATTCGCAAAGCCCTTGCCATTGGCGCCGATACGGCTGTGCGCATTGACGCACCTGTGGGTGACCCGGCGATGGTGGCTCAGCAAATTGCGGCCTATGCATCGGGCAAGAACTTTGATTTGATTTTGCTCGGCAAAGAAACCATCGACTACAACGGCGGTGCCGTGGGCGGTATGCTTGCTGAATTGCTCGATATGCCTTACGTTGCTTTGGCCACGAAACTTGACATGGAAGGCGGCAAAGCCGTTATCACCCGTGAGGTTCCGGGAGGAAGCGAAGTGCTTGAGGTTGACGGTCCGGTTGTGCTGAGCGCAGCAAAGGGCATGGCTGAACAGCGCATTCCGAACATGCGAGGCATTATGGCAGCGCGCACCAAGCCGCTTGACGTGGTGGCTGCTGCGCCGGTTGAGGCCATGACACGTGTGGTGAACTATGAACTTCCTCCTGCAAAGGGCACGTGCAAGTACATCGATGCCGACAATGCGGGAGAGCTCATCCGTTTGCTTCATGAAGAGGCCAAGGTCATTTAAGTTTTATCTTCAAAAGAATTAGTGAAATGGCAATTCTCGTTTTCGCAGATACCAAAAACGGCAAAGGCACCAAGTCGGGCTTTGAAGCCGTATCGTACGCAGTCAAATCAAATAGCGGAGAAGTGCATGTAGTGTGCGCAGGCAGCATCGATGGCGATGGCGGCTTTGGCAACTACGGAGCATCGAAAGTATACAACGCAGCGGCGGTAAGCGCCAGCGATAGTCAGCAGCTTACGGCTATGGTTGCAGCTGCAGCCGACAAAGCGGCGGCCAACATCGTTGTGTTGTCGCACGATGGCACCGGCAAATTGGTCGGGCCACGCGTAGCCATTCGAATGAAAGCCGGAATGGTGGCAGGCGCTACCGGACTTCCTCAAACCGGTGCTGGATTTACTGTTCGCAAAAGCGTTTTCAGCGGTAAAGCCAGTGCAAACATTGAAGTAACGACCGATAACAAAGTGGTGTCGATTGTACCAAATTCCTTTGGGCTCCACGCTTCAGGCGGTTCGGCTTCTGTTGAATCCATCGAAGTGAATGCACCATCGAAGGTGAAGCTCCGTGAATTTAAGCCGACGGCGACTGACGGCAGCGTTCCGCTACCCGAGGCCGACTTGGTGGTAAGCGCCGGTCGCGGATTGAAGGGCCCTGAGCATTGGGGAATCATCGAAGAGTTGGCCCGCGAGTTGGGCGCGGCTACTGCGTGTTCTCGTCCGGTCTCAGACATCGGATGGCGTCCTCACCACGAACACGTGGGTCAAACGGGCATTGCGATTCGTCCGAACCTTTACATTGCTGTCGGCATTTCAGGCGCCATCCAGCACCTGGCAGGTGTAAACCAAAGCAAGGTGATTGTGGTGGTGAACAAAGATCCTGAGGCACCGTTCTTTAAGGCTGCCGATTACGGTATTGTTGGCGACGCCTTTGAGGTTGTGCCTAAACTGATTGCAGCAGCCAAAGCGTTCAAAGCGCATTGACCGCAGGCCGCTCAATGAAATAATGTATCTTTGCAGAGAATTTGGGAAGCCTTTGTGCTTCCCTCTTCTTTGGTATGAAGAAAATCGCCCTAGAAATCGCCGATATCAAGCCCAGCGGGTCAGCGCATGGTGCGTACGCTTTGGTATTGAACGAAAAGAACGGTAAGCGCAAACTTCCTATCGTTATAGGAGGAAACGAGGCCCAAGCCATTGCCATTGAGTTGGAAAGCATGACGCCAAGCCGGCCGCTTACCCATGATCTTTTCAAGAGTTTCGCGCATGCCTACGCGATTCAGGTAGACGAAATCATCATCTACAATTTGATTGAAGGCATTTTCTTCGCCAAAGTCATCACCTCACAAGACGGCAAGAAGGCCGAGATTGATTCACGCACTTCAGATGCTGTGGCCCTCGCGGTTCGGTTTAAATGTCCGATTTTCTGTTACGATTTCATCCTTGACACTGCAGGTGTCAACGAGCAAGAGCTTCGCGAAGAATCAATGGATGACGACGATTTTGACGTTGAAGAAGACTTGGGACGTTCATCGGCATTGAGCGTTGAAGAGCTAGAGCAGGAGCTTGACCGCGCCATTGAACAAGAAGACTACGAGCGGGCGTCGGAGCTTCGTGACGAAATTAGCAAGCGGAAGAAAAAATAAGGTGCAGTGAGCGTGAATTTGTAAATTTCCGCCACCTGAGACCTTAATAAACTCCATGCGCGCACTTTTAGGTATTCTTCTTCTCACCGCTCTGGCCTACGCTTTGAGCTCAAAACGCAAGGCAATCAATTGGCGCACCGTGGGAGGTGCCTTTGTTTTGCAAGTTTTATTGGCCGTGCTGATTTTAAAAACCCCCGGCGTTGACCAAGCCTTCAGCTTCATCGCACGTGCGTTTGTCAAGGTGATTTCGTTCACTGACTTCGGTAGCGACTTTCTCTTTAGCAGTTGGGCGCTCGAGGGAAAAGTTCATCCGGGACTTTTCAATTTCGCTTTCCGCATTCTGCCAACCATTGTCTTCTTTAGCGCCCTTTCGGCCCTCATGTACTACTACGGCATCTTGCAAAAAGTGGTTTGGGGTTTTGCGTGGCTGATGAAGAAAACCCTGCGTTTGAGCGGCTCGGAAAGCCTCGCTGCTGCGGGCAATGTTTTCCTCGGACAAACCGAAGCACCGCTCCTTGTGAGACCGTTTTTGGGAGGGATGACCAAGTCTGAAATGATGTGCTTAATGACCGGCGGCATGGCCACCATCGCAGGTGGCGTGCTGGCGTCGTACGTCCAGTTCCTCGGAGGTGGTGACCCGGCTCAACAGGAACTCTTTGCAAAGCACCTCTTGGCCGCCTCGATTATGTCGGCTCCGGCTGCGATTGCCGCGGCAAAAATCCTCATCCCGGAAACGGAAAAAATCAACGAGGAGATGAAACTGGCTGGAGGTCGAGGTGCTGACAATGCGCTGGAGGCCATAGCGAACGGGACGAGCGACGGCTTGCGCTTGGCCGTGAATGTGGGCGCCATGCTGCTCGTCTTTACGGCGTTGATTTACTTCGGCAACTACATCATTTTTAAATTGGCCGGCCCCATCGGCCTCAACGAATGGATCGCCGCAAACACTCCGTATGACAAGTTCTCATTTGAGTTCATTGTGGGTTACCTGGGTGCACCAATTGCTTGGCTGATTGGTGTGAGCGGCGAAGATGCTTTGATGGTCGGACAGCTCTTGGGTGAAAAAACCATTCTCAATGAGTTCTACGCCTATGCTACACTTGGTAAAATGCAAGCAGCGGGCACTTTTGGAGAAACCAAGTCCGTAATCATCGCCACGTACATTTTGTGTGGATTTGCCAACTTCGCCTCCATCGGCATCCAAATCGGAGGCATTGGGTCACTGATTCCCGATCGAAAAGGTTTGCTCTCTGCCCTTGGCGTCCGCGCGCTCATTGGAGGAACGCTGGCATGCTTGTACACTGCAGCCATAGCCGGAATGCTCATCTGAAATTGCGAACTTTGCCGCAAACAATTCCCTCATGAACAACGCACGTGTAGGTATAATCATGGGCAGCAAGTCTGACCTGCCTGTTATGAAAGAAGCAGCCGATGTACTCGCTGAGCTCGGTGTGGCCTACGAAATCACCGTTGTTTCGGCGCACCGAACGCCATTGCGCATGGTTGAGTATGCTCAAAGCGCATCGGCACGCGGAATTCGCGTCATCATTGCCGGCGCCGGAGGCGCGGCACACCTGCCCGGGATGACCGCTTCGGTAACGCCCTTACCAGTGATCGGCGTACCCGTGAAATCAAGCAATTCCATTGATGGATGGGATTCGGTATTGTCGATTTTGCAAATGCCATCGGGTGTTCCTGTGGCGACCGTAGCGCTTAACGGCGCGCGAAACGCCGGCATCTTGGCTGCGCAAATGCTCGCAACGGGCGATGCTCCCTTGCTTGAGCGCATTGCCGCGTTCAAGCGCAGTCTTGAGCAGAAAGTGCTCGATTCATTGTCCGATGTCGAGGGCTACCCACATGCGTAAAGAAATCACCCACACCGGTAAAACGGTTGGGCAGAGTGCGCGCTGAAGGGACTGCGATTAATTACCTTTGTGGCATGTTAGAACGCATGAAAACGATTGACCCAGCGGCCATTTCCGTGGCCGAATTGCATGGGTACCTTCTCAGCACCGTGGCACCGCGACCAATCGCCTTCGCAAGCACCATCGATGAACAGGGAAGGCCGAACTTGGCGCCCTTCAGCTACTTCAACGTCTTTTCAGCCAATCCGCCGGTGCTGATTTTTTCTCCGGCGCGCCGCGGCCGCGATGCCACAACCAAACACACTCATGAAAACGTGCTCAGGGTGCCTGAGGTGGTCATCAATATGGTCGACTATGCCTTGGTTCAGCAGTGTTCGTTGGCCAGTACAGAATACCCTGAAGGCGTAAACGAGTTTGAGAAGGCAGGTTTAACCGCGCTGGCATCCGATGTGGTGAAGCCCTTCCGGGTGGCTGAGTCGCCGGTACAATTTGAATGCAAAGTGAAGGAGGTTGTCGCCCTCGGTACATCCGGTGGTGCGGGCAACCTGATTATTTGTGAAATCGTAAAAATCCACATCCGCGAAAGCTTAATCGATGCAGAAGGAAAGGTTGACCCTGCACTGATTGACCTGGTCGGTCGCTGCGGAGGCAATTACTACGTCCGCGCGCACAGCGAAGCCCTCTTTGAAGTGGCCAAGCCGCTCGCGCGGATGGGCATCGGGGTGGATGCCATCCCCTCCGATATACGCTACAGCAAAATCCTTACCGGAAATCACTTGGGCCAATTGGGCAATGTTGAGTCGTTGCCCGATGAAACCACCGTCAACGAGCACAAACTGATTGAACTTGCCGATGTCTTTATGGCCCATGAAGACGAACCGGCCACATTGGAGAATGCCCTCCACCGCATGGCTGCGGAGCTTCTTGATGCCGGAAAGGTGGACGAAGCGTGGAAAACTCTCCTCGCATTTAACAACGGATAGTGCTAAATTGCCCATCCCTATATACAGACACACAACAACCGCACCATGAGCTTCGAACTCCAAGGCCGTGTACATAAAATCGGCGATGTACAAACCATCAAGAACGACTTCACCAAACGTGAATTCATTGTTAAAACCGATGAACAATACCCACAGTTTATTCCTTTTGAGCTCATCAAAGACAAAACGTCGTTGATTGACGCGTTTAAAATTGGTGACCCGATCAAGGTGAGTTTCGACATCCGCGGTCGTGAGTGGCAAGACCGCTTCTTCATCAACCTCAGCGCTTGGCGCGTTGAGCAAGTTGGAGCTGCTCCCGCCGCCGGCGGTGCGAGCCAGAGTGCACCACAGCCACCGGCCAACGCCAAGGCGCCAACGCCACCCGAGATTTACGACCCGGGTGATGCTGCCGACGACGATCTTCCGTTCTGATGTGACCGATGAAAGGGCGCGCTGACCGTTTCGTGGATGCACTCCGCTTGCTTTTGCCGGCGCCCTTGACCATCGCACTTCTCCTAACTGCCGTGGCGTTCGCCATGGCTTTTTTTTGGGGCAAGCTTGACGGCAGTGCCGCTGAACGCTGCATCTCGCTGCTCGATGTATGGGAAAAAGGCCTTTGGAATCAACCCCTCATGGCCTTCGCTGTTCAGGCCATGCTCATGCTTGCATTGGGCCACATGCTCGCCCTTTCCAAGCCTGTTGGACGATTTATGGATGGATTGGCCTCACGGTTTAGTCATTCGACTGCTCAAGCGGCCTTCTGGGTGAGCCTAATCACCATGGCTACAGGGTGGCTGAATTGGGGTTTTGGATTGATTTTTGGTGCCATCTTGGCCCGAAAAGTGGGCGAAATGGCATCGCGCAAAGGGGTCGCTATCAATTACCCGCTCGTGGGCGCAGCCGGCTATTCGGGCATGATGGTTTGGCACGGCGGATTCAGCGGCTCAGCCACCATCAAAGCCGCCGAACCGGGTCACCTTGAAGCCTTGCTTGCAGGTAGCGGGGTAGAGGGCATACCAAACCAAATCTTGCCGGCAACCACCGTGTTCAGCGCCATGAACCTAACCGTGACAGTGGCGGTGTTTGTCGCTGTTTCTTTTTTTATGGGATGGATGGGGAGACGCGTGCCCGCCAACAAACTTCGCATCGATAGCGGCTTTGATACGCCGCCCGTCGCTGAGGAGGTCGTTGGCGCCGAGCGGCTCGATCATAGCCGCGTTATGGCCTACATCGCCGGATTGGTATTTGCCGGCATGGCGGTGTACCGAGCGGCCAGTCATCCCAATGCAGCAGGCCTCGGGTTTATGACCCCTGACTGGATCAACCTTTTGCTGTTTGGCCTCTGCTTCATTGCGCATGGAAGCATTTTTCGCTTCCTGAACGCCCTCACCGAGGCCATAGGAGGAACAGCGGGCATTCTGATACAATTCCCGCTTTACTTTGGCATCATGGGACTGATTTCAGGAAGCGGATTGGGCAGTGTACTTTCGGCATGGCTCATTGGAGAAAGCAACGCGGTGACCTATCCGCTATTCACCTTTTTCTCGAGCGGTCTGCTGAATATTTTCGTCCCATCAGGCGGCGGCCAATGGGCGATACAGGGCCCGCTGATTGTTCAGGCAGCCCTTGAACTCAATCTTCCTCTTGAAAAAGCCATCCTCGCCATGGCCTACGGCGACCAGCTCACCAATATGCTGCAGCCTTTTTGGGCGCTTCCTTTGCTTGGCATCACCGGTTTGAACGCCAGGGCCATTGCACCGTACACCGTGGCCATGATGCTGGTGGCTGCTTGCATCTTCGCATTGGCACTGCTGGTGTTTTGATAACGGCCATCCCCATCCATCCAACTGCTCAATCAAAACAACCAACCAATCGTTTCAAGATTGTGCCCGGCTACAAACCCGCTAAATTTGTAGTGTGAAGAGGAAATTACTCAGCTAACTCCACAACTTTTCCTAAACCGTCTCACCTCCCCGAGACGGTTTTTTTATGTGGCATCGGTCAGTGGTCAACATCCCGTATCTTTGCACCCCTAATGGAATTCACCACCTTTGAGCTGAGCAACGGATTGCGCGTAATCCACCGTCAAACAAGCGGTGAGGTTGGCCATTGCGGCATTGTCATCAATGCCGGTTCACGCGATGAACGCGATGATCAACAAGGTTTGGCCCACTTCATCGAGCATTGCATATTTAAAGGCACTGAACGGCGTAAAACCTACCACATCTTAAGTCGGCTCGACAGCGTTGGCGGCGAGATCAATGCTTACACCACTAAGGAAGAAACCTGGGTCTACGCATCGTTTCTTGGAAAACACCTCGATCGTGCCCTTGAACTCATTGGCGATATCTGCTTTCATTCAGTGTTTCCAGAGAAGGAAATCGCCAAAGAGCGCGATGTCATCGTTGACGAAATCAACTCGTACCTCGATGCGCCCGATGAAATGATCCTTGACGATTTCGAAGAATTGGTGTTTGATGGTCACCCCATTGGCCGCAACATTCTCGGCACCGTTGACAGTGTGCGCGGCATGAGCCGTGATAAAATCTTCGAGTTTGTTGGCCGTCGTTACCGCACTGACCGTATGGTGGTGAGTTCGTCGGGACCAGCCTCGCCTGAAAAAGTGCGCCGTTTGTGCGAGAAGTATTTTGGAGAGCTTCCCCTTGCGGGGATGGACGACCAGCGTCAGCCCTTCGCCGGTTACACTCCCCAAAACAAGGAGGTCAACCGCGAAACCTTTCAAGTGCACTACATTTTGGGAGGTTTGGCCTATTCGGCCGATCACAAGCACAAAACCGGGCTCGTTTTGCTCAACAACCTCCTTGGAGGTCCGGCGATGAACAGCCGATTGAACCTGCACATCCGCGAGCGGCACGGCATCGCGTACAACATTGAATCAGGCTACCAGCCCTACAGCGACACCGGGATGTTTCACATTTACCTCGGTACTGATTTACGTTTGTTCAACAAAGCGCGTCGTTTGGTGGATGCCGAGTTGCGCCGTCTCCGCGAAAACAAGTTGGGTACGGCACAATTGCACATGGCCAAGCAGCAGTTGATAGGCCAAATCGCACTGGGGCAGGAGAGCGGCTCAGGCACCATGCTGGCCTTGGGCAAAAGCTACCTCATGTACAACCGCGTAGATACGCTCGAGGAGGTGTACAAATCGATTGAAGCCGTTTCAGCCGAAGAACTCCTTGAAATCGCGAACGACGTGCTCGACCCGTCGAAACTCAGCAGTTTGACCTACCTGCCTCGCTGATCAATCGCGTGAGATGCGGTGCACATCATTGTTGTCGTACTCGATTTGATTTTTGACAATTCTGATTTTCTGCGCAATGATGAACCACTCTTTTTCAGGCATAACGCCCAGTTTGAAAAGTGCGTCGTCGTCGTTGTCGGCTGCTTGGGCAATCAAAGCCAGCAAGGTAAACTGGCCTTTTTCGAGCCAGGTCATTGCTTGTTTGTTTCCTTCGGCTGCGTTGATGAGCGCCATCAGATGCGGAAAGCCGTTTTTAATCAGCCATTCTCGCGCGCCGTCTTGGTTGTAGAGGGCATGCACGAATAGGCCGAGCTCAGGATAGCCGTTGGCCATAAGCCATTCACGGATTTTCGCATTGCCTGAAATGGCCTCGCCCCAGGCGATGATTATCTTGGCCGGATATGTAAAGGTGGTTGGCACACCGTAAATTTAGCATCTTTGTGGGAATGAAGTTCGAGCGACTTCCGTTTGAGGGGGTATTGGTTGCCACCTTGCGGACCAAGGGAAAGGAATTTATCACCGAGCAGGCTGATCGTCTGTCGTTGACATTGGCGGGAATTCCCGGTGATCGTCACTCGGGTTTTCACAAATCGTCAGGGGTGCGTGAAACGCCACTCTACCCAAAGGGCACTCCCATAGCCAACCACCGGCAGTGGTCGGCTCTGAGCGAGGAAGAAATGGCCCTCATTGCACGCGATATGGGCCTTGATTCGGTCAAACCAGAATTTATTGGGGCCAACTTTGTGTTCAAAGGCATACCCGATTTGACCAAGTTGCCGTCGCTCTCGCGCATACGCATCGGTAAACCGCCGCACCAGGCGACGTTGGTTGTTTACGAAGAGAATGCCCCGTGCCGAATCCCCAACGACGCCATGCTGAAAGCGGGCATTGAGATACCGGGCAAGCCTTTTCAAGAGGCTGCAAAGGGCCGCCGCGGATTGGTGGGTTGGGTTGAAAAAGGCTCACGTGTAATGCCCGGTGACAAGGTTGAGGTATTCGTGCCCAAATTGAAGTAGATTATTCACCGAGCACACGAATTGGTCTACCTTTACCCAACGTGCGCTACCCCTTATTTACACCTGCTTTTTGGTTATTGAGCTCAGGAACGGTGTTCTTCATGAGCGGTTTTGCCATGCTTTTGCCTGAGCTTCCCGGCTACCTCAAGTCAATGGGCGGCGAAGAGTACATCGGTCTCATTGTAGGCTTGTTCACCTTGAATGCCTTTTTTTCGCGCTTGGTCAGCAGCCGAATGGCCGATGAAAAAGGCCGTTTGAAGGTGATTTTGATTGGCACCGCGGTTTCAGCAGTGTGTGGGTTTGCGTACTTGGCGGCCGCCACGGTGTGGACCTTCTTGTTGGTGCGCTTTGTGCACGGAATCAGCACCGGTTTTAGGCCGACAGGAACTACTGCGCTGCTTTCTGACATGGTGCACATCTCGCGAAGGGGTGAAGCCATGGGGTACCTGGGCGTTGCAGGAAATGTTGGCATGGCCCTCGGGCCCATCATTGGGTCGTTTGTGCGTGTTCATGCAGGGTACGACGCCCTGTTCATCACTTCAGGATGCTTCGGAATCGTTGCATTTATACTTTCCACTCGATTGAAAGAAACGCTGCCACATCCGGCGGCCATTGAAGCCAATGATTTTAATGTTTTCAATGGCAAGCGGGTTGATTTTGTGAGTTGGCCGGCGGCTGTAACCCTGTTGCCTGTCGCCTTTGCCTTTGGGGTGTTTTTGACCGTTTCACCTGATTTTGTCGGCGATTTGGGCTACACCTACCGCGGCTCATTCAATGCCACCATTGTTGTGAGTTCGATTGCAGCACGGGTATTGGCCGGGAAGGCCTCTGATCGGTATGGACGCATCACGCCGCTGATTGTTGGCATGGTCTTGCTTGCCATTGGCATGGCTGTGATTGCGAGTGCCGAAAATGCGTTGGTGGCATCCATTGGTGGCGTGCTGTACGGTTTGAGCATCGGCATCAACATGCCGACCATTTTTGCATGGACGGTAGACTTCGCCCGTGAGGGCAAGACCGCGCTTGCACTCGGAACCATGTTGATGTCGCTTGAAATTGGCATTGGTTTGGGCGCTGTCGTATCAGGGTGGATCTATGGCGGAGATGTATCCAACATTCCCAACGCCTACTTGCTGTGTGTTGCCATTGGCTTGGTTGGGGCAGGAGGGCTGTTTTGGGCGCGCAAGCATCCATCCATCCAATCCCCAAAAATTGAGGCATAAAAAAAGGGCAGCCGTAGGCTACCCTTCAATGCGATTGGCTGAAATCAGAACTTGTAGCTGAAGCCGATGCCGAGCACTTCTTTGAACTGCACGCCAGGCCCGCGCCCGCTGTCGATTTCAACTCCGTCTTCATTGAAAATTGGGTCTTTCTTCTGAAGGGTTACATCGTCATCGTACAGCAACTGCGTGGTGATGGTCGCGCTCATGAACTCGTTGATTTTCATTGAGATGAGCATTTCCCAGTTGATGTCGATGTTTTGTGGATTGTTGATGTAGTTGCTGAAGAGGTCGATGCGGGTCGTCAACGAAACGTTCTCAACGATTTCGTTGGTGTAGCCCATGCGTACGTAACCACCGATTTCAGAGCGGAGGTTTTCACCGGGAGTTACACCAAAAGCACCGATTGAAGAAAGTGAATCGTTCATAACCACGGTCAACTTGTATGTTGCCGGAGAAATGAATGCGGTGAATTTGCTGTTTGGCTTGTAATCCATACCCAAGGCCACAAGGGTGTAAGCCGGTGCAAGCAGGTCAGAAATGATGTTGCTTTGGTCGGGTATGCCGTTGGCAATGCCGTAACCGGGCGCGAACTGGGTACGGAAGTTCACCAAGCCGCTGTAGTACCATTTTTCAGAAGCTTTTTGTCCGTACTTACTGGTAAAGTCAACGCGGTCATCGGTTTTGATGAGGATGCCTTCATCGCCTTGACGAAGCAAACCGTAAGCAAGGTCAAGGGTATTGTCCCATGATATGTTGTTGCGTTTGTAGTTCGCGAAAAGCTGTACAAGTGCGGTTCCTGAGATTGAGCTTTGACCACCCGCAGCCCAGTTTTGAAGGTAGACTTGGCTGAAGTTCAAGGCGGTGGTACCGCCGGTGAACCAAGCAGTGGTATCGGCAATGCTACCGTTGTCGGTGAGCGATTTGACCACCTGATCGGCAGGCAGCGGCTGGTCTTGCGCGTTCACACTGAACGCCATAACAAGGCCCAAGAGAGCGAGGGAAATGCGCTTCATAGCTAATTGGAATAAAGGTTGATGTATTTAAGTCCTCAGCGAGGTGGTTAAAACGACTGCAATGTTACAACAATTCGTCAACAGATTATTGACAATTGTCAGCGCTACACTTTGTTGATTCTCACTGCATACTTCGCCTGATTCTTGGATTTTTATGGATGGATGTGAACGGGCTGCTCCGCTCACACCTTGCCCGTTTTGCTACCTTTGTGTAGCCTTCGGGCAAACGAATCGAAATCTGCAAGCGCGATACATGACACTTATAAAATCAATCTCGGGAATTCGTGGGACGATTGGTGGACGTGCAGGGGAGGCCCTCACGCCAACCGACGTGGTGAAGTTCACGTCAGCCTACGCAGCATTTACAGCCGAACGTCACCCGAACAAACGATTGAAAGTCGTCATTGGGCGCGATGCCCGCATCTCGGGTGAAGTCGTTGCCAACCTTTGCGCGTCGACCTTGCAAAGCATGGGCATTGATGTGCTCGACTTGGGGCTAAGCACCACGCCAACCGTTGAGTTGGCCGTAGCGCACACAGGGGCTCATGGAGGAATCATTCTCACGGCAAGCCACAATCCGACGCAATGGAATGCATTAAAGCTGCTCAACGAGAAGGGGGAGTTCATCTCGGCGGCTGACGGGGCCCGTGTGCTGGAGCTTGCCGAAGGCAATGAGGTACAGTTTGCTCCGGTTGAGAAACTTGGTACACGCACTGCCGACGCTTCGTGGTTGCAAAAGCACATTGATGCGGTGTTGGCTCTACCACTCGTTGATGTAGAGGCCATCCGCGCAGCGAAAATGAAAATTGCCGTCGACGCCGTGAATTCAACGGGAGGCACCTTTATTCCGGCCTTGCTCGAAGCACTTGGTGTTGAAACTGTACACAAATTGTACTGTGAGCCAACGGGCCATTTTCCGCACAATCCTGAACCATTGCCCGAGCACCTCACTGAGCTTTCGGCCTTAATTGTTGAAACCTCAGCCGATTTGGGCATTAGTGTTGACCCTGACGTTGACCGATTGGCCTTGGTGTGCGAAGACGGCACCATGTTTGGCGAAGAATACACCTTGGTGGCTGTGAGCGATTATGTGCTCACGCACACACCCGGATCTACGGTGAGCAACCTTTCATCAACTCGAGCGTTGCGCGATGTTACCGAAGGCCACGGCCAGCGCTACACCGCATCGGCGGTGGGTGAGGTAAACGTAGTGGAGGCCATGAAAGCCACCAATGCCGTAATTGGCGGTGAGGGCAATGGTGGAATCATCTACCCTGAATCGCATTTCGGCCGCGATGCCTTGGTTGGCATTGGGTTGTTCTTGACGCATTTGGCCAAAAGCGGCAAAAAGGCCTCTGAATTGCGGGCTTCGTATCCATCGTACTTCATGGCCAAAAAGAAGGTTGATTTGGAGGCGGGGATGGATGTGGATGGTTTGTTGGCTGAAATGGCAGCTGCCTATGTGAGTGAGCAAGTGACCACCGTTGACGGTGTGAAGATTGACTTTGCCGACCGTTGGGTGCATTTACGCAAGTCGAATACTGAGCCCATCGTGCGCATTTACACCGAAGCCCCCAGTGCAGAAGCCGCCAACGAACTGGCCAACCGTTTTATTGAAGAATTGACCGAACGCGCACAGTAATGGAAGCTCGTCAACACGTATACCTCGACAATGCCGCAACAACGCCGCTCGATAAGCGGGTGCTTGAGGCCATGATGCCCTACATGACCGATTACTTCGGCAATCCATCGTCATCGCACAGTTTTGGACGCAAGACCAAAACGGCCATTGAAACGTCGCGGCGTACCATCGCCAAGCACCTGAGCTGTACACCGGCTGAGATTTGCTTTACCTCAGGCGGTACCGAGGCCGACAACCTGGCCTTGCACGCTGCCGTGCACGATTTGGCATGCACCCACATTATTACAAGTGCCATTGAGCACAGTGCGGTGATCAAAACAGCTGAGAAGATTGCAGCTGAAAGCAACGTGCGTTTGAGCCTTGTGCGCTTAACCGATGACGGCAGTGTTGACTTGCAGCACCTTGCAGAGCTGCTTAATACGCCTGATAAGTCGTTTGTTTCGTTGATGCACGCCAACAACGAGATTGGCAACTTGCTTCCATTGGACCAGGTTGGCGAATTGTGCAAACAGGCGGGTGCCATTTTCCACAGCGACACGGTGCAAACCATGGGGCATTACGCTTTTGATTTATCGAAGCTGCACATCCATTTCTTGACCTGTGCAGCGCACAAGCTGCACGGACCAAAGGGCATAGGCTTTTTGTACATCAACCGTTCGTTGAAAATCAACGGATTGATCACCGGCGGCGGTCAAGAACGAGCGTTGCGCGGCGGCACCGAGAACCTCTACGGCATTGTGGGCTTGGCCAAAGCCCTTGACTTGGCCTACGAAGGCTTGGAGGCCCACCAAAAGCATGTTGGCGAGCTGAAGAGTTACATGGTCAGCCGGCTCACGGAGCGCATTCACGGTATTGCCTTCAATGGAGCCTCGGCACGTCATGACAGTTTGTACACGGTGTTGAACGTGAACTTCCCACCAAACCCAAACAGCGGCATGATGCTCTTCTTGCTTGACTTGGAGGGTGTCGCCTGTTCAGGAGGCAGCGCCTGTTCATCGGGTGCTTCGCGCGGCTCACACGTGCTTGAAGGCATTCGTGCCATTGAACCCGGCCGAGCAAGTCTGCGCTTTTCGTTCAGTCGCTTTACGACGAAAGCCGAGATTGATTACGCTGTTGACCGCATTGCTCATGTTTTCAACGGTGGAAAAATCGCCCCAATTGTTGAGCAAGAACGCGTGAACGCGGGCAAATAAGACCGATTATTCCCTATCCTTGCGACGTAAGAATGCCCTATGAATGCCACGCATACGCAGTGGAACACTGCGACCATACTTGAGCTGTACAACCGTCCGCTCATTGAATTGATCAACGAAGCGGCGCAGGTTCATGCCAAGCACCATACCATCAATGAAGTTCAGGTGAGCACCTTGCTTTCCATCAAAACCGGTGGCTGTCCGGAAGACTGCGGGTACTGTCCGCAAGCGGCGCGCTACCACACCGGCGTTGAAGCCGAAGGATTGATGGATCTCTACCAAGTGAAGGCACAGGCGCTGCGCGCCAAGGCCGGAGGTTCATCGCGCTTGTGTTTGGGCGCGGCGTGGCGAAACGTGCGCGACGACAAGGAGTTTGACCACGTGCTTGAAATGGTGCGTACGGTAAACGAAACCGGGTTGGAGGTGTGCGCCACCTTGGGCATGCTCACTGAAAAGCAAGCCCAGCGATTGGCCGATGCCGGATTGTACGCCTACAACCACAACCTCGACAGTTCAGAAGAATACTACCAAGAAATCATTTCCACACGTGGGTACGGCGACCGACTCCAAACCATCGCCAACGTGCGCAAAACCGGGTTGACGGTATGTTCGGGCGGCATTATCGGAATGGGTGAAAGCGCCGAAGACCGCTGCGCCATGCTTGCCACGTATGCGGCCATGGAAACGCCACCCGAAAGCGTTCCGATTAACGCGCTGGTGGCCGTTGAAGGCACTCCACTTGAAGATCAGGCACCGATTTCCATTTGGGAAATGGTGCGCATGATTGCGGTAACGCGCATTGTGTTGCCGACTTCGGTGGTGCGTTTGTCGGCCGGTCGCACCGAAATGAGCGATGAAGGCCAGGCACTTTGCTTCTTGGCAGGTGCGGGCTCTATTTTTGCGGGCGACAAGCTGCTGACGACTCCGAACCCCGACATCAACCGCGACATGGAATTGTTCAAGGTTTTGGGCATTACGCCGATGAAACCTTACAGCAAAGGCGAGCAACCCGTCGTGAACGAACGCTACCGCTCATCCGCCGAAGGCGAAAAAAGAATAAAATGGAGCCGTCCGGGCCACCACATTGAACGCAATGCGGCCAAATCGGTTAAACTGCAACGAAACGAAAACCCTCAGGAAGAAGCTCATGGCTAAGAAATCACTCTTCACCAAGAAATCGCTCACCTTTTTTGAGCAGTACATCAACAATGCGTCGCCCACCGGTTTTGAACAGGAAGGCCAAAAACTGTGGCTCGATTACATTCGTCCGTACATCGACGATTACTGGATCGACACCTACGGCTCGGTGGTGGGCATCGTGAATCCTGATGCGCCCTACAAGGTGGTTATTGAGGCCCATGCCGACGAGATTTCGTGGTTTGTGAATTACATCACCAGCGACGGATTGATTTACGTGCGCCGCAACGGGGGCAGTGACCACATGATCGCACCGTCGAAGCGCGTGAACATCCACACCGACAAAGGCCTCGTAAAGGCGGTGTTTGGTTGGCCGGCCATTCACACCCGCGTGGCCGGAAAAGAAGAAACGCCATCGCTGAAAAACATTTTCCTCGATTGCGGCTGTACGAGCAAAGACGAGGTGGAGAAGCTTGGCGTACACGTTGGGGCAGTGGTCACGTTTGAAGACGAGTTCATGACCTTGAACGACCGCTACTTCGTTGGTCGCGCGCTTGACAATCGTGCAGGCGGCTTTATGATTGCCGAGGTGGCACGTTTGTTGAAGGAGAACAAAGTGAAGTTGCCCTTTGGCCTGTACATCACCAATTCTGTGCAGGAAGAAATCGGCTTGCGCGGTGCCGAGATGATTGCAGAGCGCATTCAGCCCGATGTGGCCATCGTGACCGACGTTACCCACGACACGCAAACCCCGATGATCAATAAGATTGAACAGGGTGATTTGGCCTGTGGCCGCGGACCGGTGTTGACCTACGGACCGGCGGTACAGAACAACCTGTTGCGTACGATCATCCGCGCAGCGGAAGAAGAGAAAATCAGTTTCCAACGTGCGGCCGCATCGCGCAGTACAGGTACCGATACCGATTCGTTCGCTTACAGCAACATGGGTGTGGCGAGTGCCTTGATTTCATTGCCGCTTCGCTACATGCACACAACGGTTGAGATGGTGCACAAAGAAGACGTTGAGAACGTGATTCGTTTGATTTACGCATCGCTGCAACGCATTGAAGCCGGACAAGACTTCCGTTACTTTTCGTAAGCGACGCTTAGAATGCAAAAAGAGGCGGAGCATGTGCTTCGCCTCTTTTTTATTTTTTGGATGGATGGATGCGGATGTGCAGTCGCTTATTGCTCGATGAGTCGACGCAACAAGTATACGTCGAGCGGTTTTTCGAGCACCTTGCGGATGGTAGGGTTGGTTTCAGCCCGGATGATGTCGTTGCGATCAATGCTTGACGAGAGCATAAACACCTGGAATTTGCTTTTGATGTCGTCGTCGAATGCTTCGAACAACTGGAGTGTTTCGAAGCCGTCGATGCCCGGCATTTGGATATCAAGCAAGAGCACGTTGACCTTTTCAACGAGGTTTGCCGCATTGCTTCGGATGAACGAAATGACTTCGTTTCCGGAGTGGAACGACTGTATGCCTCCTTTGAAATTGGCTAGGCGCAAAAGCTTGGTATTGACAACAATGTCGATGTCATTGTCGTCAACCAGCAGGATGTTTATGTCTTTATCTTCAAT
>DAITMF010000015.1:0-67859 GCA_036835325.1 Flavobacteriales bacterium
GGAGCTTCTTCAGCAACCGGAGCTTCTTCAGCAACCGGAGCTTCTTCAGCAACCGGAGCTTCTTCAGCAACCGAAACTTCTTCAGTAGCCGGAGCTTCTTCGGCAACCGAAACTTCTTCAGTAGCCGGAGCTTCTTCAGCAACCGAAACTTCTTCTTCGGCGGCCTCTTCGGCAACTTCTTCTACGGCTGGTGCAAAAGCAGCAGCCAATTCGCGCGCACGGGCTTCCTGAACTTCACGCTCACGTGCAAAACGGTCTGCGAGGTCTTTCTCAGCAGCAGCACTCAAGTTGTCGCGTTTGGCTTGAATCTTGGCATCTTTCTCAGCAAGCCATTGGTTGAATTTCTTGTCGGCTTCCTCTTGTGTCATTACGCCTTTGAGAACACCTTTACGAAGGTGGTTCATGTAAAGAACGCCTTTGTACGAGAGAATAGCACGGGCTGTGTCGCTCGGAATTGCTCCGTTGGTCAGCCAGTACAATGCACGGTCGTTGTTCAAAAGAATGGTCGCAGGATTGGTGTTCGGATTGTACGAACCGATGCGCTCGATGTACTTACCGTCACGCTTTGAACGTGAATCTGCTGCTACAATTTGAAAGAAAGGTTTGCCTTTCTTACCGTGGCGCTGGAGACGAATTTTTACCGCCATGCTTAATCGTTTTAAAAGGGTCCGAAACCCGGTTAATTAATGCTAGAATTGAAAATTGGAGTGCAAATGTCGTCTTTTTTTTCTTCCGTGCAACGCATTTATCTGAATATCTTCGTGAAAATCGTACGCATGAGCACTACTGCCAAACAAATGTACCCATTGCTGGCCACTCACGTGGAGGCCAAGTTCAAAGAAGAAGGGAGTGGACACGATTGGTGGCACATTCTAAGGGTGATCAACATGGCCCGGAGACTTGCTCGTGAAGAAGAGGCCGACGAAGACATAACGGCCTTGGCGGCGCTGCTCCACGATATCGCTGACCATAAGTTTCACGGTGGTGATCTTGAGGTCGGTCCGCAAACTGCGGCTGCACTGCTGCGCCAGCACGGTGCTGATGAGTCGGTTGTTCAACATGTGGTGCAAATCATCCGCGAAGTGAGCTTCAAAGGTGCCGGGGTGGCCACGCCGGCGAGCAGCGTTGAGGCGGCCTGCGTGCAAGACGCCGACCGCCTCGATGCCATTGGTGCCATTGGCGTTGCCAGGGCATTCGCCTACGGCGGATCACGGAACCGCTTGCTTTACGACCCCAATGACCCTCCGGTGTTGCACGACAACTTTACTGCATACGCGGGTTCAAGCGGTGCCACCATCAACCACTTTCACGAAAAACTGCTTCTGCTTCGCGACCGCATGCACACGGAGGCAGCGCGCCGAATTGCCAACGAACGGCACCGCTTTATGGAAGCATTTCTGACACAGTTCCACTACGAGTGGGAGGGTTCGCGCTAATCGCTAAACAGCAATATCGACGGTTTTCAGCACTTCAGCACCGCTGCTCAACACCATGGTGTAAGTACCGCGTGCAAGCATGCTTCCGCGTATGTTGAAGCGAAAACGGTAATAGGTACCGGCTTCAATTGGGTCGCCGTCAAATACCGTCATGACAATTTCGCCGTCGGGTGCTTTCACAACCAAGGTGCTTTTCCTAAAATCGTCTTCGGCCGCATACTGAAGAATTCCCCTTACTTCGATGAGCTGCTGGTCAAACCTGCGGTTGGTCAGTTCGCCATAATCGAGCCGGTAACACGGCAGTTCTTCTTCTCGGGTTTCTTCGAGCCATTCGACCAAATCGGGGTGCGCAGCTTCGTTTACACGCAGCCCTGCAAGTGGGAAGTCTTCGGTCGATGCCCAAACCACCGATTGCTCTTCGTCGGGCGACAGGTTTTTTTGGGATAGGATGGATGCCAAGGCCTTCCATTTGTCGGCGTGGGCTTGATTATTGACCAGCGTGAACCGGTCACCGGTCGCTGGCGTGTCGCTGGAGGGCTCGAGGCAAAACCCGTACAAGGATGCCGTTGTTTGAGCATTCGGCGCCAGAGCAATCACCTCTTCCCGTGTTACAAGAATGTCTTGCACATCCGGATGGGCGAGTTGAATCCCTGCGGGGATGGTGAGCTCAACCGACTTGCTTCCTTTGTTTCGAAGCTTGACGCTCATACAGTTCGCCGACGATCCTCCGGAGGAGGTAAACTCCGCCTGAACAACACCTTGGCGAAGCGCCGTTTGCAGGTCGAGTTTTTCGACTGTCAATCCGTCATCGACCATCCATCCCAACAGAAAAGGCATCCAAAGGAAGGCCTTCAAAGGATGTGCATGAACACGTAAACGATTTTTAGGTAGGTAGGTAGCACGGCAACGCATAGATGTTAATCCGTACATAATTAAAGGTTTACTTGAGTCTAACGTTACTCAGAGTGCCCTGCGTATGTACCCGATGAACCTTTTTCGCTGAATCAATGAAAATGCTGTATCTTTGCAGCGTGGCAAGTCTTACACGACCAGCTCCTGTTGAATCCCCCAGGTCCGGAAGGAAGCAAGGGTAAACGGTCGTAGCGGTGCGATGTGAGTAGCTTGCCACACTTTTTTTGCCCTATTGCCGCCTATCACAAAGCGGTTTGGCAGTAAACTCGGCACACCTATCTTTGCCCGCAAAGCACCGGCATGTCAAAAGTTATCCTAGTGACCGGAGGTTCGTCCGGAATTGGCCAGGCCATTGCGGCCCGGCTCGCCGGTGATGGGCACGTGGTCTACGCCACCAGCCGAAAGAAAACTCCTTCATCGCACCTTCCTTTCACCCTCTTGCAGATGGATGTCACTGACCATGCCTCAGTGCAATCGGCGATTGATTCGATCGTTACCGAGGAAGGTCGCCTTGATGTTCTCATCAACAATGCAGGCTTGGGAATGGCCGGTCCGCTTGAATCTACTACCGACAAGGAAGCGCGAATTATCTTCGATACCAATGTCTTCGGAGTGCTTAATACGTGCCGCGTGGCAAGCCAACATCTGCGCGCGGTAAAAGGAATGATCATCAACATCACGAGCATTGGCGGTGCATTTGGTTTGCCATACCGAGGCATCTATTGCTCGAGCAAATTTGCCGTTGAAGGCATCAGCGAGGCTTTGAGCATGGAACTGAGACCTCACGGTGTGCGCGTAGTAATTGTCCAGCCGGGCGATTTCAAAACAAACATCAACCGCAATCGATTGAACGCCTCTGAAATCGATCATTCGGTATACCCGCGTTTTCAGTCGGTGCTCGATCAGGTCAATGCCGAGGTGAGCAGCGCCCAAGACACTGCCGTAATCGGCAAGGCTGTTTCACGCATTGTTGCAATGCAAAACCCTAAACTGCGCTACCGTGTAGCAACTCCAATGCAACGCCTAAGTTTGTTGCTCAACAGTGTATTGCCCGGACGGATGTTTGAACGCATATTGTCAAAGCATTACGGAATTCGATCTGACAAAGCATGAAACCAATTCATAAAATACTCATTGCAAACCGCGGAGAAATCGCCCTTCGCGTGATGCGCACCGCCCGTGAGATGGGCATCGCAACAGTGGCTGTGTACTCCGATGCCGACCGCACAGCACCTTTTGTGCGCTTTGCAGACGAGTCGGTGTACATCGGTGCGTCGCCTTCATCGGCGTCGTACTTGGTAATCGACAAAATCATTGATGCTTGCCTGCAAACCGGAGCCGATGCTGTGCACCCTGGCTATGGCTTTTTGTCAGAAAATGCCAATTTTGCCCGAAAACTTAAGGCAGCCGGTGTACAACTGATCGGCCCTTCGCCTGAGGCCATGGAGGTCATGGGCAGCAAGTTGGCGGCAAAAGAGGCCGTTAAAGATTTTGGTATTCCGTTGGTTCCGGGTACCGAAGGGGCCATTTCAAACCCCGAAGAAGCGCTTGTTGTAGCGCGTGAAATTGGGTTCCCGATTTTAATTAAGGCTTCTGCCGGTGGCGGTGGAAAAGGCATGCGTGTGGTCGCGGAACCAGGCGAACTGGAAGAGCAAATGCGCCGCGCAATCTCAGAGGCCGAAAGTTCATTCGGTGATGGTGCTGTGTTCGTTGAACGTTACGTAGATCAGCCGCGCCACATTGAGGTGCAGGTGCTGGCCGATACCCACGGTAACGTGGTTCACCTCTTCGAACGTGAGTGCAGCATTCAACGCCGCCACCAGAAGGTAGTTGAAGAAGCCCCAAGCAGCGTACTTACTGCCGATCTGCGCGCACAAATGGGCAAGAGTGCCTGCGATGTTGCTCGTGCGTGCAACTACGTTGGTGCCGGCACGGTTGAATTTCTTTTGGATGGAAGGATGAACTATTACTTCCTCGAAATGAATACGCGTTTGCAGGTCGAACATCCGGTTACGGAGATGATTACAGGTGTTGATTTGGTGCGTGAGCAAATCAACATTGCGCAAGGCCATGCCATCAGTTTCAAGCAAGAAGAATTGCACATTCAAGGTCATGCCCTCGAGCTTAGGGTGTATGCCGAAGATCCTGAGAACGAGTTTCTCCCCGACATTGGCACGCTAAGAACCTACCGCCGTCCTGAAGGTGCCGGCATACGCGTTGACGATGGCTACGAAGAAGGCATGGAGATTCCGATCTACTATGACCCCATGATTGCCAAGTTGGTGGTGCACGCAGCTGACCGCGCAGCCGCCATCGAACGCATGACGCGTGCCATAGATGATTACCGCATCAATGGGGTTAAAACCACGCTTCCGTTTGGTAGGTTCGCCATTAACCACGAAGCCTTTAAGAGCGGTAAGTTCGATACAGGCTTTGTAAAAACGCATTTCAAGCCTGAAAACCTTAACCGCTTCGATGCAAACGATGCGCGTTTGGCTGCGGCTGCTGCCTTGCTTTTTGTAGAACAGAGCAAGTCTGAAGCATCGACAATGGCTGCCCCGGAAGGGGTTTCGAACTGGAAATTGCGAAGGGGTTAACACCCTTTGGCACGCTTTGTGCGAACCTGTATACAGAAAGAACCGTATCTTTCGTTAGACTATGGGTATGCGTTACTTATTCATTTGCGTATTTGCAGTACTGACCACAGCGGCTAAGGCGCAGGTTTCCACACCTTCGGGTATGGTTTGCCTCACTGAAATCGTTGATGGCGATACCCTCGTTTTGGTTACACTTGACCCCGCGTTTGTTGCAGGGCCCCGCGAGTTTAAGACTGAGCGTGACCGCAGAAAATACCAGCGTCTTGAACGAAAGGTAGTGAAGGTTTACCCTTACGCGTACGCGGCCGGTGTACTCATGCACGAGTACGACCAGGAACTGGCTTCACTCAAAACCGACCGCGAACGAAAGAAGTACTTGCAAAATGCCGAAGACGCGCTCAAAGCGCAATTTGAAGGCGAGCTGCGCAACATGACCGTTAGTGAAGGTGTGTTGCTGATTAAGTTAATCGATCGGCAAACCGGCGACACTTCGTACGGCCTTATTCAAGATCTCAAGGGCAACTTCTCGGCCTTCATGTGGCAAGGTGTAGCCCGCTTGTTTGGCCACAATTTGAAAGACCGTTACGACGCCGAGGCCAATGAGGCCGATATTGAATCGATCGTGCGCGACATCGAAATGGGCATTCTTGAGTGCCGGCTTCCGTCGAAAGAAGAGCTCATGGCCAACCATGAGCCTTACAAAAAGAAAGCGAAGCGTTAACTTCGCTTCATGCTCCATTCCACCAACCCGTATACAGGCGAAAAGCTGGCAAGCCGTCAAACCGACAGCGACCACCGCATTGAAGAAGTGCTGCGAAGCGCTCGCTTGGCTTTTGAGCATTGGCGAGCAACGCCGCTTGAAAAGCGTATCGCCTGCGTTCAGCGACTTGGTGAACTTACAACTGAACAAGCGTCGAAATGGGCCTTTCAAATGGCCTTGGAAATGGGAAAGCCCGTTGTTCAAGGCAAAGCAGAGATGCTGAAATGCGCCTCCCTCTGCCGGATAGCCGGTAACCGTGCTGCTGAATGGTTGGCCAATGAAGACCTGAGTTCGGATGGTCGGAAGGCGTTTGTTCAGCACGATCCGATAGGCGTTGTTTTGGGCATTATGCCGTGGAACTTCCCTTTTTGGCAGGTGTATCGGTTTGCAATTCCTACGCTGCTCGCTGGCAACACAGCCATACTCAAGCATGCGTCAAATGTGAGTTTGTGCGCAGCCGGAGCCGTTGAGCTGTTCAAAGAGGCCGGATTCCCCGAAGGAGTTTTTGATGCGCTTTTCATTCCGGGAAATCGCGCCACTTCGTTGGTAGCCGATTACCGCATCGCCGGGGTAAGTTTAACCGGGAGCGAATACGCCGGCTCTCAGATTGCGGCCGCCGCAGGAAAGGCGATCAAACCGGTCGTGCTTGAATTGGGCGGTAACAATGCCTTCATCGTTGATCATGACGCTGACCTCAACCACGCTGTTGAAGCCTTCATCAAGGCCCGATTTTTAAATTCGGGTCAAAGCTGCATTGCAGCCAAACGGCTACTTCTTCATAACGCGATTTACGCCGATTTTTTGGCACTTCTTTTGGACAGGATGGATGAGCTGGTCGTTGGCGATCCTACATCATCGGCCACCTTTGTGGGGCCGCTCGCCCGAGTTGACCTTGCCGATGAACTGCAATCTCAGTTCGAACGTTCGGTAAACGCCGGAGCCCGGTGCGTGAAAGGCGGTGAACGCAATGGTGCACTGTTTCAACCTACCGTTCTGGTGGATGTAGAACCCGGAATGGCGGCATTTGATGAAGAAAGCTTCGGTCCGCTTGCGGCGATTACGCGCTTCGATCATTTTGAATCGGCCATTGCGTTGAGCAATGCCAGCCGGTTTGGGTTGGGCGTATCGGTGTTCTCGTCGTCGGTTGATCGTGTTTTGGCGCATGCCAAAGCATTCAACGAAGGCGCTGTCTTTATCAATGACCTCGTCTACAGCGACCCGGAGTTGCCTTTTGGAGGGGTGAAAGTTTCGGGGATAGGCCGCGAGTTGGCCCGCGACGGGATGTTGGCCTTTGTGAACCGTAAAACCGTGGTGGTGCGACTCTGATTCAGCGGCTCCAGAGGTTGTATTTCAAGATGCACCAAATTGCTCTGAAGCCATCGCGCCAACCGATTTTCTTGCCTTCTTCGTAGGTGCGACCATAGTACGAGATACCGACTTCATAAATGCGAATGCCCTTCACGCGGCTCAGTTTGGCGGTGAGTTCGGGTTCAAAACCGAAGCGATTTTCTTTGAGTACAAGCTCTTTGGCGATGCTGGCTCGCATGAGTTTGTAACAGGTTTCCATATCGGTTAAGTTGAGATTGGTCAACGCATTGCTGAGCGCTGTCAAGAATTTGTTGCCGATGGAGTGCCAAAAGAAGAGGATGCGGTGGGGCGAACCGCCCATGAACCGGGAACCGTAAACCACATCGGCATGGCCGTCGATAATGGGTTTGAGCAGAATGCCGTATTCATTGGGGTCGTACTCAAGATCGGCGTCTTGCACAATCACGAAATCGCCGCTTGCAAGTTCAATGGCCTTGCGAATGGCCGCACCTTTGCCTTTGTTGACGGGTTGGGTGAAGCATTTGCAGCGCACCGCAGGGTGGCTGTGAATGAAGTCATCGATGCGGTCTCCGGTGGCATCGGTGGAGCAATCGTTGACAATCACCAGCTCAAGAGCAGTGTTATCGGGCAGACTTACGGCCACGACTTTTTCGAGCAGATGTTTCAATGTGCGCTCTTCGTTGTAAGCCGGTATCAGTACAGATAAAAGCGTCATGGGCGGTTGGTTCTTTGCAAGGAGGTGCGTTCTACAAAAGGTGTGATGGCAATGTTGGCAAGTTGGATTTCTCCTGAGTCGCGTCTCCAAAAGTACATTGCCACAACGTCATCTTTGCGCCGCAGTTCAGGCGTGAGGTAGGTGAAGCGAAAGGGCATCCAAACACCGGTGTCAATGGGGGCGAGAATCACTTCATTGAGGGCACGCGCATGGTAGGCGTAGGATGCACTTCGGTAAAATGCAGAGCCCACTACCGTGTTTCTGCTGAGTGCAGTGGTGTCGCGCACCTTAATCCATCCATCCAACACCAAAAAAGCATGGTCAGACGAAGTGACGCGGTCGAAATGGACGTACATGCGGTGGTGGTTTCCCTCAGATTCGGGAAGGATGGCGATGGAAAACTGTTCGCCGGGTTTTTGCACAAAGTCAAGCGGCGATTCAACAGCAAGCGGCTGCAAGGGGGTGTAGCGCTCGCTGTTGGGCTGGTGCGACGGTGCGGAAGCGATGCTTCTGTTGATTAAAAGCAAGTCGTCCGCATTCGAGGGCGCAGAGGTAGCCAAAAATGATGCTGCGTAGTATTCAGCAGTGATGCGGTCAGGGGGAAGGATGCCCTTTGCAAATTGCCAACTTTGAAACAGGTTGAGTGCAAACACTAACCCAAGAATGGCGCATCCGATGGCGAATACGGTGCGCGTTCTGGCATGCATCCATTGCATCAAAGCGGCCAGTGGGAGGGCCATAACCGGCAAAACCTGCACCATTGGTCGTTGCGAAAACGATGCGGCATACCACCATGTGCTCCATGAGGCGGCGAGGTAAATGGCACCGGCCAGAAACACCGCGGTGGGCCAAAACAGTTTGCGGTGACTGCGCCAAAGCACCGGTAAACCGGCCATAGAAATGGCCATAAGCGGTGTGTAAACGAACCATCCTTTGCGGAAGCTGAAGAGGAAATCGGAGAGGTGAGGACTGTGAAGGTCGAGTCCTTCACCGGCATTTCCGTATTCGGTGTAGAGAAAGCTTCCTGTTGCCCACTTCCAGTAGAGCAACTGGGGGAGAACGATGGCTATCCCAACGGCGGCGGTCAGCAGGGTGGCTGATACCCGACGCGCGAAGAGGGTTTGCAAACGGTTTTTTAGGGCCGACCATCCATCCATCCCCCAGAAAAAAGGAACGACCGCCAACCACGCTTCGGTTGGCCGCGCGAGCACTGCAAGTCCGAGCAGTGCGCCTAAACCGATGCTATTTCCGGCAGTAGGTCGATCGATCCAGCGCGGCGTTTGCCAGACTACACCGGCCGTTAGGGCGAAGAGTGGAATGTGCGGCATCATCATGGAGATGCCGTGCGTAATGAGCCAGTTGCTGCCCAAGAGCGTGAGAATGAGGCTGCTTGCTGCCGTGTTGAAGCTGAAGTATTTCGCGAGAATCTTGAACGTGAAGGCGATACCGATGAGCGAGTAGAGCAGGCTTCCGATGGCCATGGCCAGGTTGTACGGCGCTGACAAACCGTCGGTGGGCGCCCCTGTTACGATGGCGGTTAAATGTCCAACGGCAAAGAACGGGGCATACAACACGGCCAACCCGAGTGGGTATTTCATTACCCATTGATCAGGCTGAGTTTGAATCATCTGGTAAAATGCATCGGTGATTTCGTAGCCATTGACGAGCGCCAAGAAGGGCTCTGAATTGGCCAATCCCGGGTCATTGTAGATGAAGGTGAGAGGGAGGATGAGGTAATAACCGAGTACATCCCATGAGATGACCTGTGCTGGCAGGCCATTCCAGGCGACAAAGGCAAGCAGAGCGGCGTAAACAAAGCCAATGGGCCAGTTTTGGCGGTTGAAAGGCATGCTCAGTCGCCCCATGTTGCTGCCTTTTCGAGCGCCTCAGACACGGCAGGTGCCAACGACTTACGCACTTCTACGGAGAGCGAGCAATCGGCACCGAAACTGTGTTGCAGCATTTCGAGGTTGAAGTCTTTGAGTACCTTCATAACGGCTCCCATGCGCTCGTAGGTAAAGCTAACCGAGACTTCGTGCATGACGAGTTCTTCGGTAATTTCATTGGCTTCGATGGCCTGGCGGGCTGCGGTTCGGTAGGCATCGATGAGTCCGCCGACGCCCAATTTGGTGCCTCCAAAGTAGCGTACCACCACAACGAGGGTATTGGTAATGTCGAACGATTGCAATTGTCCGAGGATGGGTTTTCCGGCGCTGTTTGACGGCTCACCATCGTCATTGGCTCTGAAGTGGTTTCCGTCGGCACCCAGTCGCCATGCATAGCAATGGTGCCGAGCGGCATGGTGCTGTTTGCGGAGTTCGTCGAGGTGGAAGCGAATTTCCTCTTCGTTGCTGACGGGAAAGGCGTAGCCAAAATGCTTGCTGCCCTTGACTTTGTAAAGGCTTTCAGAACAACGGTTGAGCGTACGAAAGGTATCGTTCACCCCATTGGTCATGAAATCGGGTTCAGAATCACAGAGAAGACCGTTATGGTGTTGGGGTCGCGGTCGTAGTAAAGTTTATCAAGGGCTGAGAGCACGTTTTTGGCCCTGAAGTAGGAGGTGTGCAGTACAGGGTCACCCGAAACCGACCACTGAATCGTGTACGAAGATTCACGGTCTTTGTGAGTGCGCACGTAGTCGAGCATGTTTTTGAGCGCGTCAGATTTGCTCAAGCCGTCGCAGCTGTGGTAGAGAAAGCTTTGGTTGTGGCGCGGGTTCACGGTGATGAGGTGCAAGATGAACTTCCCTTCGTGTTCTTCGAAGTTGTAAATCAAGCTGTTGGAGCCCATTCCGATGTAGCTGCCGATTTCCGATTGGAGCTTGGCGATTTCAATATTGCGGTCAACTGCCATGGCGTGTTCTTAGACCTGTAAAGGTAGAAGATTTAGGGGATTTGGGTCAGGTTTTCGCCTTCGGCGGATGAGCGAATGCGCACCGTTAAACGCACGGGTTGGTGGTCGCTCCACGCGAATTTCTGGTCGATGGTTTTAACTTCCACTACCTCGAGGTTGGGTGAAACCACGAAGTGATCGATAACCGATGTGTATGAGTTTTCGGAGTACACCGTTTCAAGTTTGCGGTTGGTGGGAGTGCTAGGGTCAGCCACCCATTTGAAACCAGCAGGTAGCTGAGCATCGCTGAGGACGAATTCATTGTAGTCACCGCTGGAATTGATGGGCGTGTAGTTTGGCGGGCATTGGTTCCAATCGCCTCCGATGACAACGTAGTTTCCTTTGTCGTACTCGGCTTGTGCGAAGGCCATGATGCGTTCGATTTCGCCTGCCACCATTGTGCCTGAAGTATCGTAGGCAGAGCAGTGCGTATTGATGGCGACCAGTTCTTTTCCGTTTTCCAGGGGCGTGCGGTGGCTCAGGAAGCACCGGTCAAGGAAGAAAATGCGTGTTGGCCAGCTGAATTGAGAATCGAAGGCATGCCGTTCGAAGTCGATGGCCGGCAAACGGCTGTAGGTAGCCAAACCGGATACCACACCTCCCATAGGGTTATGGAGAGGCATTGGGACAAATTTCACGTTGTAGTTCATCGCAAATGCGCGCATGTGGTCAGGAAGATGCTGGCCATAGAAGTCGATTTGGTTGAAATTTTGGCTGCGATCGGCCATGCTGTCGATTTCCTGAATGAAGAACACATCGGTGGTGGCGTTGCTGCGGAAGAACTCGGCGATGCCTTGTTTGTAGTGTTCAACGTCTTCGCGGGGTGCTCGAACCTGTTTGCCACCGTCGTAGAAGAAATCAGCCCGATCACCTTGACCGCTGTAGCCGATGTTCCATGTGATGAAGGTGAAGCTGCTATCAGGCGTTGCTTTTGCTTCGCCACGGGCGATGACTTGAAGCTGTTTTGGAGGATTGAAATCGGTGAGTGTGGCGTACACAAGCACAGCTCCGACATAGAGGCCGGCCAAGAGAGCCAGCCACGCCAATGCTTTAAATAGCATCTTCATGACCTCTTTAGAATAAATGCTGCAATGTCGGCAATGACTTCATCGCGGCAGGTGTCGTTCAGGAGTTCGTGTCGTCCGCCGGCGTATAGTCGCGTTTCAAGCAACGGAATTGCGGCCTTCATTTTCGAAGCATTTTTTTGAAAGCCCGGTGCCTTTCCAACAACGGGGTCATCGTCGCCGGCTATGTAGAGTACCGGCAGAATGGGGTCAACCTCGACGAGGTGTTTGTGGGCATCATCGGTAAGCCTAGCCAACTCGCCGAAGAAGCTGTTGGTGAAAACCTCACCGCAATCTGGGTCAGCGATGTAGGCATCTACTTCAGCGGCATCGCGCGACAGCCAATCGAAGTCGGTTCTGCGGTTAGCAATTCCTTTGGTGAACTTGCCAAAGGTGAGTTGATCCATGAACTTGCTCGGCGTGTCTTTGCCGTAAATGGCCGAAAGGAGGTTGCCAACCAGTTTGCCTGCCACGACCAACGCACCGGGGTGAACCGGAAAAGCCGAAAGCACCAAGCCGCTCAATTTCACATTTTGACGCTGAGCAACGCGCATGGCCAGCATCGAGCCCATGCTGTGACCCAGCAAGAAGACCGGGTGTTTTGACCCGTGCACACGGCGCACTTCAGAAGCGATTTCTTCGAGGTCTACGATTACACGGTTTCGTTTGCCGGTGCCAAAACTGCCACGTGTACCATTGATTCTGCTTGTTTCGCCATGTCCGCGCAAGTCGGGAACAACAACGTTGATTTGCAGGGAATTGAGATGCTCTGCGAAGCGGGCATAACGTTTGCCATGCTCGGCCATGCCGTGTGCAATGACAAGTGTTGCGTGCGGGTTGGGTACGGATGCTTGATAGAGTTGAAGCTTGAAGCCGTCGTTGGCAGTGAAGTGGCGATTGGTCATGTGAAGGGCTTATTCACAAAGGTACTGAAGGCGGTCATAAAACTGTATTTTCACGGCGTGGAAACAGCGGTTAAGCAATCTTTTCATCGGCATCAGCAGTGCGTTGCTTGTGGAGGCGCGCATTTTGGTGTGCTTCGCGGTTACGAAGAACAGTATTTGGTGAAATGCGGTTCATGTAAGATGGTGTTTGCAGAGCGCATTCCAACCGAAGAAGAGCTTTCGTCGTTCTATTCGACCTACAGTTACAGTTCAGATCCTTGGGTCTCGCCGATTACCTTGAAACGTTACCACACTTTACTTGATGAGTTTGAACGGTATCGGTTGACCGGACGAATACTCGATACGGGTTGCGGAGCAGGTCACTTCTTGGGAGTTGCCCGCGAACGCGGTTGGGAGGTATTCGGCAATGAGTTCTCACCTGCGGCCGTTGGCATTTGCGAAGCCAAGGGTATTTCAATGGTTCACGGTGCTTTGGGTTCACCAAGCAAAGCACCTGAAGGGTTTTCAGCATTGGAAGGAGGCTTCGATGTTGTGACCTCTTTTGAGGTGTTGGAGCATGTCAACACTCCGGTAGGTGATTTGAAGGTGCTCCACCGATATCTGCGTGATGGTGGATTGTTGTACGTCACCACGCCCAACTTCAATGCCTTTGCACGTCGGTGGCTGGGGGTACAGTACAACGTATTGAATTACCCTGAGCACCTGAGCTATTTCACATGTAGAACATTGGATGCAGCCGCAAAGCACGCAGGGTTTTCAAAGCTGCGCAGTTGGTCAGAAGGCGTTAGCCTATCGCGCATTGCAGGTAGCCGAACCCCGTCGGCAGAAATCCGCATCGGTTCAAAGGAGGCACCCGACGAACGCCTGCGGCAGCGCACCGAAACTCAATGGTTCTGGAAGCTCGTGAAGCGACTTGCAAACAGTGCATTTAGGCTAACCGGAACAGGATCGGGGTTGAAGGCCTACTACCGTAAAGGTGGGGTTTGATTTAACGATGCATTGTTTGCAATTTACCCCGTGGTCATTTGGTACGTTCAAGATTGGGGGTAGTTTTGCTGTTGAATAGGCGCGTTGCCTGTTGTAAACCTGTTTTGCATGCTTATTGAATTAACCCCTATTGAAGATGCGCTTTCATGCGGGCACTATGCCGGAGGGATTGATCCGTTCAGTGTTCATAGAGCCGGAAGTTACTTGGTCATGTACGTTGACAAAGGGGAGGGTAGGTTCACGGTTGATTTGCACGCCTTTTCGGTGCATCCCGGAGCGTTTTTGTTTGTCAGTCCAAGGCAAGTCATTCAGTTTGATCGAAGCAGGACGTTTGGCGGGTATTTACTGAGGTTTTCGGAAGATTTTATTCACCCTTTTGGACGGAATGAAGAGCTTCAGGTCTCAAGTAAGCTGTTTGACAACACCGATTCTGTTTTGCAGTTGGATGGTCGTCGCCACCGGGAGCTTGTGAACTTTTTTGAGCTTTTTCAAAAAGAAATGCGTCATGGGACGGATGCCTTCCGCCATGGATGCATGCGCGCATCGTTGGAGTTGATGCTCTTGCACGCCGGACGTATCAAGGCAGCAGGACGTGGAGGAGAGGAGGCCCCTAATCAAGGGTATTCGCATTTCCGTAAGTTCAAGGCATTGTTGAATCAGCGAACCGATGCCAGTCGAAATGCCATTGATTTTGCAACCGAACTTGGAATCAGTTACAAGTACTTGAATGACCTATGCAAGGTGCACGGAGGAGTCACGGCAAAAGAAATGATTGACAATGAGCGCATAGCAGAAGCGAAGCGTTTATTGGCCAAGGAGGGAATGTCAGTGCGCAAAGCCGGAATTCGCTTGGGTTTTGATGACGTCTCGAATTTCAGGAAATACTTCAAAAAGCTCACCGGTCACAGTCCGTTGGTTTTTAAAGAAAACCAAGGCAAGAACGTTAAGGTATCTTAAGGCCTGATAAGCGTCATATTTGGAAGCTGCAGAACATTGTAGCTTCGCACATGTCTCAGAAAAAAAAGCCATGAACGACCTGCACAACGTTAGGAAAGACTACTCGATGCACGTCCTCCTTGAAGGACATGTGTACGCGAATCCGTTTGATCAATTTGCCAAGTGGCTTGAAGAAGTTCGCCAAAGCGGTGACACCGATTACAATGCGATGACCCTCGCCACGGTTGATGGACAAGGATTTCCGAATCAGCGCATTGTTTTGCTTCGTGAATTCAGTCATCAAGGTGCTGTGTTTTACACCAACTACCAGAGTGTGAAGGGAAAGGAGATCGACGCCGACCCGAAGGTGTGTTTGAACTTTTTTTGGAAGGAGTTCGAGCGCCAAGTGCGCATGCATGGTGAGGTGCGTAAACTGCCGGCTGCTGTGTCGGATGCCTACTTCGCGAGCCGTCCGAGAGAGAACCAAATCAGTGCTTGGGCGAGCGAGCAAAGCACAGTGGTTTCAGGAAGAGAAGAGCTTGAGCAGCGTTTGCGTGATATTGAAGCCCGTTTTGAGGGGAAGGATGTCCCCAGGCCTCCACATTGGGGAGGTTACACCGTGTACCCGATTGGATTTGAGTTTTGGCAAGGACGTCCGGGCCGTTTGCACGACCGGTTGGTGTATTACTGCGATGCCGACGGCAGCTGGTTTTTGGAGCGTTTGGCGCCGTGATGGTCGCTAAGGCATCCATCCCCAAAAAAGAAGAAAAGCATTGTTAGCCTTACGTTAGCAATCGGGCCAATTGAGCAACTTTTTTGGCACAAGCCGCATCATATAGGTACATTTGAACCATAAACGCGGTATTTACCGCCATCACTGCAGGAAATGATACATTTGAAACACGCACTGGCTGTGGCACTATTGGCTGTAGCTGTAGGGGTGCAAGCGCAGTCGCTTCCCCTGGGGCACCCCATGTCGGGGCGCTTTGAATCAGAGGAGTTTTTGAACTTTTGGCGTTCGGAAGGATGGGCGTATACAGCCGATCAGAAGGAAGCCATGGATTGCCTCTCGTTTGGCGATTTGCAGCCACTGCAAGGTCAAGCCAAAGCAACGGTTGACGGGTTGTTGACCAATGCCTTTGACCCTGCGCAGTACGCTGTGAATGTTGCGCAAAATCGCCACACTGTTTACTGTGTTGACGGTGCCGGCGTTTTGGTGTTTTTCAGCATTGATCGCGTCAAGGTACTCTACGAGCGTGCGAAGAAGAGTGGAGAAATCAACAAAACGAAACGACCATGAGGAGCTTATTTGCATTGATCCTTGCTCTGCCATTGTCAATGGGTGCGCAGGAAGTGTTTTTTACCGAAGGAAGTTACACCGGTTGCGGTGCAGCCGTAGTTGATTCAGGAGGTAATGGAGGTCCGTACAGTGCGGATGAAAACCTAACGTTTACCATTTGCCCTGAAGCGCCGGAGACGATTTCGAACATCAGTTGGCTCATTTTTGATTTGGCCAACGAAGGCGATACCATGTTTGTTTATGACGGTCCGGATGCCAACAGCCAGCCCATGGGGCAGTTCACAGGGAACCAATTGCAAGGGCTATCGCAAGCGGCATCGGAGAGCGCCGGCGGGTGTATAACGCTCGTGTTTACAAGCGCAGGAGCGGGTGGTAATTTTGCTTTCACCGTTGCTTGTGGTGAGCCTTGTTTTCCTCCATTGGTCGTGGTGACCGGTCAGGGACAGGAGAACCCTGCACTTGTTTGTGCAGATGAAGAGATCACGTTCGATGCAACGCAAAGCATTTTTGGCGACAACGCTTTACCCGATCAGTACGAATGGAGTTTTGGGGATGGAGAGACCATCACGACCACTAGCGCGGTTGTTAGCCATTCGTACGATGAATCCGGTGTTTACCGGGTGAATTTGCTCATTACCGACAACAACGGATGTGAAAGCCTAAACTTGGCCGATTACTTCGTTTTTGTAAGTACGACTCCTGATTTCAGCGGCACATCGGAAGACGTGCAGATTTGTCTCGGCCAAGAAGTTGATTTGCAAGGTGTGGTGACAGCAGTGACCTACGAGGATTTGCCGGATGCGAATTTTGGTGGGGCATTGTTCATTCCAGACGTGCAAGGCGAGTGCTTTGCGTCTGACTTGACCTTCCAAGCCTTTGAGGCCGGCGCAACCGTAACGTCGGTCAGTGATTTTGTTGAGGTGTTCATCAACTTTGAACACTCATTCATGGGCGATTTGGTCATTTCGTTGATCTGTCCGAACGGACAATCATTGGTGCTTCACCAACAGGGCGGAGGTGCGACCTTCTTGGGCGAGCCGGTTGACAACGACGCTACGCCTGACATTCCAGGTGTTGGTTACGATTACTGGTGGTCTCCAACCGCAACGAATGGTACATGGGCGCAAGAGTCTGCAGGGGTGTTCACACTTCCCTCAGACACGTACAGTGCAGTGGGTGACTGGTCGGTACTTGAAGGTTGCCCATTGAACGGTACTTGGTCAATCGAACTGTGCGATTTGTTTGGATCTGACAACGGCTTCATCTTTGACTGGTCGTTGGTGTTCGACGAGTCGCTCTACCCCGACTTGATTACGTTTACACCTTCATTTGGAGCGGAGTGCGATTCAACCTTTTGGTCAGGCTCATTTATTACGGGCGAAACCGCTGATTGCAATGGCATTACCATCGAACCGCAGACCCTGGGCACACAGACCTACACCTATACAGCAATTGACAACCACGGTTGCACTTACACTACAGAGGTAGATGTGAACGTAACACAAGGCCCGATCGCAGCCGGCCCCACGGTCGTTTATGTATGTGACGGGCAAGCACAACTGAATGCACAAATAACCAACCCCGCTGCCGGTGTGCAGTATACGTACGATTGGACGCCCGGTGATTTCCTCAGCAGTACAAACATTGCCAACCCACAGATTAACGGTTTGGAAGACCCTTCGAGCTACACCGTAGTTGTGGCGCCGGTGGGTGCCCCTGAATGCAGTTCTTCTTGGGAAGTTGATGTACAAATTCCACAGCCTCCTATACCGCTTGAGTACGACGAACTCGACGCTTGCGCAGGGAGCACCTTTGGCATTTTGGCACCGGATCAACCTGAGGGCTGGACTTACGTTTACGAGTGGGTGAATCTTTCTGCGCTCGACCCAACGGCCGTAATTGGTGAAGGCAACAACTTGCAAGCATCAGAAACCGGTAATTACCAGGTGACCATCACCATGGAAGAGCCATGCTTTTACACCACCTCCGGCGACTTGGATATTGTGTTCAATACCTGCGAGTTGGGCGCTATTCCGAACGTGTTTACGCCAAACGGTGACCTCATCAACGATCGCTTTTCAATTGAAGGGTTGCAGTTCTTCTCTGGAACGAAACTCCGTGTGTACAACCGTTGGGGAGGATTGGTATTCGAAAGCGAAAACTACCTAAACAACTGGAGTCCGAGAGAATCGGAAGTGGCCGAGGGTACATATTACTACATCATGGAAGTTGACTTTCGTGATGAACGGGGAGTTGAAACCTTTTCAGGTACTGTAAACATCTTCCGTAACTGAGCGTTTAGGCCTGTATTAAGCCCATATTGGGATTTCAGGAATTCGGACCAACGGTGTTGTGCATCGGGTACGAATTCCTGAAATTTGTTTAAACACCTACACGCCAATGCGGCACAGTGCCTTGGTACTCCTCTTTTTTCTTTTTCTGACCCTCGATTCTGACGGCCAGAAGGTAGGTGTTGTGTTGAGCGGAGGAGGTACACGAGCAGCCGCCCACATTGGGTTTTTGAAGGCGCTTGAAGAAAACGGAATCCCCATCGATTATATCGCAGGAACCTCGATGGGGGCCATCATCGGAGCAATGTACGCTTCAGGGTATACCATTGATGAAATTGAGGCGCTCGTTGGTAGCCAAGAATACATTCGAATGGCAAAGGGCGAAGTAGCCCAAGACCTCGGCTATTATTTTAAAGACTACGACGTAGATGCGTCGCTGGGGACGCTACGGCTCTCACCTCAGAACTTTATTTCATCAACGCTACCGACCAATTTGGTCAACTCCTCACTCTTTGATTTGGGCCTGATGGAAGGCTTTGGTCCGGCTGCAGCTGCTGCAGGGTATGATTTTGATCAATTGTACGTGCCTTTTCGTTGCGTAGCTGCCGATGTCGCACGAAAGGAAGCCGTTGTTTTTCGCGGGGGCGATTTGGCTTCTGCGGTTCGGGCTTCTATGACCTATCCGTTTTATGTTGCGCCCATCAAAGTTGATGACCGTTTGCTCTTTGATGGAGGGTTGTACAACAACTTCCCCTCGGATGTACTCTACGACGACTTTTTGCCCGATGTTATCATAGGAAGCAATGTCTCATCGAACACACCTGACCCGAATGAAGAAGATTTGTTCTCGCAGATTCGAAGTATGGTGGTGTATGAAACCAACTTCGAATCGCTCTGCGAGCACATGTACATCGTTGAACACGACCTTGAGGTTGGGGTGTTTGATTTTGAAAGCATCGATGTTGCGATACTTGCCGGTTACAGCATGGCCGTCAAAGACATGCCTCAGATCGCTGAAATGATCTCCCGACGAATTAGCGCAGAAGAGCGCGATGGCCAACGCAATGCATTCCGTCAGAAATGGAAACGCCTCTTGTTTGACGAAATCACAATCTCCGGACTCGACAAAAGCCAAAAGAACTACGTGAGAAAGTTTGTTGGTCGCAAACAAGATGTTCTCGAGATGGAGCGATTGCGCAAGCAGTACTACCGAATCTACTCTGACGATAAAATTAAAACGATATACCCCAAGGCCACTTACAATCCTGAATCAGGTTTCTATAAACTGGACCTGAACGTGAAACGTGAGAAAGACATATTGCTTGGAGTCGGCGGCAACTTCTCGTCACGCCCGGTGAACATGGGCTTCATCAATCTTCGGTACAACTTGTTCGGTGATGCAAGTTCAACGCTCAACCTGAACTCCTATTTCGGGAAATTCTATGGGTCAGCCCATGCCAGTTTGCGCATTGATTTTCCATGGGCAGTGCAACTCTCTGTTGAACCCTTCGTGACACTCAACCGATGGGATTACTTTAGAAGCTTTGCAACCTTCTTCGAAGAGGTTCGTCCGTCGTACATCGTCATCAACGAACAGTTCGCGGGAGCTCGTTTTCGCATTCCTGTGGGCAACAGGGGGCGCTTTGAGGTCATCGGAAACACTGTGCAGATTACCGATGATTACTATCGGAACAACGTGTTCATGGCCACTGATACTGCTGACCGAACCCGAATGAACGCATTAATCGGTGATGTTATCTACGAGCGTTCTACGCTGAACCGAAAGCTGTATGCCAATCAAGGTACCTACCTGCGCATCCAAGGCAAAGGCGTCACCGGTAACGAAGTCACCATGCCCGGATCAACCTCACTGAACCGCGATACCATTGAAGCCAGTCGCGATTGGGTGATGCTCAAGTTGCAGTACGTCAACTATTTTTCGAGGTTGGGGCCTTTTAAAACGGGTGTGTTACTCGAAGGGGTGCTTTCAAATCAACCGTTTTTTCAAAATACCCGTTCTTCCCTTATTGGTGCGCAGAGCTTCCAGCCAATTCCTGAGAGCCGAACCTTTTTTATGCCGCAGTTTCGCGCCCACAACTACGCGGCAGGAGGTTTGATGTTGGTCACACGCTTTACGCCGTCGATTGATCTTCGCTTTGAAGGGTATGGGTTTTTGGCGAATGGACGAATCCAAGAGGGCAATGATGGCTTGCCTACCTACAATCTAACGTTGCGACCGGTGTACATGGGCTCGGCAGTGCTCGTGCTGCATTCGCCCGTTGGGCCGGTTAGTGTGTCAATGAACTACTATGAACTCAAGGAAAAGCCTTGGAGTTTCATCTTCAATTTCGGCTATCTGATATTCAACCGTTCGGTACGTCACGACTAAATCGCATTGTAGATTTCAGAAAAAAGTACTTTTGCCGAAAGCAATCATCCATCCATTGAAAACAGGAATCATCAACTTCGGTGTTATTGGCGCAGGTCACATCGGCAAGCGCCACGCAGAAATGGTTACACGTCATGAAGGCGCTAATCTCATCGCATTTTGCGACGTCCGTAGCCGTGAAGAGTGCGGCGTACCTGATGATGTGCCGCATTACACCTCCCCTGAAGAGATGCTGAATGCCCACCCCGAAATTGATGCCGTTTCAGTGTGCACGCCCAACGGGCTGCATGCCTTGCATTCTCTTGCTGCACTCGATTTCAGCAAGCACGTGGTAATCGAAAAGCCAATGGCTTTGAGCAAGGCTGACTGTGAAAAAATCATTTACAGCTCACTCAACAAGTCACGCAACGTGTTTTGCGTAATGCAGAACCGCTATTCTCCGCCTTCTGAATGGATCAAATCAGTGGTTGACGATGGCATTCTTGGCGAGATTTTCATGGTGCAAATCAACTGCTACTGGAACCGCGATGAGAATTACTACGGCAAGGTCAAATGGAAAGGTGACCTCGAGCTTGATGGCGGCACGCTCTTTACCCAATTTTCGCACTTCATTGACATCATGTACTGGCTGTTTGGTGACGTGACCAACATTCAAGCGCGGTTCCGTGATTTCCGCCATCAGCACAATACCGATTTCGAAGACAGCGGTTTCGTAGCGTTCGATTTCGTAAACGGAGGCATGGGATCAATTGCCTTCTCCACAGCCGTTGACCGCAAGAATTACGAATCGTCGATGACCATTATCGCCGAAAAAGGCACCGTGAAGATTGGTGGCCAATACATGAACGAGGTTGAGTACTGCGACATTCGCGGCTACGAAATGCCTGACCTACCGGAGGCCAATCCGGCCAATGACTACGGTGCTTACAAGGGCTCGGCGGCCAACCACGGCTATGTCATTGAGAACGTGGTCGACACCTTGAATGGCAAAAAACAAATCTCGACGAATGCGCTCGAGGGCCTCAAAGTGGTTGACATCATTGAGCGCATTTACATAGCTGCTGACCGGGTCATCAAAACCAAACGCGCCGAAAAACCGGTTCACGAGCTGGTCAGCAAAGTCTAATCCGATGGCAATTCTTTCGCGCGGTGTACGTTTCAGGCTAAACTTCGTGCGATGAACAGATTCGTGAAGTCTGTTGCAGTATTGGTATCAGGCACGGCCATGGCCCAAGCCATTGGGTATTTGGTTGCACCGGTTTTAACCCGGCTTTATTCTCCTGAAGAAATGGGAGAGCTAGGTATCTACATGCGTGCCGTTGGCTTCATCGCTGCTGTAGCCACTTTGCGGTTTGAACTGGCGTTACCGCTGCCCAAACGCGATGACCATTCGTTTGTAATCTACAGAATGACCTTGCGCATCGCCTTGGCCATGCTCCTCGTGTTGGGAATCGCTGGTGCCGCAGGCTTATTGTGGGTGCCCGAACAACGTGTTAAAGGTTTTTTTCTCGCAATAACCCTTGTCAGTGCGTTCTTTCTCGTGTTCACGAATCTTGGCATCAACTGGGCCATACGCACCGGAGCGTACAGAAAAATTTCTACCTCCAAAGTCGTAAATGCGCTGGGCGCGAATGGGTTTCGCTTGCTGTTCGGCTTCGCCGGATGGGGGGCCAAAGGACTGCTAGGGGCTACACTGATTGGCTACGGACTTGCGGCATTGCCCTTCGTCAAGCAAGCGATGGCCTTGTTTACCACCTACGGCAATCAAAAACAGCCGCACCGTGAGCGGGTGCTAACCCGAAAACACCGCGAGTTTCCGCTGATCAATTTGCCACACACTGCTGTTGATTTAGGACGTGAATTGATCATTGGTTTACTCATAGTACAGCTTTTTAACGAAGCGGTTTTTGGGTCATACAACCACGCATTTACCATGCTCCGTTTGCCCGTGGCGCTTGTCGGTGCATCCATCGGTCAAGTGCTTTTCAACCGCTGCGCTGAACTCTTGAACCAGAAACAGACCATACACGTGTTGGTAGCACGAACCATGCTCATCCTCTTCGGTTTGTCAGTGCCTGCGTTCACCCTTGTTTTTTTATATGGCGAGCCGGTGTTCACATTTGTTTTTGGTGATCAATGGACCGATTCGGGTTTGTATGCTGAAACCATGGCACTCTGGTTGTTGCTCGCATTCATTTCTTCATCGCTATCTACGCTGCCTTTGGTGTTGAACTATCAGAAAAGGTTTTTTTTCATGAGTTTAATCGGCACATCGATTCAGCTAATCGGTTTCGGTGTATTGCCGCTCTACGGGGGTGAGTTCTTTGACCAATTCATCAACGTTTTGCAAGTGGTTACACTTGCACAGTCGGGGTACCTCGTCGTCCTTATCGCTGTGCTCTACCGAATGAGTAAATTTCCAAGGGCTTTGCGGTAGTGACCATGCGCTAGACGCCGTTTGCAAGCAGCGCACTGTGTTTTTTTTCTACGCAACAGAATCGTCATCTTTGCAGTCTTGAGAACCCAGATAGGCGGTAGATGACTGTTGCACAACGGCCATCTGCCGTCTAGCCAGACACCATGCAACCAAACACGAACGTTCAAACGTTGAGGGGCACTGCTTTGCGTGCCTTGCTTATAGCATCGCTCGCGTCAGCGCTTCTTTTTCCGCCCATTCTGATTCATGACGGATGGCCAAAAGCAGAGCTCTCTGACCTTTTGTTGCCCTTCACCGCCCTTGCTGTTCTGCTGGTTGCCCTTAAAAATCAACGTGACAGTCGATTTTCAGCACTTCGAAACCCTCTTGCCGCTGTGGCCCTCTTCGTGCTGGTTATCGTACTTTCCATGGCCGTGAACAACCGCTTAACGGTGGCACGCGATTGGCTTGAGGTGGTGAAATTCACCAAGTTTTGTGTCTTGCTGATAGGTTTCACCCTCGCATTTACCGTTGGCAAATTGAGGCAGGTTTTCTTGTTCCTTGCGCCTTTGGTGGTTGCTTTCAACGCACTGCATTTCTTTGATGTTTTGGGCTTTAATCAATGGGTTGAGCCGTTCTATGCGCCCAAAGTGCACCTTGATGTTTTCGGTTACGATTCTGAAGGCAATCCCGGAACCCGGCGCATCATGGGCAGCATGGGAAATCCGAATGTGAATGCACTCATGTTTCTTTACCTTCTCATTGCCATTGCACCGGGTGAGCGGTTATCAAAACGGAATACCGGATTGACCTTGGCGCTGGTGTTTGTGCTTATTTTGGGCGTGATGTTGAGTCAATCACGCACGGCAGTGGTTGCTCTGGCTGTGGTCATTCTTGTCTACGGCTTTGTATTTAGCAAAAGAAAACGGATGCTGCTTGGCATTGCAGCGTTTTCTGTTTTCGCGTTCTTTTTAATGGAATGGATCGGAAACACGTACTTGGTGACCATCGTCGATCCCAATCGGTTGGAGCGCTCAGGAAATCTCCGCTTCGCTCAATGGCAACGCATCATTGACGCGATGCCGGGGAAATGGCTCCTCGGAAACGCACCTTCAAAAGAATACTTCGAAGCCAATGGCATTTATTCGGAAAGCGAGTACTTCCTCATTCTTTTTCGGTACGGCTTTGTAGGTTTGTTGGCCATGGCTGCCTTCGGCCTGAGCTTATTGCTCAATGCCGTTAAGCAGAAAGGGCAGTCGAGGTTCATTTTGTTGGCAGGTTCAGGTGTGTACCTCCTCTCTGCCGCAACCAACAATCCGTTGCACAGCATGAAGTTGGCCCTTGTGATTGCCGCCGTTTTGGCCTTGGGTTTGGTATCTTTGACCGAGAATGAAGCTGAAGCCTAAGATCCTGCTCGTCGGTCCTGCTAGTCCACATGTGGTTGCGCATTACGAGCGCATCCGCAACTGCACCGGCGACGTCCATCTGGTATCGAATTCGACCTTGCCACCGTTTGAACTTTCCCAGACAACCGTGGTCGATTTCGGGCTGCGAAATCCACTGAATTGGTGGAGAACACCGGCCCAAATTCGCAAGGTCATTGCCACCTTTCGGCCTGACATTGTGCACGTGCACCAAGCCAATGCCGTTGCATTTCACACCGTTCGCGCCAATGCATCTCAGCGCATACCCATGGTGCTAACGGTTTGGGGTAGCGACATACTTGTTTCACCAAAAAAAAGCATTTTTCTTTTGGCCATGGTGCGCTACATTTTGCGCCAAGTTTCGTCAATCACGGCTGGCTCACATCATCTCGCTGAGAAAACACGTGAACTGTTGTCAAACCCCGAAGTCAAAGTACACATGTGCAATTTTGGGGTTGCCGCAAACAGCACCAAAGCCCAGAAAGAAGACCTTATTTACACGAACCGTCATCACTTTCCGCTCTACAGGGTCGATGAGGTTATTCGCACATTTGCACAATTTGTGCAAGGCTTTGGCCGTGCGCACTGGAAACTCATCATCGCAGGCGATGGTCCGAAAACCAACGAGCTGAAAGCCTTGGCCAGCGCTCTCGGGGTAAGCGACCAATGCACCTTTACCGGTTTTCTTCCTCCCCATGAGAACCACAAAAACTACGCCAAAGCAAAAATTTACGCCTCCTTCCCTGAAAGCGATTCAGCCGCCATATCACTCCTTGAAGCCATGTACCATGGGTGTATACCCGTTGTCAGCAACCTGCCGGCCACCAACGAGTGGGTCACCGACTCTGAAAACGGCGTGGTGGTGCGGCACAACGGTGACAATCCCTTTGAACGAGCAATGCCACTCATTCAAGAGCGTATTGTGGTGGCAAACCGTCTCCGGGTGGTGAATGAAGTCAGCACCGAGGCTGCAGAGAAGTGCTTCTGCAGTGTTATCCATGAAACCTTAGTCAAGTCAGCATGAGTTATCGAGTTTGCCATGTGACTTCGGCTCATCCACGCTACGACATACGCATCTTTCAGAAAGAATGCCGAACGCTCGCTGCTGTTTATACGACCAGTTTGGTCGTGGCCGATGGCAAGGGCGATGAGCAGCTTCACGGCGTAGCCATTTACGATGCAGGCAAACCAAAGGGTAGGAGAGAACGCATCCTCAACGGGCCACGCATGGTGCTCGCGAAGGCGTTCGACGTCGACGCCGATGTGTACCACCTGCATGACCCCGAACTCTTGCGCATCGTGGGTGCGCTTAAACGCAAGGGGAAAAAAGTCATTTTCGACGCCCACGAAGATTTACCGAAGCAGATTCTCTCCAAACCTTGGATTTCAGCCGTGCTTCGGTATCCGATTTCGTGGCTGGCCTACCTGTACGAACGTGCGGTGCTGAGAAAAGTTGATGCCGTCGTTGCCGCAACGCCCGCCATCGGCAAGAAGTTTCAATCATGGGGCCTACGCACTTCGGTGGTCAATAACTATCCCTTCATTTCAGAGTTGGCCAATGACACCCCGAGTAACGAGAAACCGTCGCCTCCAACCCTCTGCTATGTCGGCGGTATCACGGCAATTCGCGGCATCGAGTACATGACCGAAGCCCTCGCCCTGCTTAGTGAAAACCACCGTGTACTGAACCTCGCCGGACCCTTTGACGAAGAGCCTACACGCACCAAGGTGCGCGCCATGCACGGCTTTCGCAAGGTCAACGAGCTCGGCGTATTGAGCCGTACAGAAGTGGCCAAACTTATGGCCGAAAGCCGCGCGGGTTTGGTAACTTTTCTACCTGTACCCAACCACCTTGAGGCACAACCGAATAAGATGTTTGAATACATGTCGGCAGGGTTGCCCGTCATTTGCTCCGATTTCCCACTGTGGCGCGATTTAATTGAGCGGCACCGTTGCGGCCTGTGTGTTGACATCCGCAATCCGCAATCATTGGCCGATGCCATCCGTTACATCTTCGATCATCCGAAAGAAGCAGGTGAAATGGGCAAACGCGGACGTTTAGCAGTCTCCGAAGAATGCAACTGGGAGCGTGAATCGGCTGAACTGCTTGCATTGTATGCATCCATCCATCCACCCAAAAAAGAAACGCATGGCTGATTTAAGAATCGTTGCTGCTTCTGACTTCGGTGGAAATGCCACTGCATTTCTTATTCGCGAAGGCGGTGTGTTTTTCAGACCTGAATTGCATGCGGTAGGCAAGGCTGACGTGACTTCATGGCTGATTCTCGATGAATCAGGACAGCCTTTGGGTGGGTTCAACACCGCCGTTGTTAAACTTCGCGGCATCTCAACCCTGTCGCAGCCACCGTTGCACCCGCATTGCGCCTTGTTTGCCATTGAACCGGAGAGTCAGCCTGCAACCCGCATTGCTCGGCGAAAAAAGGTATTGGAAACCCTCGCAAACTTCTTGCTCCAACGCACCGAACGCATCGTGTCACTGCCTTTGCCCGTCACTTGGACCGACGTACAACCCATCATTTGGGCCGGTTTCAGCACAGGCATCAAATACACCTACCGAAAATCGCTCATTGCCGTCCACGATGAGGGCTACACCTCTGAATTGCGGGCACACATACGAAAAGCGTTGAGCGAGGCCATTGTTTTGAATGCTTCCGCTTCGCGGGATGAGCTGCTCAGCGTTCAAGTGGAAACCGCAGACGCACAAGGATTTCGTGCACCGGCCGATGCCCTTTCGTTGCTCTTGGATGGATGCCGGCAAGGATGGTGCCACTTGGAAACTGTTCACGCAGACAAGCGTTTGGCCGGCTTCGCTTTCACGGTTTACGATGGCAAGGAGGCGTACTACCTTCTCGGTGCGTTGTCACGCAGCAACAAGAAACGCGGAGCACAGCCGGTTTTGCTTGACCGTTCAATGGCAGCCATGCGCGATTTGGGAAAACCGATGTACGATTTTGAAGGGAGCATGATTCCCGGTGTTGAACGCTTCTTCAGAAGCTTCGGAGGAGATTTGGTGCCGTACTACGCTATAGGTCGGGCGCCATGGTACCTTCGAATGGTACTGCGGAAGAAAGGAGTAGCAGGCTTCTGATCTACAAACGAATCCCCATCACCAGAATGTCGTCAATTTGTTCGTTGGCGCCTTTCCAGTCTTGCAATCGGCTCTTGATTTGAAGTTCATGATCGTACATGTTGCCATCGTTCAAGGAGGCAATGAGTTCGATGAGACGACGACGTGTGAACTTTTTCACGCTTGGTCCGCCGAATTGATCAACAATGCCATCGGTAAACATGTAAAAACACTGACCTTTCTGCATGGTTCGCTTGTGGAGGGAATACGTCTTGAGGGTGTGTTCGAATGTACCACCCAAAGATTTACGGTCGCCTTTGATCACCTCAACCTCATGGCCGTTTTTGATGATCAGGTTTTGGTATGCGCCTGCAAATAAGACTTCCTGGGTCGCTTCGTTAAACAGGCACAGGGAGATATCCATGCCGGTGCTCACCATGGTGCTCGCCTCACGCTGTTTCAATTCGCGCACCACATAGGTGTCAATGAACTGCAGTACCTCGTCGGGGTGTTCGATACCGTTTTCAATCACTGCCTGGTTAAGCAGCTTAGAACTGAGCATGCTCATGAAGGCGCCGGGTACGCCGTGACCGGTGCAATCAACGCAGGCTACCCATTTTTTTGTTCCGGAATTGTGGAACCAGTAGAAGTCTCCGCTCACGATTCCTTTGGGCCGCATGTAAACAAATGCATCATCAAACGACGCGGTTAACTCAGTAAGCCTAGGCAAGAGCAACTGTTGAATGCGCTTTGCAGCAATGATGCTCTCGGTCATTTGAATGTAGTTGTTGCGAAGCACCGAATTGATGCGTTCACGTTCTTCGGCCTCGAGTTTCAACTTGTGGTTGAGTTCTGAGAGTTCGTTCACCCGGGCTGCGACGGTATCTTCTAGCCGCTCAACGATGCGCATGGCCCTCATTTCGCTCTCGCGAACGCTGGTCATGTCAGTGAAACTAACGGTTACGTATGACTTTCGGTCTTCGTTGAGAACGGTTTTTACAAGCAGGTGTCGGTGATGCCCCTTTAGGGTTTTCGCTTCGATCGATTGCTCAACCGAAGCTTGTCCGCTCAAGTGTTGAATTTGATTCGAGAGCAGTTTTCGAATGTTGCTTGAACCGAACATACGTCCGAGTTCAGATTTAAACATTAGGGCGTCGGAGGCTTCAAACAGGTGCAGTGCGGCTTGATTTACGGCGGTCACTTCAAGTGTTCGAATAATGCGGTTGATGAGCTTTCGCTGAATTGTGCTTGATTGCCCGGCGATTCGCAGAGTATCGAAGTGGTTTTCAAATTTAAATTCGGCAAGGGCAACACCGGCTTGTTCGAAAATGGCTTTGTACCGCTTTTCACTGTCGCTTAGTCGAACGGCCATGGTGTCGCGTTCGTTCTCTGCTGTGCGGCGTTCAAGTGCCCTACGTATGGAGTGGTCAAGACGCATGAGCGATGACTTCAATACATAGTCATCGATGCCATTGTTAACGCATTCACGTGCACTGGCTTCAGGGAGTTGGCCTGTCAGAATGATAAACGGTACTTCCAAACCCAATTCGCGAATAACGAGGTAGGCATCCAATCCGCTAAACGATGGCAGTGCATAGTCGCTTACAATCACGTCAGGAGCCTGTTCATTTAAATAATTGATGAACGACTCTTTGTTGGTCACCAAGTCAACCTGCCATGTCGGGGCTGATTTTTTCAAGTGGCGTTGAATCAACTGAGCGTCCGATGCGTAATCTTCAAGTAGAAGAATGCGCAAATCGGGTGTTGATCCGATTTTCGGACTTTGCGTGGTCATGGTGTCAGGTTAGGGAAGGATGAGCTTAATTCGCGGGGAGAAGATTGTGCAGCAGAATGTACTTGATAATGTCGGAGTTGTTGTCCATGTTCATCTTGTTCAGAATGCGTGCGCGGTAGGTCGAAATCGTTTTCGCACTCAAGCTGAGTTGTGAAGCGATTTGATTGTTCGGTTTCCCTTCACCGATGGCCAAGAAAACTTCGTATTCTCTGTCAGACAGTGAACTGTGAGGAAGTTCTTGGTTCTTTGAGCTCATTTCGCGGTAGAGCAGTTTTGTAATGGCCGGGCTCAGGTATTCGCCGCCGTTGTAAATTACACGCACGGCTTCAATGAGCACTTCGGGTGCAGAGTCTTTGTGCAGGTAACCCGAGGCACCTGCCTTCAGCATGCGAATGGCAAACTGGTCTTCAGGATACATGCTCAAAACAAGTACCTTGATGTCGGGGTAAAGGATTTTGATTTGCTTGAGTACTTCAAGTCCGCTGCGCCCAGGGAGCGAAACGTCGAGAACAATCAGGTCGGGTTCTACTTTGCGAAGTCGTTGCAGCAGTTCTTCTCCGCTCGCAATGTCATCGGCAATGATTTTGATGTCAGGGAAATTGGCGATGATTTTGCTCAACCCTTCACGGACGATTTTGTGATCGTCACAGATAACTACATTAATCATGGTGTGTTCGTTTTGGCAACGTGTGTCTATCAAACTTACGAGCACACCTAAAAAAGGATTATAGGAGCACGTCTGCTACCTGCGTAGGAATTGCCTTACAGCTGATTATTGTGGGGTTCCGGGCGACAATTCGTGCATCATGATGTACTTCACCAAGTCTGAGTTGTTCTCCATGTTCATCTTTTCAAGGATGCGGGTGCGGTAGGTACTGATCGTTTTTACGCTCAACGAAAGCTGATTGGCAATGTCTGAAATCGATTTTCCATCGCCGATGTACAAGAGCACTTCGTATTCACGATCTGACAAATGCTTGTGGGGCAGGTCGGTGGTTTTACCGCTCATCTCCCTGAAGAGCAATTGGGTAATTTTCGGACTGAGGTATTCGCCGCCTCGCACAATGGCCCTTAGCGCCTCCAAAAGCAAGCCGGGCTCAGAATCTTTGTGCAGATAGCCCGATGCACCGGCTTTCAGCATCCGAATGGCGAACTGGTCTTCAGGGTACATACTCAGCACGAGGACGTTGATTTCCGGACGTAGGGCCTTGATTTGTTTCAGCACTTCTAGGCCGTTTCTGCCTGGGAGCGATACATCCAAGATGATCATATCGACTTTGTGATCGCGGATCACTTGAAAGAGCTGTTCGCCGCTTTCCACGTCGGCCACGACATTGAATTCAGCAAATCCTGAAATAATTTGCTTCAATCCTTCCCTGACGATCTTGTGATCGTCACAAATGGCGATGTTCTTCATGGTGCTACAGTTAGAGATGAGATTCTGGTTGGTTGTCAATTGTAGTTCTCGGAACATCGTTCAGATTAAAAACAACCCGAATGGATGACCCCTTGTTTGGCTCACTTGCGAGCGTAAAACGTCCCTTCCACAAACGAATGCGTTCACGTATGCCGAAGAGCCCTAAGCTATTGCTTTTCATGGCAGATTCGGCGTCAAGACCTTTCCCATTGTCGCGAATTTGGAGAAGAAGTTCATCGTCTTCCACAATGAAATCAACCCACGCTTTGGGTGCATCGGCATGTTTGCTGATGTTGGTAAGTGCTTCTTGCACAATGCGGTATATGGCAGTGCTGAAGTCTTTATCGAAGCGAAGATCACCAACATCCACGTGTAGGCTGCACCTGGTTTTGGCTGATTTGTTGTAATTGCCAACGTGCCATTCAAGCGCAGCCTCGAGCCCCATGTTGTCAAGTACCACGGGCCTGAGTTCGTGAGCAATTCGTCGAACGGTTTCGATGGTAGTTGTGGTTAAATCAACGAGGTAGTCAACTTTTTCAAGCATCCCATCGCGAAGCGGATTTAAATCGGACGATTGCAATTGCTGCCGCATCCAATACAGCGCAAGTTTGGTTCCGGTAAGCTCTTGGCCAAGCTGGTCGTGGATTTCGATGGCAATGCGTTCTTTTTCGTCTTCCCGTACTTTTTCGAGGTACTTGGCGAGGATTTGCAGTTGCTCGTTGAGTTCTTTGGTTTCACGTTCTGCGAAAACGCGTGCGGAGATGTCGTTGACAATGCAGACCAACGCTCGGGGTGAAGCGCCGCTTACCGGACCGATGCGAAACATCAGCCACCGTTCGTCGTTATCGGGTGTGTTGGCGCGCAACTCCAAGCTGACCGTTACGGTGGTGTTCAGGCTTTGTACCAATGCGTCGTGCAAACGGTAGCGCTCAGAATCGGTCACCATATCGGTAATTGAGCTTCCGTGTTGCCCCCAGTTCTTGGTCTTGTCGAACAAACGGTTTGAGTAGACCACCGTTCCGGCAGGGTCAACTTTGTAGATGCCGTCAGGCGCATGGGTAGTGATGGCGCGAATGTTCGCTTCGCTCTCCGCAAGTTCAGCCACGGCGCGCTGTTTGGCGTACACATTCAATTTGGCGGTGAGCGCTGATTCCACGGCACTGCACAAACGGCCCAAGGAGTCTTTCAATACGTAGTCGTCAGCGCCTGCCTTGATGCAGGCCACCGCGATTTCTTCATTCATACTTCCGGTACAAATGATAAACGGTAGGTAGGGTAAAGTGCTCCGCACATGCAGCAGTGCATCCATGCCGGTGTATTGCGGCAATGAGTAGTCTGACAGCACAATGTGCGGTTTGAAATCGATCAAAGCTGCTTCGAAATCTACTCTGTTGGTTACAACTTTGATTTCGCGCGGGTACTGGAGTTTTCTGAGCTGCAGGGCAATAACATCGGCATCTGACCGGAGGTCTTCGAGCAGCAGCATGCGCAATGTACCTCCATGACTGCCGTCATAAAGTGCGAGTTCGGTGACCTGTGCCGTTTGCTGCTCTATTGCATTCATGGGTTGGGTAAGGTATTCGTTTCGATCCAGTAACGTACCGTTTGGGTCACTGCCTTTGCATGTTCAATATAGTCAATTGGCTTCACAATGTAGCTATTGGCCCTCAACGCATACGCTCTTCGAATGTCACTTTCAACGGCTGAGGAGGTCAGAATCACTACCGGAACGGTGTCAAAACGCGCGTCTGATCGCAAGCGTTGGAGAACCTCAAACCCATTGATTCGCGGTAGTTTAAGGTCGAGAAAAACCATGGTCAACTCTTGGTGCAGGTCGCTGTCGGCTGCCAATAATCCGTCGAGCGCAAGTGCGCCGTCTCTAAAAACGACCATATCAACATTGAGCCCGGCCTTGCGCAGAGCAATTTGAGTCAGTTCAACATCGTTGCCATTGTCTTCAATTAAGCAAAGCTTCATTCTGCACACATTTTGGGCAATTTCGTGCGCTTCGGTCAAAAAAAAGCGGGACCGAAGCCCCGCTTTTCAACCTAAGAGTATGGATATCATCCAATGATGATGCTGTAAACCACATTGAACTCTTTATCGTTCTTAAAGTGTTCCTCAGCCAATTCGAGGAGTTCGCGTGCATTGGCACGTTCACCGATTTCGTTGAGCATTTCGGCATTGCGAATCACGCCCATTTTGAGCAGTTCGAGTTGCTCTTTGCGGAGATTGGCTACGCCTTGTTCTTTGAGCAAGTTTTTAGCGTTGTCGTACGATGTGAGTGCGTCTTTCTTCGCCTTCATCATCCATTCGTTGTAGCCGCGCATGAGCCATGCACCCGGGTCGTTCATGTCGATATCGGTAAGTTGCTTGTACAAGCCTTTGGACTTGGTGTACTTTTCAGAATCGCTTTGCTGTTCAGCTTCTGAAATGGCCGCCACACGAATTTCGCTTATGAAATCTTGAAATTCGCCCAAGAAAGCATTGTCTTTGTCTTTCTTCCTGAACTTGATCAGGTACTTCACCGCATCTTTGTCGGCTTTCGGGTATTTCTCTTTGAGTGTGGGGTCATCCATGTTGGCGATTCTAAAAAATGCCATGCTCATGTAGCCATAGGGCAGAGGGTCATTCTTCGTTTTATCGTCTTCAGTGTACTTAACTGCCTTGTACAGACAGCGCTCGTACTTCTCGTCAACGATGAGCTCCAACAGTTCGTCGTAGTTCTGTGCGTTCGCATTTTGGGCAGCGAACAAAAACAGGGCCGCAATGTATAGGTACTTCATAACGCGTTTATCTCTTTTACAGCATCTAATCAAAGACAATGCCGAAATTTACGACATTCCCAATGGCTAAGCAAAGATGTGCGAAAGTTCGCTCGTTGTGGCAATCCACCTTTTTCTGATTTTCTTTTTTTGGATGGATGGATTACTCCGATGTAAATCAGTGGTTTGAGTCTAAAGGATGGCGTCCTTTCGCCTTTCAAATGGAGGCGTGGGATGCCGTTGATCGCGGGTTGGATGGTTTGGTCAACGCTCCAACCGGAAGCGGAAAGTCGTACTCGCTCCTGGTTCCTGCCCTCAAAAAGGCCGCGCAGCATCCTCAGCACCAACTTCAAGTTATTTGGTTAACGCCCATCCGTGCCTTGGCGAAAGAGATTCATCTCGCAGCCACGCGATTGGCAGAAGGGTGCTCGTTGCCCGTAAGCATAGGTATTCGCACGGGCGATACCTCATCCGCCGATAGGCGAAAACAAAAAGAAAAGCTACCGAACCTCCTCATAACAACGCCTGAAAGCCTCCATCTTTTGCTGTGTGACAAGCAGCACCGCGAACTGTTTAAGCATGTAAAAGTGCTGGTTGCCGATGAATGGCATGAGCTCATCGGGTCAAAACGGGGCGTACAAGTTGAACTCGCTGCGGCTTGGATGCGCCGCATTGCACCGCAATTGCAAACGTGGGGCATTTCGGCTACCATTGGCAACCTGCATCAAGCCATGGAAGTGCTCACCGGCGTGGCAGGGGCTGCCAAGGGCGTGATCGTGCGCAGCAATATCGCCAAGAAACTTACGGTGGAAACCCTCATCCCTGAATCGTTTGAGCGCCTGCCGTGGTCGGGCCACATTGGTACCCAACTGGTGAGTCATGTGGCTCAGGTGATTGAAAATCATACATCTACGTTGGTTTTTACCAATACCCGGGCGCAAAGTGAGATTTGGTACCGCGAACTCATGGAGCACAAGCCTGAGCTCGCCGGGTTGGTGGCCATGCACCACAGTGCGCTTGACCGCGACCTCAGAAACTGGGTTGAAGATTCCCTGTACGACGGCAAACTGAAGGCCGTTGTGTGCACCTCAAGCCTCGATTTGGGCGTTGATTTTCGTCCGGTCGACGCGGTAGTACAAATCGGCGGTCCAAAAGGTGTTGCGCGTTTCATTCAGCGTGCCGGTCGCAGTGGCCACCAGCCCGGAGCAGCCAGTCAGATTTGGTTTTTGCCTACCAATGCACTTGAACTGATTGAAGCAGCTGCGCTGAGAACGGCCATCGAGCGCGGTTTTGTGGAAGAGCGACTGCCGCTTGTACGCTCGTTTGATGTTTTGGTGCAATTTCTTGTTTCACTCGCCACCGGAGGAGGTTTCGCGCCAAATGAAGCCCGCGAAGCGGTTAGCGATACGCATGCTTTCGCATCGATTGACGACGATGAATGGGCGCAATGCCTGCGCTTCATAACAACGGGCGGCAATTCGTTGGAAGCTTACCAAGAGTACCGAAAGGTGACCGAAATTGACGGTCGTTGGCACATCGCGTCGACCACGCATGCGCGCCGCCACCGCATGTCAGTTGGCACCATCGTTGGCGATACCATGGTGCGGGTGAAGTACCGACGCGGGGCGACCATCGGACACGTTGAAGAGTATTTTGCTGCCGGTTTGAACGACGGTGATGCCTTTTGGTTTGCAGGCCGAAGTTTGGAAGTGCTCTCGTTCAAAGGAACCGAACTGGAGGTGAAGAACACCACCAAGCGTACAGGGAAAATACCCGCGTGGCAAGGTGGCCGCTTGCCCTTGAGTTCAATGCTTTCTGAGCTGATGCAAGAAAAGGTGACCGATTACCTGAGCGGTGACATCACCGACCGGGAAATGGAGCGCATTGTGCCGGTTTTCGACCTTCAACAAACGCGGTCGATGTTGCCCAGTTCGTCAGAATTCCTGGTTGAAGTGCTTGAATCAAAAGAAGGTTTTCACGTGTTTATGTTCCCCTTTGCAGGTCGCCTTGTTCATGAAGGCATGGCCTCATTGGTGGCTTACCGCATTGGTCGTGAACACCCTAGAAGCTTCTCGATGGCGTTCAACGACTACGGTTTCGAGTTGCTCACTGACCGGAGCTTCCCGATTGATGAGGCCGACGTTCAACGTTGGCTAAGTACCGAAGCCCTCATTTCAGATTTGCAATCGGCCGTGAATGCAGCCGAGATTGCGCGTCGGAAGTTTCGCGACATTGCCGTTATCGCGGGTTTGGTGTTCCGCGGATACCCCGGAGCGCCAGTGAAAGACCGGCACCTTCAAATGTCATCGTCGCTGGTGTTTGAGGTGTTTGGAGATTACGATTCTCAGAATCTTTTGTACCGTCAGGCGTTCGATGAAATGTTGGAGTATCAGCTTGAAATCCGACGGTTTCGTCAGGCCTTGTTGAACATTGATTCGCGTAGAATTTGCATTTCCAGGCCCGAGAAGCCTACACCGCTGGGCTTTCCGATCATGGTTGATCGTTTGCGCGAACGCATGTCGATGGAACAATTGGAAGACCGCATCGCCCGAATGCAACGTGAAGTGTGATGCCCTTGGGATTGTGATTGAGCATGAATTATTGTTGGCAGCCGCCCTCTGGACCAAAAGCAAAATGCTACTTTTGCTGACCTGTAAACCTGAATGAACGTGCAAGTATTCGTGCGCGCCCTATTCGTAGGGCTATTTATTGTGAATGGAGGATGGATTTTGGCGCAGGCCACCATTCGTGGATTCGTTACCGACAAGTCAACCGGCGAGCCCGCCATATTTGTGACGGTAAGCCTTGAAGGCACTTCGTACGGAGTTACCACCGATGTAACAGGCTACTACACGCTGTCGAAAATTCCCGCGGGCACCTATACCATCAATGTCAGCTCGGTTGAATTCGAGACCAAAACGCAAACCGTTACCCTTGAAGGAACGAAAGTGGTGACGGTGAACTTCCAAGTATCGCCAAAAGTTACTGAGCTGCAAGGCGTTGAGATTTCGGCTGAGCAGGCAGAGCGCAAAACCGAAGTGAAAATGTCGGTTGAAACCTTGCGTCCGGTTGACATCAAGCGCATTCCGTCGTTCGGGGGGCAGCAAGACATCGTTCAGGCGCTTCAGGTATTGCCTGGTTTTGTTTCGACGGGCGACCAAGGCGGGCAGCTTTACATCCGTGGAGGGTCTCCGGTGCAGAACAAAGTTCTGCTCGACGGTATGATCATTTACAACGCGTTTCACAGCATTGGATTGTTCTCGGTTTTTGATACCGATATTATCGCTAACGCGGATGTTTACACCGGTGGCTTTACCGGCGAGTTTGGTGGACGAATCAGTTCGGTGATGGACATCACAACGCGCGATGGAAACAAGAAAGAATTCCGCGGGAAGTTTGGCGCATCTCCTTTTGGAGCAAAGCTTTTGTTAGAGGGGCCAATCAAGAAATTGGGTGAAAACGGAGGTGGAATTAGCTACGTGGTTTCAGCCAAGCGCTCGTACCTCGAGCAAAGTTCAAAGCTGTTTTACAACTACATTGACGATGCCGGCTTGCCATTCAACTTTACCGACATCTATGGAAAACTGTCGTTCGGTGGCCAAGGCGGAAGCAAGTTCAACTTGTTTGGTTTCAGTTTCAATGACGACGTGCGGTTTCAAGCACTCTCAGACTTAAATTGGTACAATGTGGGCGGCGGTATGAACTTTGTGGTTGTGCCTCCCGGGTCGCCTGTACTCATCAGCGGTCAAGCCGCTTTTTCGGAGTACTCGATCAACATTGCCGAAGAAAACCTCCCTGATCGCACATCAACCATTGGTGGTTTCAATTTCGGACTTGATTTTAAGTACATTCTCGGAGAAGACGACATCAAGTACGGAATCGAGATTGTAACACTCACCACTGATTTTGAAACCTTCAATCCACTCGGTGTTCGCATTGAACAAGAAGACAGCAACACCGAGCTCGCCGGTTACTTCGCATACAAGAAAACCGCCGGGAAGTGGCTCATTCAGCCCAGCTTGCGCTTGCAGTACTACGGATCGTTGTCGTTTCTTTCGCCTGAACCTCGTTTGGGCCTCAAGTACAACGCTAGCGAAGTGTTTCGTTTGAAAGGTGCCGTAGGACGCTATTCCCAGAACCTCATGCAGGCCAACAGCGACCGCGATGTGGTTAACCTTTTCGTGGGCTTCTTAACGGCACCACGTGACCTTCAGCGCGAGCTCACTTTACCCGATGGTTCAACCCGCGACATCAATAACAGCCTCCAAACGGCGAACCACTTTATTTTAGGTTTCGAGTACGATTTTACCGAAAAGTTCAATGTAAACGTCGAAGGGTACATCAAAGATTTCCGGCAGGTCACCAATTTAAACCGCAATAAGCTGTTCCCAGACAACTTTGCCAACGCTGATGTTCCAGAGGCTTTGCGCAAAGATTACTTGGTTGAAACCGGTATTTCCAATGGGGTTGACTTTCTCTTCAAGTGGAACGAAAAGCACAGTTCATTTTGGTTGGTGTACTCGCTTGCAAAGGTTAACCGTTGGGACGGATTCATCACCTATGCGCCGGTATTTGACCGTCGTCACAACGTGAATTTGGTGGTTTCGCAGGCCTTTGGAAAAGACCGCAAATACGAAGTGAGCTGCCGTTGGAACTTGGGTTCAGGGTTCCCGTTCACCCAAACACAGGGGTACTTCCAAGCTCCCAACGTTTCGGGTGGAATTGGCGCAGACTTCATCAACACGAACAGTCCTGAACTTGGGGTTGTGTACGGTGAACTCAACCAAGGTCGATTGCCGGCATACCACCGACTCGACTTGAACCTACGCCGTACATGGGATTTCAGTCGCCGTGTGAAAATGGAAGCAAACGCCGGTGTAACCAACGTTTACAGCCGCGAGAACATCTTCTATTTCAATCGCGTAACGAACGACCGTGTGAATCAATTGCCGATTCTTCCAAGTTTGGGCATCGACATCACGTTCTAAGTTTACTTGAACAGATTGCTCATTGCTTCATCAACCGTAGGATGAGCAAACGTAAATCCTGCGGTGCGAATTCGCTGTGAACTAACGCGTTGTGAAGCGAGCACAATGCTGCTCATCCGTCCGAAAAACATCTTCAGCACGAATGCAGGCACAGGAGGGAGGAAGAACGGCTTTTTTAATGCCTTCGCCAACGCCTTTGATAGTGTTTTGTTGCTTACGGGATGCGGGGCAACAGCGTTGTAAGCCCCGTTCATTGTACCGTTCTTGGCGGCAAAGAGCATCATGGCTACCAAGTCATCGATGTGAATCCAACTTTGCCAATGGCTGCCATCGCCTACGGCTGACCCCAAACCGAGTTTGAAGAGCGGCAAGAGTTTGCCCAAGGCACCACCGTCGGGAGAAAGAACAAGACCGATGCGAAGGCAAACCACGCGGTTTCCGTTTTCCGTGGCACGCATGGCAGAGGTTTCCCATGCCTTGACCACATCGGCCAAGAAACCGCTTGCTGGTTTCGCGGCTTCACTCCATTCTTGATCACCTTCAGCGTAGAGCCCAATTGCGCTAGCAGACACAAGCACGGTTTCGCGGCTTGACAGAGCATTGACCACTGCATCGGTAGTATCGGTGCGGCTTTCGAGAATTTCTCGTTTGGCATGTTCGCTCCAGCGTTGTGCAACAGGTGCGCCGGCAAGGTTAAAAACCACATGTGCTTCGGTCAATGCCTTGCGGCCATCTGGGTTCAATGGCCACGGTTGCACGGTAACACCATGCATTGGTTTCGCTGAGCGCGAAAACACGGTTACGTCGTAACCTTCTTTGTGCAAGGCGTTTATGAGTTTCTTCCCTACCAATCCGGTGCCCCCGGTAATGACTGCTTTCATGGGTGTTTGAACAAAAGAGTAAACTGCAAAGTTCTGCAAGCGCAGGTCGTTGTTTCGACTGTTGGCCTTTTTTTTTGCTTTTTTGGCGTATCTTTTCGCTGTAATCTGACCAGAGTATGACGTTTAGGGGAGTAGCGCAGGGCTTCGGTACTGCATTTGTAGCATTGGGAGTTGCTACGGTGATTCACGCGCAAGATTTGTGCGTTGATGGTCTTTCAGCCGGTATTTATCCGTGTGAAAATGTTGATTTAATGAGCTTTATGAACAGCCCCGCTTTGGGTGCGGCTGCTTCGGTAGAGTACAATGATATTTGGGGTTGGACGGATCCGCTGGATGGCAAAGAGTATGTTTTGCTCGGCCGAACTGACGGTACATCGTTTGTTGACATCAGTGACCCACTGAACCCTAACAATTTGGGTTTTTTGCCTACGCACACTGTGAATTCGATTTGGCGCGATGTCAAAGTGAACGGCAACTGGGCGTACATTGTGGCTGAGTCAAGCGGGCACGGTATGCAGGTGTTCGATCTCACTCGCTTGCGCAATGTGGCCAATCCACCACAAGTGTTTACATCCGATGCGCATTACCCAAACTTCGGCAACGCGCACAACATTGTCATCAATGAAGGTGTGGCACGTGCCTATGCTGTGGGGTCAAATACCTTCGGAGGTGGGTTGCACATCGTTAACATTAGCAATCCCCTCAACCCGGTAATCATGGGTGACTTTGCTGATGATGGCTACACCCATGATGCGCAAGTTGTAACGTACAACGGGCCTGACGCAGTGTACCAAGGACGTCAAATTGCCTTTTGCAGCAATGAGAATACCTTGACCATTGTTGATGTCAACAACCCTGTTGACTGCATTCAACTCAGTTCGCAGAGCTATCAGAACGTTGCTTATGCCCACCAAGGATGGTTAACCGAAGATCACCGGTATTTTTTGTTGGGCGATGAGCTCGATGAAATCAACTTCGGCGGAGGTACACGTACCATCATTTTCGATGTTCAAGACCTCAACAACCCGGTTGTTATTGGGCAGTTTGTGAGTTCGGTACCTGCGATTGATCATAACATGTACACCAAAGGCAACCTTGTTTACCAATCGAATTACCGCGCGGGTTTGCGCATTCTTGACATGGAAAACGTAGCGAGCGGCAGCTTGAATGAAGTGGCGTTTTTCGATGTGTTTCCGGCATCGAACAGCAACCAGTTCAATGGAAGCTGGAGCAATTACCCGTACTTCGAATCGGGAATTGTAGCCGTTAGCCACATTGAAGAGGGGCTTTTTCTACTTCGTCCGAATTTCTTGCGCACTGAATTGGTTACCAACCCGCTTTGCCAAGGTGGCAATGCCGTGGTAGACGTGACCATCGTAAGCGGTTTCGACGGCCCGGTTCAACTGAGCGTTTCAAACGGATTACCGGCCGGCACAACAGCCAACTTTAGTGCGAACAATGTGGGTGCGGGCACGTACCAGTTGTCGCTTTCGAACCTGCCTGCATCGGGCAGTTACTCCATTGAAGTTTCGGCTGTTGGACCTTCGCAAACTTTCGTCAATTCAGTGGCATTGAACGTTATTGATTGCGGTGCGATTGTGCCAGGTTGTACGAACCCGGCGGCGCAGAACTTCAATCCTGAAGCGAATTTTGATGACGGGTCTTGCATCATCCCTTGTGTTGATGTCACCCTAAGCCTAACCACTGATTGCTGGGGAGAAGAAGTTTCATGGCAAATTACGAATGACCAAGGCGCCGTAGTCGCCTCCGTAGCACCGAACACCTACGGTAACCAGCAAACGTTCACGTTTACTGAGTGCCTTCCTACAGGTTGCTACACCTTCTCGATATTCGACAGTTTTGGAGACGGTATGGCAGGCTCACTCTATGGGTCATGCGGTGTGGATGGAAATTACCAGATGGTCGATGGGGCCGGAAACGTTCTCTTCACCATTGGAGCGGCGAATTACGGCTCGGGCACAACGCACGCGTTCTGTTTGGAGGCCCCTTGTTTTGCCGATTTTGATCAAGATGGTTTGCGCTCAGTGAACGACATTCTGATTCTCTTGAGTCAGTTTGGTTGCTCTACCAATTGCACAACCGATCTTGACGGCAACGGACAAATCACAACCGGCGATTTGCTGCTGATGCTTGGGGTTTTCGGTACAGTTTGTCCTTAAGCTTGTTCGGTACTTGCCTCAAGCAATTGCTTGCGGTAAATCCGCGCGTACATACCTCCATTGGCCAAGAGTTCGGCGTGTGTGCCGGCCTCAACGATGCTTCCTTGATCGAGGACGATGATTTTATCAGCGTGCTTGATGGTCGAGATGCGGTGGCTGATGATGATTGACGACTTGCCCTGCATCAGTTTTCTGAGGTTGCCCAAGATGAGTTCTTCGGTTTGGGTATCAACAGCTGATAGGCAATCATCGAAAATGAGGATGGCGGGGTCTTTGATGATTGCACGGGCAATGGAGATGCGCTGTTTTTGACCGCCACTTAAATTCAATCCGCGCTCACCCAGCTTCGTCTCGTAGCCTTTCGGAAAGTCGACGATGTTGTCGTGCACCCCAGCATCCAGAGCTGCTGAGGTGACGTTTTTGTCGAAGTTGTCGCCCAATCCATCCATCCCAAAACCAATGTTATTGCGAATGCTATCGGAGAAGAGGAAGACCTCTTGCGGCACGTATCCGATTTGCTTTCGCAGCGCATTTAAGTTGAGGGTGTTGATGGGTTTTCCGTCAATGAGAATTTGGCCTGAGGCGGCATCGTAGTGCCGCAGTAGGAGGTTGGCGAGGGTAGATTTTCCGCTGCCTGTTCGTCCGGTCACCGCCAGTGTTTCTCCCGGCTCAATGGTAAAACTGAGATTTTTTAGGGCCTTCACGCCCGATTCTGGGTAGGTGAAAGACACGTCTTTGAACTCAATTTTACCATCAACTTTCAACGCTGCATCGTTGGGGTTTTGGATTTCGGGTTCTTCGTTCAAAAAGGCATTGATGCGTTCTTGTGAGGCCTCGGCTTTTTGGACAAGAGAACTCACCCATCCAACCGAAGCAAAAGGCCAAGTGAGCATGTTCACGTAGAAGACGAAGGTGAAAATTTGTTTTACCTCCAATTCGCCTGCGTTCACCTTGATACCGCCTATGTAAATCGTCAGTACCGTGCTGAGTCCGACCAGCAAGGTGATGATCGGCATGAACAGTGCGTCAACTTTGACCAACGAAAGGGCGGTCGTTTTATAGTTGTCAGATTCACTGGTAAACTGTGCTTCACGCTGGGTTTCTCGGTTGTACGATTTGATGACCCGGATGCCTGAAATGGAATCTTGCACGAGCGAAGAAAGTGCTGATTGCTGCCGTTGCACAGCTTCGCTGCGTTTGTTGATGCTGTTGCTGATATAGTAGATCGCAACCGACATGAATGGCAGTGGCGACAAGGCGTACAAACTGAGCTCAGGGTCAACCATGAACATTTTGCCCACAACCATCACGACCAAAACCACGAGGTTTAATGAGTACATCACAGCCGGCCCGAGGTACATGCGTACTTTGCTCACGTCTTCGCTGATGCGGTTCATCAGGTCGCCCGTGTTGTTGCGGCGGTAGAAGGCCATGCTGAGTTTCTGGTAGTGGGCGTAGATTTCGTTTTTTTGATCGTATTCAATCAACCGCGACATTACGATGATGGTTTGTCGGGTGAAGAAGAGGAAAACACCTTTGATGAGGTAAACGATGATGTACAGCACAGCCAATAAAAGGCCTACGCGAACAAGGAAACTGCCCAAGCGATCGTACGAATCAATGCCTTTTGAAAAGGCGGTAGATGCACCGGTAAGATCAGCCAAGAATTGTATACTGGTTGGCAATTCAGGACTGGGCTGTTCAAACAAACCATCGGGTATATTTGGCCCGTCTTCAGTGAAATCAATCGCATCGAAGTAGGTTTTTTGGGCTTCACCGAGCACCCCAATGCCTTCTTCAATGAGGGTAGGAGAGTACACTGCGAAGATGTTGGTAAGCACAATGAACACCAATCCCAAGAGCATTCGGTACCGGTACTTCCAAAAAAAACGGTTGAGCGTGAAAAGTGCTTTCATCCTCAGAATTTGAAATTCCAGGTTACCGAGGGAAGGATGGGGAACAAACTCACCTGGAATGCGTCGAGCTGGAGGGTGCCTGAAGCAATGTCGCCGCTGTTTCCGAAGTATATGAAGTATGGGTTCATGCGGTTGTAGATGTTGTAGACGGAGAAAGTCCAATTGCTGTTGAACTTTCGTTCGGTTTCAACGCGCTCACCCGTTTCTTTGTTCGTCTTCATTTTCATCTTTTTCGGATAAAGCGTGGCGCTGATGTCAGCCCGGTGGAAAGGCGCCATTCTAAACGAGTTGCGCTCGTCAAAAACGTCAATGATGCGTCCTTCGTAAAAGTACCGCTGTACCGGAAGTGTAACGGCATTGCCGGTAGCGTACACAAATGCGGCGCCGAATTCCCAGCGTTCGTTCAAGCGGTAATTGGCAACGATGCTCAGGTCGTGCCGGCGGTCAAACTGCGCCGGGAATTCACGGCCCAGGTTGAGGTCGTCAAATTGGCGCATGTTTTTGCTCCATGTGTAGCCAATCCATCCATTGAGGTTGCCTTTGGCTTTTTTGAAGAAGAATTCAGCTCCGTAGGTGTACCCGCTGCCAAACACGAGTTGGTTGTCGGGGTTGTTGTTGAGGTTGTTCTCGGGCTGAGCACCTTCAGCATACTCTACGAGGTTCTGCATGTCTTTGTAGTACAGCTCGACTGAGGCTTCATAAGTCGCATTGGCCACATCGCGAAAGTAGCCTACAGCGTACTGCACACCCGATTGAGGTTGAACGCGGTCGGTGCTCGGTAGCCAAACATCGGTAGGCAGTGAGGTTGGCGACAAACTGGCCAAGTGAACGTACTGGAAGTTTTTGCTGTACCCGGCTTTAATCGATGATTTCTCGTTGATTCGGTAACGCAATGAGAGGCGAGGTTCAAGGCCTCCATAGTACTTCACCAGCTCCCCGTTCGAGTACACAATAGATTCACGTCCTGAAATGGCCGCAAAGCTGTCTTGGTTTTCATCGATCAAGAAGCGCGTGAAGGGGCCTACGTGTGCGAAGCCTGAATACCGCAAGCCTGCATTCACTTTAAGGTCTGAACTAATGTCGAACTCATCTTGAATGTACAGGCCAAACTCGTGGCTGAAGGTGGTGTTGTCGCTTCCCAAGTCAAACTCTGTTTCGCCTGATCGTGCAGCCACCTGGCTAGGCGAAAAGGTATGGAAGACATAATCTACGCCCCATTTCACTTGATGGCGAAGGTTCGGGTACCAGCTAAATTGCACTTTTCCAGACCAGTCTTCGATGCCTGAATTCAAACTGAATTCAAAATCGTCTTGCCGCCCAATGAAACTGAAATCATAATCGCTGTAGGTAGCATTGACGTTCATGAACAGTTTGTCAGAGAACAAATGGTTCCAGCGAATTGAACCCATGGCGTTGCCCCAAGGTATTTCAGCACCAAAACCTACTGTGCTGCTTTGAAACCCGAAAACGTCTCTCCCGAAATAGCCGCTTACAAAGAGGCGGTCTTTGTCAGAAAGTGTGTAGTTCAGCTTGGCGTTCAGGTCGTAAAAGTAGTAACCGCTTCCGGCGAAGGCCGATTCAGGATTCACAAAGGGCCTAGCCAATACGTCGATGTACGTCCGTCGTGCACTAACAATGTAGCTTGATACTCCCTTCTTTATCGGTCCTTGAACCGTAAACCGCGAAGCAATCAAACCAATGCCCCCTTCAAGGGTGTGCTCTTTGTTGTTGCCTTCTTTGAGCGAAATATCGAGGACGGATGAGATGCGTCCACCAAAACTCGCCGGCATGCCGCCTTTAATCAAATCAATGTTCTTCACCGCATCTGCATTGAACACAGAGAAGAACCCAAAGAGGTGAGCCGCATTGTAGATGGTGGCGTTGTCTAGCAAAATCAAATTCTGGTCAGGCCCGCCTCCACGCACGTAAAACCCACTGTTGCCTTCACCGGCACTCTGAACGCCGGGCAAGAACTGAATAACTTTCAATACGTCAACTTCGCCCAACAGCGCGGGCAGTTTTTTGATGCTCTCAACCTCAAGGCCCACTCGACCCATATCGGTGCTTTCGGTGTTTTGGCTTTTCTCGCCAACAATTTCTACGGCATCGGTTGCAACGACTTGCGACTTGAGTTCTACACTAATGGAGGTGTCTGAATTCAGGTTTACCGAACGTTCAAGTGTCTCGTACCCAATAAAACTGTACAGCACAGTGTAATTGCCCGCCGGCAATGAAATCGAGTAGAAACCATACAGGTTGGTCGCAACTCCTTTGCCAAGTTCTTTGATGGCAACGTTGGCAGCCAAAATCGATTCGCCGGTTGAGGCGTCAGTTACAGTACCACTAATGGTGTATTTCTGTTGTGCTTCGACCGCAAAGAATGAGGTCATGAGAGCCAGCACAAGTGCGATTTTTCGCAGCATAAACAAAGGAAGTCTAAAAGAGCGACAAATGTACTCATTCAAAACGGTGCGTATGTTTTGAAACCTTTAATCTCTTTGAGCGTAAGGGTAGAGAAATAACCTACTCGAATGCGATTTGTTGCCACAGTTGTTATTGCTCTGTTTTTGGGAATGTTCAGTGAACCAATCCAAGCTCAACAGGTGCAGTACCTAGATAATACCCTGCGCACAGTGAAATCTGCGCGTCTTGCTACTTATACGCGGCAACTTACTCCACTCGGAGGCGAAGAATTCAAGGCCGAAATCAAAACCCGCGAAGGTGTGGTGAAGGTAAAAGGCGGATACATCAAAATCAAAGATGAACTGCTCGAACACGGTGAGTTCACTTTCTTTTATCCAAACGGTGCCGTTGAATCACGCGGACGATACGAGAAAGGTGTAAAGGTTGGGGTTTGGGAACGGTATGCGATGGATGGTCAACGCAAACCTGATCGCTACTACAACCCTGAATCTGCCGATGTTTTGAGGCAGGTGATGAACCAGTAGCGCAGCTCAGTCACTTCGTTTACCTTTGACCCATGCGGTCTGCCTTTGTGAGGATGCTCGTCATCCTTTTTGCATTTACGTCGTGCTCGTCGTCCAATCGCGGCGATGAATCGAATGTTTTTCGGTACAATGAATCAAACGGCATAACGTCGCTTGACCCGGCTTTTGCGCGCAATTTGGAGAACATGTGGGCCGTGAACCAAGTCTACGATGGTTTGCTGGCCCTCGATGATTCAATGCGCATCGTTCCGGCCTTGGCCAGTGCGTATGAGGTGTCTTTGGATGGATTGACCTACCGTTTTTACCTGCGACGCGATGTGTTCTTTCACGACAATGAATGCTTCGAAAGCGGCCGGGGGAGGAGGGTCACTGCATCGGATGTCGTATTTAGCTTCAACCGTCTTCGCGACCCTTCGTTGGCTTCACCCGGTGCTTGGATTTTCGATGTGTTGCACAACGATTCAGGATGTATCGCACTCGATGATTCTACCGTGCAACTGCGCTTGAAGCAGCCCTTTCCTCCGTTTACAGGCTTGCTCACCACACAATACGCGAACATCGTGCCCCGCGAAGCAATAGAGCGGTATGGCGACGATTTTCGCTCAAATCCGGTCGGCTGTGGCCCCTTCCAGTTCGCTTTTTGGATGGAGGATGTCGCTCTCGTACTTCATAAAAACCCGAAATATTACCAAACCGATGAGCTCGGTAAGTCGCTTCCGTACCTCGATGCTGTAAAAATCAGCTTCGTTCGAGACAAAACCACAGAATACCTTGGTCTCCTGCAAGGACGTTACCACTTTATGTCAGGCCTCCATCCGGCCTACAAAGACGAACTCCTCATGTCTGATGGCAGTTTGCGCGATCTCTATGCCGATCGTATCCACTTGGCATCACGTCCATTCATAAAAACAGACTACATCGGATTTCTTGTCGATGATTCCATCGACGCAGTGCGGCAAAGCCCGCTGTTTGACGTCCGTGTGCGGCGAGCACTATTGCATGCGACTGACCGCGAGAAGATGGTACGCTACCTTCGAAACAATGCGGTTTTTCCTGCGTCGGGTGGATTTATCCCTGCCGGTCTTCCGGGGTACAACGCGTCGTTGGGTGCATCCTCCCATTACAATCCGTCGAAAGCACTGGAACTGTTGGCAGAGGCGGGGTACCCAAAGGGTGCCGGCATGGCGCCCATTGTCATTAGCACTACATCTGACTATGCCGATTTGTGCGAGTTTTTGCAGCACGAGTGGCAAAAACTCGGCATTCGCACCGAGGTTGATGTGATGGCCGGACCCGTGCACCGCGAGAAGGTTGCCAAATCGCAAGTAGCCGTTTTTAGAAAATCTTGGTTGGCTGATTACCCCGACGCAGAGAACTTTCTGCTGCTCTTTCACAGCCGAAACCACGCACCCGGAGGCCCCAACTACACCCATTACCGAAATGCAGACTTCGATGCGCTGTACGATGAGGCAAACTCAACAGTCAATGACTCGCTTCGGTATGCGATCTACCGGCGGCTTGACAGTTTGGTGATGCACGATGTGCCCGTACTGCCCCTATACTACGACCGCGTAACCCACTTTGTGCGGAACGAGGTGGTCGATTTCCCGACCAACCCTGTGAACATGCTTGATTTAAGCCGGGTGAAACTCACCGAACTCAAGCAACCTTGAGCGGATTGTTGACCTTCTCTTTGAGCAGGGCCTTGTCAATCACGTCAATCATCTCGTTCACGTAGTAAAACTTCAGTCCTTTCAAGTAGCGCTCATTGATTTCATCAATGTCTTTGCGGTTTCGCTCTGACAAAACGATTTCTTTGATTCCGGCGCGTTTGGCAGCAAGTATCTTTTCCTTGATGCCGCCCACCGGCAGTACCTTGCCACGAAGAGTGATTTCGCCGGTCATGGCCAAGTATTTGCGCACTTTCTTTTGGGTAAAGGCACTTGCAAGTGCCGTGAGAATGGTGATACCCGCCGACGGACCGTCTTTCGGTATTGCGCCTTGCGGCACATGGATGTGCACATTCCATTTGTCAAACACTTCCTGGTCCAAGTCGAGGAAATGTGCGTTGGCCTTGAGGTACTCCAAGGCGATGAGTGCCGATTCTTTCATTACATCGCCCAAGTTTCCTGTAAGCGTGAGCTTGCCTTTTCCTTTGGTGAGCGAGGTTTCAATGAAGAGGATATCGCCTCCTGTGGGCGTCCATGCCAACCCCGTTACAACACCTGCGGCGTCGTTGTCGGTGTATTTATCACGTTCGTGGCTTGCACCCAGAATCGACTGAAGCTGTGAGACATCAATGGCATGGCTAAACTTCTCGTTCATGGCGATTTGTTTGGCCCTGTGCCGCGCTACCTTGGCGAGCCGCTTCTCAAGTCCACGAACGCCTGATTCATTGGTGTAGGCTTCAATGATAAGTTCAAGCGCTTCACGCGTGATGTCGAGATCTTCGGTTTTGATGCCGGTGTCTTCCACGCATTTGGGAATGAGGTGGCGACGGGCGATTTCGACCTTTTCTTCAAGTGTATAGCCCGTTACTTCGATGATCTCCATGCGGTCACGAAGGGCAGCTTGAATGGTCGACAAACTGTTGCAAGTGGCGATAAAGAGTACTTTGCTCAGGTCAAAATCGACCTCAAGGTAGTTGTCGTAAAACTTGCTGTTTTGTTCCGGGTCAAGCACTTCGAGCATGGCAGAGCTGGGGTCTCCATGTGCGTCGCGTGCCAATTTGTCAATCTCGTCAAGGACAAAAAGCGGATTGGATGTCCCGGCTTTTTTGATGTTCTGAATCACGCGTCCGGGCATGGCTCCGATGTAGGTTTTGCGGTGCCCGCGGATTTCAGCTTCGTCGCGCAAACCACCCAAACTCATGCGCACGTATTTTCGGCCCAAGGCTTCAGCGATGCTTTTCCCCAAAGAGGTTTTACCCACGCCGGGAGGGCCATAGAGGCACAAAATGGGCGATTTCATATCGCCTTTGAGCTTCAATACAGCGAGGTGCTCAATGATGCGTTCCTTAACCTTCTCGAGCCCGTAATGGTCGCGGTCAAGGATTTCTTGCGCATTGCGCAAATCAAAGTTATCGTCAGAGTAGTCACTCCACGGGAGATCGAGCAACAGATCTACGTAGTTGGTTTGCACTGAATACTCGGCGCTGTGGGTATTCATTCGCTCAAGCTTGCGCAATTCTTTTTCGAAAACCTCACGAACGTCATCCGACCATTTTTTGGTTTCGGCCCGAAAACGCTTGTTTTCGATGTCTTGCATCAAAGGGTTGTTGCCCAACTCTTCTTGAATCTGCTTCATTTGCTGATGCAAGAAATACTCGCGCTGCTGCTTATCAATGTCGACCTTCACCTTTGATTGAATGTCGTTTTTCAGCTCCAGTATTTGCAGTTCATGGTTGAGGTGCTGCAAGGCCCGTTCGGCGCGAAGTTTCAAGTCGGTGATCTCGAGCAGCGCCTGCTTGTCGTCAACCTCAACGTTCATGTTTGACGAGATGAAATTGACCAAGAACGACAAACTGTCAATGTTTTTGATGGCAAAGTTCGCTTCGGAAGGAATATTGGGCGATTGCTGAATAATCTGCATGGCCAACTCTTTGAGCGACTCTACCAAAGCATTGCGTTCTTCAGGTGTAGCACCTGACAACTGCTCGTCGAATTCGGTGATGCGCGCTTTGAAAAAAGGCTGCTCCTGAATGATTTCGTCTACAGTGAAGCGCTTTTTGCCCTGAATGATGACGGTGGTGCTTCCGTCAGGCATCTTCAGCATCTTAATGATCGATGCCACTGTGCCCACTTTGTGGAGGTCTTCGCTGCCCGGCTCTTCGATTTCGCCGTTGTGTTGGGCGACCACACCAATGATCTTGTCGCCTTTGTGGGCTTCATTGATCAATCGAATACTGCGGTCGCGGCCTACGGTAATGGGTATTACCACTCCGGGAAACAGCACCGTATTGCGCAACGGAAGCAACGGAATCACTTCAGGTGCCTTTTCTTTATGCATGGCCTCTTCATCTTCTGATGAAATGAGGGGTATGAAGTCGTGGTCTTTTATTTCAGACATGTCCATTCAAGGGTCTTCGTTAAATGCAATTGAGTCGGTCAATCTGTCAGGTGTACAGCAATTCTCTGTGCACAGAGGTACAGCCTGCCTACAGTTCAAAGCATGTGCCAAAATGCATTGGCATGAAAGATTGTCGTTTACTCAACAACGGTAACATCGTCGTGGATGCTCCGTAGCACGCGTTCTTCATCGTTGGTGAGTGAAAGCTGCCTACGTGCCATTGCTTTTTTAGCTGTTTCAATGGCTTTGTCGCGCTCGTAAGGTTCAAAGCCTTCAGCGCCTCCCCAAGAGAACGATGGAATGTACTTTGGTGGGAAACCGCCTCCAAAAACATTCGCTGCAACGCCAACAACTGTGCCTGTGTTGAACATGGTGTTGATGCCACATTTGGCATGATCGCCCATGATCAATCCGCAAAAAGTAAGGCCGGTGTTAACGTAGCTGCCGCGTGCATAATTCCAGATGCTTACGTCAGAATAGTTGTTTTTGAGGTTCGAGCAGTTGGTGTCTGCGCCCAAATTGCACCATTCACCCAGCACCGCATTGCCAATGAAGCCTTCATGCCCCTTGTTCGAGTAACCGAAAATGACGCTGTTCGAAACCTCACCCGCGACTTTGCAATGTGGCCCTACCGTGGTGGCACCGTAAATTTTGGCCCCGGCGCGCACCACTGAATGGTCTAAAATAGCAACGGGACCGTGCATCACGGCCGCCTCCATCACCTGTGCATCGCTACCTATATATATAGGTCCTTTCCGCGTATTCAGAAAGCAAGCTTCAACCTGTGCGCCCGGTTCGATGAATACCAATCCGGGGTCGCCCAGAACAATGCACGTCGGGTCAATCGGGGCAGATACCCGACCTCGGGTGCAAATTCGGTAGTCTTCAATCAGTTTCGCCTCGTTGTAGGTGAACAGATCAGGTAATGCATTGAGGACAATCGGACCGGTGATTTTTTTTGTTTGGGGATGGATGGATGAGCCGGCTTCATCGTCGATCGCAACGTTTTTGGCATTTAGTTTATCGAGGGACGAGCCATTTTCAATCCAATCCATGGCCGCCTCACGCGAGCAACGCGCTGCAAGCAAGTTGCCGCCGTGTACCAAGGCTTCGTTGGTGTTTAGCGATTCAAGTTCCGACAGAAATCCGGCATACGGAATCAATCGGCCATTGATGAACCAGTTGTCATCAGCCACAGTTGCTGCATACACAGCACGCAACGATGGATGCGCCAAGCAGCTTACCGGTGATGAAAGCAGCTGTTTCCACGATTCACACGCCGTAAATAAGCCCATTCTGAACATCCCGACAGGACGAGTGTAGGCAAGGGGAAGAAAGTTCGCCCGGTGGGCATCGTCAAAAACGATGGTATTCATAGGTTCTCAAAGGTAGGGCATACAGGTTGAGCACAAAATGCTCCGGTGCGATTTTCGCTCTTCTCGGGGTTACAAGCCTGAAAACAAATACCTTAATCTTTTTTTCAAGTTTTTAAACTTTTTTGCTCTTTCGCATGTTTTATAGGGTTGTAGAACAGTTATGCAGGAGTTTTCAATCAAAGACCTAGAGTCGTTCACAGGAATTAAAGCCCACACCATCAGGATGTGGGAGCAGCGCTACGGTATCCTGGAGCCGCAACGCACTGCCACAAACATCCGTTACTACACCGATAGTGACCTTAAGAAGCTATTGAACGTTAGCTTGTTGAATGCTTTGGGGTACAAGATTTCGCGCATCGCAGAAATGACCGACGATGAAATCACGAATGTCATCCGCGAAGCGAGCCAAAACCAAAGCAAAGAGCAGCACTATTTGAACATGCTCAAAATCAGCATGCTCAATTACGATGAAGAGCTTTTCTACAGCATCACCAACAGCTACATTGAAGAAGTCGGCGTCGAGCGAACCTTTGTTTCGCTCATTATTCCGTTCATGAACCAAGTTGGCCTGCTTTGGCTCACAAGTGCGATTTGCCCGGCGCAAGAACACTTCATTTCGAACCTCATTCGTCAGCGACTATTCAGCCTCATCGATACCCACCACGACCGCCAGCAACCCACTGATACGCCGTTTATCATGTACCTGCCACAAGGCGAGATTCACGACATCAGTCTGCTGTTGATTCACTACATGGCCAAGGCGCGCGGTCACAAGAGCATCTTCCTCGGGCAAAGTGTGCCTTTTGACGACCTGCTCGAAGTGGTGAAGAAGTTTCCGAAAGCACGTTTTGTTTCATACTCTACCACTACACCTTCAACAAAACAGGCTGCGCAGTACCTTGACCGCATCAACCGCGAGTTTCAGCACAGCGAAGCGCAGTTTTTCTTGGCCGGACGGGTGCTGGAGGGCGTAGATTCGCCCAATACGGCACTCATTCATGTCTTCAATGATGGAGGCAGTCTGGTACACGCCATGTTCGCGTAATTACCGCTTATTCCGCTATTCTGCGTTTTGTGTGAGCTTGGAAGGAATCCAAATTTCCCATTCTGCTGTTTAAAATAATCGTTAAAAAGTTAAACAGAGTTGTTGGACGGGCGGAATTTTGTTTAATCTTTGCAGTGAAAGATTTCACAAACATCTGCACTATGTCAACCGTTGAGTTTAACAACCTGCTTACAAGCCACCGCGACTTCCTTCGCGGATTCGCATTTAGCTTCACAAAAGATGCGGAAGACGCTGACGATTTGATTCAAGATACCTTCTTGAAGGCGCTTCGTTACAAAGACAACTTCCGTGAAGGCACCAACATTAAGGGGTGGTTGTTTACCATCATGCGCAACATCTTCATCAATAACTACAAGCGTAAGAAGTTTCAGAACACCATCACCGACTCAACTGACAACAACTACTTTATCAATGCGTCGCAAGACATGAGCTTTGATTCAGTGACGACACAAATCAGTGAGAAAGACATTCGTGGAGCCATCTCCTCACTTGGCCGTGAGTTCCGCGTACCCTTTACCATGTTTGTTGAAGGTTACCACTACGACGAGATTGCCGATGCACTGGGTATTCCGATGGGCACGGTGAAGAGCCGCATCTTCCACGCACGTAAGAAATTGGCCAGCAAACTGGAAGATTATCAGCGTTGATTCCGAAAGGCGCAGAGGTAGTCGTGGTGCGGACCTTCAGCAACGACAGTGTAGTCGAGCTGATTGGCTTCAGCAGCAAACGCTAGAAGCCGGGGGTCAGGATAAATCCACAGCAAATCGCTTTCAAAAACTTTCCATTTCAGCTTGAAGTGGACTTTTCCATAGTAGTGATCGAAAGGGGGCTGTAACGACAGTCCCTTTTTTTGTGCGACATCTTCATCCTCATAAAAATAGGCGATGTCAGAACTATCGCCCACAATGTCACCTCCGGGCTTCAGAAATTTGGCAGCGTGTTGCAGCAAGTCAATGGTGCCTTGAACATCCTGTCCCATTCCCAAACCGTTCATCAAGAGCAGCACGGTATCGTACACCGGTTCGGGTTCCAAATCAAAGAAATTGGCGCAAATAACCTGATTTACACCGCGTTTGCGCATAACATCGCACGCCAGAGGCGAAATCTCTACCGCGACTACATCATGTCCGTGCTCCTGTAGCCACAAGCTGTGGCAGCCCGCGGCGGCACCCACGTCGAGCACCTTCTTGCCGCAACACGCCAAGCCGATTTGTTCAAGATCGGGCATGTCATCGTAGCTTCTGAAAAAATAGGAGGGAGGAAGCGGGTCTTGCAACTCACCGTTGATCCATGCCTCGATGGGTTCATCTACACCCGTATTGAAGAACTCGACAAAAGCCGCGCCGAAAATGTCATCGCTCGAACTCATTCGCTTGGATTTCTAAAAAGGTCGCTAAAGCTTGCAAAGAAAAGTCGTTTCATGCACAATCAATGGTTAAAACAGAGTTTTTTCACATCGAGAGGAGCAACCTATTTGTGTAATTTCGTGTCTATAGATTGTGAACCCATTATGGGAAATGCTATGCAGACTATCTACTCTAGAATTATAGTGCTATTGACCTTGTTTTCAGGTCTTTTGGCATCAGCCCAGCCGACGTTAACAACGGGCTTAACCCTTGAAGAATACGTGAACGACATTCTTTTGGGGACTGGGGTTACGGCCTTCAACATCCAGCTCACGGGTGACCCCGCTCAAATCGGATACTTGCAAAATGCCGGTAGTACTTTGTTCCCCATTGACGGGGGCATTGTGTTATCAACAGGTGCAGCAGGCCAAATGGCTTGTCAAAATGATTTTGCCTTTTTCCCATCCAATCCGAATTTTGGAGATCTACTCACAGTGGCCAATAGCGTTCCACCGCTCATTGGGCAGAATTTCTCGGTGTCTCAAGTGAACGATGTTTGCATCCTGGAATTCGACTTTGTTGCTACGGGCGACTCGCTGAAGTTCGATTATGTTTTTGGTTCAGACGAGTACGATTTTTACATCAATACGCAGTTTAACGACGTTTTTGCCTTCTTCATTTCGGGTCCGGGCATCACCGGTCCTTATTCTTCGCCTCCAGGCTTCCCGAACGGTGCAAGGAATATCGCTTTCTTGCCAGGAAGCAGTCCACCGCTTCCGATTACCATTTCTTCAGTACACTCAGGACAGGACAATGGTCTTGCCAACATTCCACCGCTCAACGAAGAATTTCACATCACCAACTTAGGTCCTGACGGATTTATCCTCATTGATCCGAACATCTGTGTGAATGGTTTTACAATTCCCATTACAGCAGAAGAGCTGTTGATCTGCGGCGAAACTTACCACATTGCACTTGCGATAGCCGACGGGTTTGACCAACAATTAACTTCTTGGGTTGTTTTGCGAGAGGGTTCATTCGAGAGCAACTCGGTTGTTCAGGTTGATCTCTCTATCGACGTTGGTGCAGAAGGAGCGATTACGCTCTACGAAGATTGCGGTACGGCAACATTAACCTTCACACGGCCTGAAAACACGAACATCGATCTTGAAGAAATGGTGGTTATCAGCTACCAAGGCGTTGGCATCAATGGGGTTGACTACACCCTTCTTCCTGATACCATTGTATTCCCCGTTGGTGTATCGTCAGTCGCCTTTGAGTTGATTGCAATTCCTGATGGAATCCCAGAAGGCGCTGAAGAAGTAGTGTTCGAGATTTTGAACCTTGCAGCATGCAGTGGAACACCACTAACGAGCTATTTCTCGTTTGTGATTCAAGACACTGCAGATCCATTGGTCGTGCAGGGCTACACTACCGAGATTTGCGATGGCGCAGAGGTTGAATTGGCTCCGATTATTTCTGGGGGGTATGGCAACTTTAGTTACCAATGGTCGACCGGAGCGCAAACGTCCTCTGTTGTTGTAGGACCAAACAACTCCACCATGTACAACGTCATCGTGTCTGACACCTGTGGCATGCCAAGCGATGACGGTGACATTACCGTGAACGTGCTCTTTTTCCCGCAGCTTCAAGCCAACATCACCCAAGGAAATCTAACCTTAGACTGCAACGAAAGCGTATTTCTAACCGCCTCGGCCTCAGGCGGTGATGGAAATTATACGTATTCATGGACAGATGAAAACGGCATGTCGCTAGGCGGAGGGAACTCAACCTCATTGTTCTACGGTACGTGGCAAGGTGCCGACGAAATTGTCTTCACCGTAACCGATGGTTGTGGCTTGCAAGCCAGCGATGTGATCACTGTCACTCTCAACGTACCCCCAATCATTATTACTGTACCAACAGAAGTCACTGCCCTTTGCCAAGAACAGTTTACCATTTCGCCAACGGTGAGTGGCGGTCAAGCGCCGTACAATTTCAACTGGACCGCAGGCAACCAGTTCCTGGGTTGGCAACAGAACTTGACCACGTCGTCGTCAGGCAATCAAACCTATACCTTAACGGTGTCAGACGGTTGCGGACAAGATGAATCGGTGAACATCAACCTTACCATTCAATCTCCACCGGTAACGATCAACCTACCAACCTTTGTTACAGGGCCATGCACCGAAGTGTTCAACCTGTCGCCGGTTCTCGATGGAGGCAGCGGTGGATTCCAATACACATGGACCGTCAATGGAGCGCCCTTCGCAACCACGGCCAACATCAACTTCCAATCGTTTGATGATGCAGTTGTTCAACTTTCTGTAGTTGACCAATGCGGCGCAACCGATGCCTTTGCATTGGATGTGTTTATTGTTAACCCGCCGTTGATCGTCGATCTGGGCGAAGACCTGTTCGCCAGCTGCCTTGATAACACGGAAATTGACGTCGAGATCGTGAGTGGAGCTGGGGGCTACGAATACGAGTGGTTCGTCGATGGTGTCTCTGTAGGCACTGATCCCACTGCTGAAGTCCAGTCGTTCTTCACCGTTCCCGTGCTTGTTTCTGTGACTGACGGATGCGGAGGTGCTGCATCAGACGAATTGATTTACAACATTCCCGATATTCCATTGACCTTGACCCTGAGTGCAGATACTGCGATTTGTGCCGGTGATGCCATTACCATTTCGGCACTCGCAACAGGCGGAGAAGAAGGTTTCTTCTATGAGTGGAACAGCCTTGGCGCGTTCGGTCCAAACCAGTTTATTGCTCCGTATGAATCGGCTGTCTACCCAATAACAGCAACCGACATCTGTGGCAAAACCATAAGTGGAGATGTATTCGTTGAAGTACAGTACCTCTTCTCAAACTTTACGGTGTCAGCAACCGAAACAGAGAACCAGTACCAGTTCTTTGGAGCTCCGTCACCCGAATGCGATGAGTGCATCTACGCATGGGATTTTGGCGATGGCAGTGCAAGCGATGAAGCCAATCCGTTGCACACCTTCGACGGTTTGTCTGATTATCAAGTGAGTCTGCAAGTGACCAACGCCATTGGGTGTACCGACATTGCCTACACCCTTATCAACGGTCCGGTTCTTCTGTACATTCCCAATGCCTTCACGCCCAACAATGATGGTATCAACGATGTGTTTAGAATCACGGGAAGTTCGATTCAGCGCTTTGAAATCATTATTTTCAACCGTTGGGGTGAAAAAGTTTATGAATCAACCGATATCAATCAAGTGTGGGACGGTAGCCATGAGGGTGGTAATTATTACGTGCCCAATGACATTTACCAGTACGTTGTGAAAGTTAAAGGCTTTGACACTGACGCGTTTGAACGATCGGGCACCGTTTCGGTGATGCGGTAAACCAAGTTTTCACCAAGCACTGCAATGATTTTGAATCCGGAGGAACTCACCTCCGGATTTTTTTATCCTTACACCCCGAAAACCATCATTACCCAATTCCAGCTTTGCGCATGGCATCCACCCAAAAAACCGCACGCGGCGCGTTCATCGCCGTTACCTCATTGTTCTTCATGTGGGGCTTTATTACTGTTTTGGCGGATGGATTGATTCCGCGCCTTAAAGACTTGTTCGAGCTAAAACACTGGCAAGCTGCGACCGTTCAAATTGCGTGGTTTGTACCCTACGGATTGTTGAGCATACCCGCGGGGTTCTTGCTTGCGCGGATCGGGTACAAGCGCGGCATTGTAACCGGTCTCTCCTTGGCTGCTTTAGGATGCGTTTTGTTCTTTCCCGCGGCTGATTATAGAGTCTTCGGATGGTTTTTGACCGCCATCTTCGTTTTGGGTTCCGGAATTACCATTTTGCAAGTTGCCGCAAACCCCTACATCACCGTGTTGGGGCCATCGGAGAGTGCGGCGCGAAGATTGAACCTGGCACAGGCTTTCAACAGCTTCGGGACGACCATCGCGCCGATTTTTTCAGCGACCTTCTTATTGAGCGATCACATTCTCAGTTCAAACGAACAGGCCGCATTGAGTCAAGAAGCCTTAACGACCTACTTAGACACTGAGGCCGCAGCGGTGCAAACGCCCTTCATTGCGCTGGCACTGGCTTTTGCCTTGCTCGCCGGTGTATTTGCTTTGGTGAACCTGCCGAGCATTATAGGAGGAGGTAGCACATCGCGTCACCAGTTTCGCGAGGTGTGGTCAAATGCGCGACTGCGGTTTGGTGCCTTGGCCATCTTCGTTTACGTAGGGGCTGAAGTGGCCATTGGTAGCTTTTTGGCACTCTATTTTGTCGACCTCGGATTGCCTGAGGCTATTCGCAACAACGCGACGCTTATGTCGCTCGTGGAGGGCATTGCGCAAACCTTCTCGGGGAAGTCAGCGGCAACCCTCGATGACAAAGGCCTTGTGGCCAGTTTTGCCATCTTCTACTGGGGCAGTGCAATGCTCGGACGTTTTGTTGGAGCCGCTTTGCTCACCAAGATGCGTCCTGGAAGATTGCTCTCAGTGTTTGGTATAGGAGCGGTGCTCTTGTTGATCGCCACAGCGTCAACAACGGGTTTTGTAGCCATGGCGAGTGTACTGCTTGTTGGTTTCTTCAATTCAGTGATGTTCCCAACGATTTTCAGTATGTCGCTTGAAGAGTTGGGAGAGTACAAACCCGAAGGCTCAGGCATTCTATGCACTGCTATTGTGGGTGGGGCAGTGATTCCACCTTTGGTAGGGTATATGCGTGACCTCACAGGAGATTATGCGATTGCCTTTGCTCTTCCATTGCTTTGCTACTTGGTCATCATTGCCTTCGCGCGGCGCTATGCTCGATAGAGGTAAATCTGTTAACAGTTCTTTGCTTAAATGTCGCTTTTCAGGATTTCAAGAATCACTCAGTGTTTTATGGCGATGTGGTTACACCGTTTGTGTCTATAGTGTCGGAAATCAGACGGTTAAGAATTAAATTTTTCAGCGGTGTTGAAAATCCGTTGAATTACTCGGTGCGCATACCATCTTAGGAAAACGACCATGGCCTCATAGCGTGGTTTCGATAGTGTTAAAACTTGCAATTATGCTAGGTCAATTGAAAAAAAGGCGTTACTTGTTTGTTAATTACCCAAAGGGGTAAACCGTTGAAACATGGCAACAAAACGCACAAAAAAGAAAGACGAGAAGGTACCACAGCCGAACATTCGTGTGAAGCTCGACTATAAGACGATCATCACATTGAAAGATAGCACCAAGCTGGCCTTCTGGAAAGAGCGCTACCCAAAGTTGGAAGTGCTCGACTAATTATTTCATTGAGTCATCGAGCGCTGACTCCAGTTGTTCCTTTTTGCGTTCGGTGAACGCACCTGAGGTGCTGAACACAATTCGCCCGGTTTGATCGACGACGAACAGATAGGGTTTTGCCTTGTCATTCATGTTCAATAAACTCGCATAAGGCTCTAGTTCGCCTTTATAGAACAGAATGTACGGGTGCAAGTCGCTCCGATTTTCTTTTCTCAACTGATTCATAGCGGTTTCATAGGCCGCTTTTTTCATGCCGGTAAACATGGGTACAAAGCACAAATCGACGTCGTACATGCTGTCCATAATTCCGCGTTTGAGCACAAAGCTGTCGTACATCGGTTGGTACCAACTTCTGAGGTCATCTTCGGCTTTCTTTGAATAGGCCATCCCTACAATTAACATTTTCGCACGCGGAGCAGAAGGCAAAACAGCCTGTTTGCCATTGATGTATTCGCCCGCTAACTCGGGGAAACTGGTGCCGTTTTGAGCGAAAACTTCACTCATCCCTGCGAAGCAGAGAAGAAAAAGAAAAATACGGTTTCGCATCTGCATCATTTTGTGAGGCCTAGAACCGACATGCCTTGTTCAAAGACAACGTCGACCGGGATGCCGGCATTGTTCACGCGTTCCAAGTCGGCTTGCAGTTCAGGACCGATGTTGCCCTTTTCGTTCATGAGGGCTACCACTCCGGCATAGTCGCCATTGCCTTGAAGCCGCAGAATGAGGTCGCTTAACGATTCAACAGCGTCGCGCATACCGTCAGGATTTACCGCGTACCGGCCGGTGGCCTCGTTCTTTACAAACGCGCCTTTTTCTTTGAAGTAATTGAATCGGAGCATGTTCGCCTTGCCGTGCGCACTCGAAGCGCCAAAACGCACCGATCTGAAGATGCCTGCCATGAAGGTGACGTAGTAATCCATCGGGTCGCCTTCAAGCTCGCCCAATTCGATGAGCCGGGTAACCATCCATAGGCCAACAATGTCGGCCTTGCCTTCTTCAAGCGCAGAATCTTGTTCTTTGAGTGCCTCGCGAACACTGCCTTTGCCGTTGATGGTGTTTTTTATGCCCAATCCGTGAGCTACTTCATGGAACATGGTGTTCGAAAAGAATGCATCAAAGGTGATGTGTTGACGCTGTGTTTCGTCAATGAGCAAATCGGCGATGGGTACGAGAATTTGGTCAAATTTTGCGCGCATGGCGTTTTTCAACTGCGAGCGGCGTGTGCCGTGCGCTTGTTGAATTTCGATGTCGTTTGGAAGGTTTACCGCGATTGTTTTGCCGCCCGAATTGCAATCTCCGGCGTAGTAAATCACGTCGTAGGCGTTGAGTTGAGCATTTCCGCCAATGTCGTCTTGTTTGTAGCGACTGTCAACCGGTAGCTCACGCTGCAAGCGCGGCAAAAACTGCGCGTAGTAGGCAAGGCGCTGGCTCCACTCTTTGTCTTTAACCAAAATATAGGCTTCGTGTGCTGCTTTGTAACCGTACAATTGGTCTTCATAGGTTTCAATGGGGCCAAGCACAAAGTCGAGGCTGTTGTCTTTCAGATTTAACCAAGCCACATCGCTTGCGCTGTAGCGATCGGTTTCAAGGGCACGTGCACGCTCTTCAAGGTAGAATTTGAATGAGCTGTTGCTGGTAATTGCGGCGGCTTCACGCAGCAATGCAGCGGCCCGACTCACTTGAGCTTGATATGCATCGTGGTAATACACGTGTTCGAGTTTGCCTTCTGCACTTCGCTTAATCACGGTGTAGAGGCTGGTTTTGTGCGGGTTATCCCAGGCTTCGAACTCCTCTTTCGATATATCATGCGGGTAGAAATTGGCCCCGTCGGGTTTTGGGCCAACGCCTTGAATAAACGCGCGATTGCCATTGAGGCGATCCCAAGGGCCGTAGTTGACTTCGGCAAATCGGCGGGTTGCGTCATCGGAAATACCGTTGAGCAACTCGGTTTTATCGCCATACGATTGCATCCAGAAGATTTCATCCATCAGTTGCGCTGCTTCAATGAAGAGCGGGATGAGCTTCTTGTCTTCTTCTGACAGGGCAGTGGTATCCGTGGTTAGCCGTACCGTGGCGTAAATGTCCATCTCGTCTGCCGATAAATTCGCAGAGTAGCTAGGCATCGATGCCTCTGGGCTTTGCTCAGTTTGCGTTGACTGGCATGCACTCAAAGCTACGAGTGCGGCAGAAGTGACTGTAAGAATGCGGTTCATATTCGGCAAGGATTTGCGCTAAGTTAGCAAATCTCATTGGCCGATGTGTTGATTTAAGAAGCGACGCCCATGTGATCAACGGGTGCGAACGACAGTATTTCGCGTCCTTTTCGGGTTAAGCTGTAGCCTTCACGGTTCTGTATGAAGTCTTCAACGTAGAGTCGGGTTACGCGTTCTCCGATGCGCGCTTGACCAATGCTGAGGTTGTCGTCTTCTTCAATGCGCTTCCAGAATTGGCGTTCAATGTCGTTGAGGCGCATGGCGCTTCCAAATTGCCGTTTGTGGTTCATGATCACGTCAAGCAATAAGTAATTGTACTTGTCCATAGTAAAGTCTGAAAGGTTCTCGGTTAGGTGCTGCTGGTTAGGCAACAAGCGGACGCTGAATCTACGAAAAGTTACCGATTGTTCAGCGTTGAGTTTTCAACAATCGGGCTTTGTAGTCATCGTGCAGGTACCAGTAATAACTGCTGTAATAGCCTGCGATGTAGCTCATGTCACGGTGCTCAAAACCTGATAAATAAAAGGGGTTATGGAACTTTATCACTTTATGTCGGTGGTCAATGGCCACCAAAACCACCGATGATGATGTGCTAAGGGCAATGTCGTAGAAATCAAGGCAAGGAGTTGAACCCGGTGCATTGAGTTCGTTGTATGGAAAAACAACGCTGTACCGGCTGCCGCGTTTGAGGTGTGCGGTAATGCGGTCAGTAGACTCCATGCGGTTTGCACCAGGCCATTTGAGCGCACCGGCAGTGCGCAGCAGCAGTGAACTTTTCCATGACCACGCTGAATTGTTTACCATCACGTCGACGTCAAAGCGTGTGATGGTCTTCACGGCGATGCACAATAAAAGGTCTTTCCAAGAGCTTTGTGGCCCCACCACCAGAACAGTGCTTTTTTCTTTGCGGGGCACCGTACCTACAAACCGCCATCCTTTTCGCTTGAAGTATCGTACGGAAAGGAATCTGATCATAACGGTCGGTTGTCTTCGGAGGCCAGTTTCGCCCAGTTTCCCTGAAGGGTATCATAGGTGAGCGCGTGGGCTAAGGTATCCAAAAATTCGCGGCGGGGAATGTGCCGCGCTCCAAGTGTGCCGAGGTGATCGTTGTAAATTTGGCAGTCAATCATTTCGAAGCCTCGCGGTTTGAGAAAGCTGACAAGCTGAATGAAGGCGGCCTTCGATGCGTTGCTCACTCGGCTGAACATCGACTCACCGAAGAACATCCGTCCGAGCGAAACCCCATAAAGACCGCCCACCAGTGCACCATCCATCCAAACCTCCACCGAGTGTGCAACGCCGAGTCGGTGCAAGTAGTTGTACGATTCCATAACATCGCGTGTAATCCAGGTACCGTGCTGATCTTTGCGGTCAACGCTGCGGCATCCATCCATCACCTCCAAAAACGCTTCGTCAAAGGTCACTGAGAAGGTGTTCCGGTTGAGCACGTTGCGCATGCTTTTTGAAACCTTCAGTTCGTCGAGGAAGAGCACACATCTAGGGTCAGGACACCACCAGAGCACAGGGTCAGGCGGACTGAACCACGGGAATAGTCCCATTTCATAGGCCAACAACAATCGATCAGGCCGCAAGTCGCCACCAATGGCCAGCAAGCCGTCGTCGTTGGCGGCTTCCGGATCAGGGAACACAAGGTCGTCGTTCAAAAGGAAGACGGGCATGCTGCAAAGGTACCGAGAATCGCCATCTTTGCGGCAATGGATTTGCAACCTGATCGCTTGCGTGACCGTCTCCTTCGCCCGCTGCCGGGGCTTTCAGCCCATGCAGAGGTGATGTCGTATGTACGCCAATCGGCCAACGAGGTTCGTGAACGTAGAAATGACTACCGCGAAGGTGCCGTGCTGGTGCTGCTGTACAAACATGTGGAAGTGTGGCACACTTCGTTGATTGTGAGGCCGACCTACGACGGTGTGCACAGCGGTCAGGTGGCGTTTCCCGGCGGAAAGCGCGACACGGGCGATCCCGATTTGTTGTTCACGGCGCTGCGCGAGGCCAACGAAGAGGTAGGGGTTAACCCGCAAGCGGTTACACCTTTAGGGCAACTCAGTGAGATTTACATTCCACCGAGCAACTTCTTGGTGAGACCGTTTGTGGGAATGGTGAGTCAACGACCTGATTTTCGCGCTGATCCGCGTGAGGTGGCCTCGATTCTCGAAGTGCCGCTTAGCCATTTTTTAGCCATTGATGCGGTAAAGAAGGAGACCGTTCGCATAAGCACCGGTTTGCAAATGAAGGTCGATGGGTTTGAAGTTGACGGCCACTTGGTATGGGGCGCTACCGCCATGATGCTGGCTGAGCTGCGCGCCGTATTGTCAGAACTACTTTGAGGCAAAGTCTTTCACTCCGGCCCGAACTTCGGTCGCAATGAAGTTTTCCGAAGGCGGAATCGGACAACTGTACTTCTTGCTGTACACGCAATACGGGTTGTAGCACCGGCTGAAATCAAGGTAGAAGTCGCCCTCCAAATCGCCGCTGCGGATGTCAAGGTAGCGCCCTCCGCCGTAGGTTTCAGTGCCGTTGGTTAAGTCGGTAAACGGTACGAAGAGGTAATCGTGGTAGCCTTCTTTTTTACTGAGCTCAATGTTTTGGTATACGTAGAGCGTGCAGGGCACAGCGTTGAGCGAGAAACTAAGAAAGCCGACCGCCTTGTACTCAGGCAGCCGGCTTGTGGTGGTTTTCATTTGAAAGATTTCGCCTTCGGCGGATGTGAACTTCGCCCTCACTTTGTAATTGGGGTCGTAGTCGAAATAGGGGAGCCCTTTGAAGGTTCTCAAATCGGCATCTCCAAGTATACTTTGCTCAGGATCGGCAAAAACACGGTCGACTGAATCGCGGTAGTGCTGTACATCGATGGCGTCTGAATTTTGAGCCTGGCTGCTCATCCATCCAAAACAAAGAAAAACAAGGTACAGCAGCGATTTCCCCATTACTTAACCAGTTTCTTGTATTTGATTCGGGTAGGACCAACATCGCCCAAGCGCTTCTTTCGGTTCTCTTCGTATTCGCTGTACGAGCCTTCGAAGAAGTACACTTCAGAGTTCCCTTCAAACGCGAGAATGTGTGTACAGATGCGATCAAGGAACCAGCGGTCGTGGCTGATGACAACGGCGCAGCCTGCAAAGCTCTCAATGCCTTCTTCGAGTGCGCGCAAGGTGTTCACATCGAGGTCGTTGGTAGGTTCGTCGAGCAAGAGCACGTTGGCTTCGGTTTTCAAGGTCATTGCCAAGTGCAAACGGTTGCGCTCACCGCCCGAAAGCACGCCACATTTCTTTTGTTGGTCAGAACCGTTGAAGTTGAATTTCGACACGTAGGCCCGCGAGTTGATAAGTTGACCACCGATGTCGATGTTTTCATTGCCGCCTGACACCACCTCCCATACGGTTTTGTTGGGGTCGATTTCTTTGTGGCGCTGGTCAACGTATCCGATTTTCACGGTATCGCCAACGCTGAACTCACCGGCATCAGGCGTTTCTTCGCCCATGATCATGCGGAAGAGGGTGGTTTTACCGGCGCCGTTTGGTCCGATAATGCCTACGATTCCGGCGGGTGGGAGCTCAAAGTTCAATCCTTCGTACAGCAGTTTGTCGCCGTAGCCTTTTGAAATGGTTTTGGCGTCGATGACCTTGTTGCCAAGACGAGGACCGTTCGGAATGGGCAGTTGCAGGCGTTGTTCTTTTTCGCGGCCACCTTCTGAGAGCAGGCGGTCGTAGTTGCTCAAACGTGCCTTGCTTTTTGCTTGGCGGCCTTTTGGGTTCATGCGCACCCATTCGAGCTCGCGCTCGAGCTCTTTGCGGCGCTTGCTTTCTTGCTTCTCTTCTTGGGCTAGGCGCTTTGACTTTTGGTCGAGCCAAGAGGTGTAGTTTCCTTTCCAAGGAATGCCTTCGCCGCGGTCGAGTTCGAGAATCCATCCGGCGACGTTGTCAAGGAAGTAACGGTCGTGGGTCACAGCGATGACGGTTCCTTGGTACTGCTGCAAGTGTTGTTCGAGCCAATGCACCGATTCGGCATCGAGGTGGTTGGTAGGTTCGTCGAGCAGAAGCACATCGGGTTGTTGCAGCAGCAAGCGGCACAGGGCCACGCGGCGGCGTTCACCTCCGGAGAGTTCACCTACTTTTTGGTCTTCAGGCGGGCACCGCAGGGCGTCCATCGCGCGGGCCAACTTGGTGTCGAGTTCCCACGCATCGAGCGCGTCGATGCGGTCTTGCACTTCAGCTTGGCGAGCCATCAGCGCATCCATTTTATCAGGGTCGTTCAGGATTTCTTCATCCATGAACTTGTTGTTGATCTCTTCGTACTCTTTGAGCACGTTGACGATTTCTTGTGTGCCTTCTTCAACGATTTCGCGAACGGTTTTCGAGTCGTCGAGTTGCGGTTCTTGTGAGAGGTAGCCGACCGTATAGCCGGGCGACCATACAACTTCACCTTGGAAGGCTTCGTCGAGACCGGCGATGATTTTCATGACGGTTGATTTACCCGAACCGTTTGCACCGATGATGCCGATTTTGGCACCGTAGAAGAACGACAGGTAAATGTCTTTAAGGATGTGTTTTCCGGCAGGGGTCGACTTATTGACCCGCACCATCGAGAAGATTACTTTTTCGTCAGACATATGTGCTGCTTGTGAACGGCAAAGATAGAAAGGTTTGGGGATGCACTTGTTGGCTTTTTCCCACATGAAAAAAGTCCGTTTCAACCGAAACAGACTCTCAACAAGCTTTTAATGCTTTCGTCAGTTCTTCACACCGGCCAAGTTCATCGCCAAAACAATATCGGCGATTTCTTCACCAATGCGGTCTTGCGCTTCTTCCGTGGCTGCACCTATATGCGGAGTCAGCGAAATGCGCGCATGGGTCAGCAAATCTTCGCGTGGGGTAGGTTCGTTTTCGAACACGTCAAGCGCTGCGGCGGCCACTTGGCCACTGTTCAGTGCTGCAATGAGGGCATCTTCGTTGATGCTACCGCCACGCGCTGTGTTCACCAGGTACACGCCTTTTTTGCACATGGCCAATTCGGCTACTCCGAGAACGGCCGCACCACCGTCTTGTTTTGGGACGTGCAGGGTAATCAAATCGCTGACCGACAGCAATTCTTCCATCGAAACGTAAGGTACAAGCACGTCGATGTTTCCGTGCCCAGCGATGTGCAATTGCACCGGCGCGTTTGACGGCATGCGGTCATAGGCAATCACGTTCATTCCGCAGCCCAAGGCATAGCTTGCCACGGCTCGACCAATGCGGCCAAATCCGATGATGCCGAGGGTTTTGCCGCGCAGCTCACTGCCTTTTCCGTACTTCTTTTTGAGTGCGTTGAACTCCTTAAGGCCGTTCACGGGCATTTTACGGTTGCTGTCGTAAAGTGAGCGCACCATGTCGAACAATTGCGCCATAACAAGTTCAGCCACTGAAAGCGACGATGACCCGGGGGTATTGAATACGGTCATGCCTTTCGAACGCGCGTAGTCAACGTCGATGTTATCCATCCCAACACCACCCCGCCCGATGAAGCGGAGGTTTGGACACGCATCGATCAGTTCTTTGCGTGCGGTGGTTGCGCTGCGCACGAGCAAGCCAAGGTAGCCTTCGGCATTGATAGCGTTGGCGAGTTGATCTTGGGGTACGTTGGCTGTAACCACGGTAAAACCGTTGGCTTCAAGCTTATCTTTTCCTGCGGCGCTAATGCCGTCGTTGGCGAGAATCTTCATTGGGTTTGGCAAACTTTTTGTGGTTTTTTTTTGGTGGATGGACGGATGCACGTTTCAGCCTTTTGTGCGAGCGAGTTCGTACATCACATCGGTCAGTGCTTTTACGCTTTCCAATGGAAGTGCATTGTACATGGATGCCCTGTACCCGCCAACCGAGCGGTGGCCTTCAATGCCGCTAACACCGGCAGCTTTCCACATCGCGTTGAATTCAGCGGCAAGCGACTCATCGGTCAAACGGAAGGTGGCGTTCATGTGGCTGCGTGATCCCGGTTGCGCATGACCTTCGAACAAAGGCAGTTCATCAATGGCTTTGTACATCAGTTCAGCTTTGGCGTTGTTGATTTTCTCAATGGCCGGTACACCGCCGATTGATTTCAACCAACGCAAGGTGAGCATACTTACGTAGACCGGAAACACCGGTGGTGTGTTGAGCATGCTTTCTTTGTCGATGTGGTTGGCCAAGTCAAGGTAGGT
>DAITMF010000016.1:0-58459 GCA_036835325.1 Flavobacteriales bacterium
CCCCAGCCCATTTTGAGCAGTTTGAAAGTGGTCTCTGACCCCATGGAGGCCGAGATTTACCTCAACGGTAAATTGGTGGGTACGACACCGCAGATTGTGCGGGAGTTGTTAATTGGAAACTATGCCCTTGGGTTGCGCAAAGCGGGCTATGGAAACGCCGCTGAGACGGTTACGGTGAAGGAAGGGGAGACGGTTGAAGTAAACCTAAGCTTATCAAGCACCGGAGCCATTGCCTTTACCAGCGACCCTCAGGGAGCGGAGGTGCACATCAATGGCAGCTACCAAGGCCGCACCCCCTACACAGCAAGTGATTTACCTTCGGGCAGCCACAGTTACGAGTTGCGTAAAGAAGGCTACGAAACCCTCAGCGGCAGTGGCACGGTTGAATCGGGCAAAACCGCACAGGTATTCGAGAAACTCGAAAGTAGCCGCAAGCCCTATGAGCCTGAAATGGTCTTTGTTGAAGGTGGCAGGTTCACCATGGGCTGTACTGGTGAGCAAAGTGATTGTGATGACAATGAAAAACCGCCCCATGCTGTTACTGTTAGCAGTTTTCAGATAGGTAAGTATGAAGTTACGCAATCGCAGTGGCGCGCGGTTATGGGCAAGAAACCGAGCTATTTCAGTGGCTGCGATAATTGTCCGGTAGAGAATGTAAGTTGGAATGATTTACAAGACTTCCTTCTCAAGTTGAACCAGCAAACAGGCAAGAACTACCGCTTGCCCACCGAGGCAGAGTGGGAGTATGCCGCGCGGGGGGGGGATATGAGCATCGGGAATAAGTACGCGGGGGGCAACAACATTGGCTCTGCAGCGTGGTACTCGAACAACAGCGGTAGCAAAACCCATCCGGTGGGTCAAAAGCAAGCCAATGAACTGGGTATTTACGACATGAGCGGTAATGTGTGGGAGTGGTGCCAAGATTGGTTTGGTTATTATTCAAGCTTTGGACAAACTAATCCAAAGGGTATGGTGAATGGCTCACACCGAGTGCTCCGTGGCGGCAGCTGGAGCACAGATGCCAGACGTTGTCGGGTTTCCCTTCGAAACCCCAATAACGTTGATATTCGCAGTCTAAGTATTGGCTTTCGTTTGGTTCTTCCCTAGCTCGCAAAGGGCATAGCCCATTTACAGAACAGAAAGTACGTCCAGTCTCAATGTATTGAGCGAAACAATCAAACTTCATGCGCTGAGTAGCTGGGTGTCCAAAGGCGTGTGGAGTTTCTTTGCGCCTATATTTATTAAAATATATGAAATTGCGCCTGAAAATATTGGTTTGCGCCCATTAATTTTCGAACTTTGAGTAAATCAAGAGCGTTGCAATGAACGAGTCACATTTTTCAGTTCGGTCAAAGGTTATTGCTGATCTCGTAGTGCTCTCAGACGCAACAGTCGTAGGTTATGCAGCCGTTATTCACAGCTTGGGTCTCCAAATGCCAATGCCAAGCACCATTGCAGTTGTGGTCAATTCCCCGGGCCGACGATTTGAAGGTGGATTTAATTACTTCCATACCGCATACTCGCCCAAAGATAACGCAGACCTCGACCGAATAACTGCTTTGTACAACCACCTCGTGTTTGCCTTGAAGTACGAAGGCGTTGACCTGCTCTTTTTTAAGAAACTGACCGCTTGCCTGTCAAAGGAAGAATGTGTTCAACTGGTTTCGGTTGAGCCAACCGGTCAATACTCAAGACGTATCTGGTTTCTCATCGAGTGGCTTATTGGTGAGCGCCTCGCCATTGATGATTTGACCAAGAAGAGCTATGTTGAGGTCATTGATACACGCTTGCAGTATGCTGTTGCCGGAGTACGTTCGCCACGTCATAAAGTCATCAATAACCTGCCGGGATGTGTCGGTTTTTGTCCGATGATACGAAAAACAGCCAAGCTCAATGCGTATGTGTCTGCCGATTTTGCCGATAGGGCGTCGCGTTTGCTGAACGGTTTTCGGAAAGACGTTCTTCAACGTGCCGCAGCATTTTTGATGCTGAAAGATTCAAAAGCTTCGTTCACAATTGAAGGCGAAAGTGCAAAAGGCAAACGCGCAGCGCTTTGGGGACAAGCCATCGCTCAAGCCGGCAAGAATGATTTGTCGGTCGATGAGCTTTGTCGATTGCAGAATATGGTCATCGAGAACGCACGATTTATGCAAATGGGAATCCGCAAACAAGGCGGTTTCGTGGGTGAGCACGATCGTGTTACCGGTGAACCCATACCTGATCACATATCGGCCAAGCACGAAGATATTGAAGCGCTGCTGCAAGCGTTCACTGAAACAAGTCAACTCTTGGTTTCAGATTCAATCGACGCAGGTGTTGCGGCTACGAAGTTGGCTTTTGGTTTTGTGTTCATTCACCCGTTTGTTGATGGTAACGGACGGATCCACAGGTACTTGATTCATCATGTGCTTGCGGCCAAGGGGTTTGCGTCGAAAGGTGTTGTTTTTCCTGTTTCGGCTGCAATTCTCGATGCTATAGACGAATACCGCAAAGTGCTGGAGGCATACTCCAAGCCGCTATTGGCATTCATTGACTGGATGGAAACCCCTGATCACAATGTCGCTGTGAACAATGAAACGATTGACTTCTACAGGTACATAGATCTCACCCTTCAGGCAGAGTTTCTTTACGGGTGCATTGAGAAAACATTGAACGACATTATTCCGAAAGAAGTCGGTTATCTTCTTGCGTACGATGAATTCAAGGGGTTCGTGGATGGTTTAATCGAGATGCCGGATTCAACAGTGGCACTAATGGTTCGTTTTCTTGAGCAGAATAACGGAAGGTTTTCAAAAAGAGCACTTACCAATGAGTTTGCTGCTTTGACCTTAGAGGAAGTAACGAAGGTGGAGGCAGAGTATAAACGGGTGTTTGGTGCGGCGAATTAGAACCTGTAGTTGCGCCTATATTTATTTAATTCTGAGCCAATGCGCCTGAAAAATATCTGTTGCGTCCATTTTTTTCGTTAAGCCAGGAGCATTTCACCCGCGTTACTTGAATTGAATCGGCTCATGTGCTCATTCAACGTCATAGTGCAATTCACCTGCCATCAGCTGAACTCAGGTAGCAGACAAGGTCATTGACCCCAATCACCGTGGTGTTCTCGTCGATGGGGTAGGGTGAGTCAACAAGGGGGGCAACGATAAATGCCTTGTCGGCCTGAATGTCGGCACAGCAGCGGTAAAAGCCCTTGGTAGGTTTGGGGGCGGATGATGCCTTGCATTCGATAGCGATGCGTTTGCCGTTAAGCTCGACGACAGCATCGAGTTCATCACCGTTTGATGTGCGGTAATGGCTCATTTTGGCTTCTGCGATGGCCGCAATTTGTTCAATCACGAGCCCTTCCCACGAACGCCCGAAAACGGGGTGAGCAAGGAGTGCATCGATTGAATCAATGCCGAGCAGTCGGTGAAGCAGGCCGGTGTCGCGGATGAACAGCTTAGGCGCCTTGATGAGGCGTTTCTTGATGTTCGCTTCCAGCGGAGGAAGGGTACGTACAATAAAGGTTTGCTCCAACAAATCAATGTATCGCCGCACTGTGGGTTGGCTCATTCCGAGGTCGGCGGCCAATCGGCTTTGGTTGACGGTTTGTCCGTGGTGGTGTGCGCACAAGGTGATGAAACGCCTCAATTGCGGTGCTGGAATCTGGAATCCCAATTGCGGAATGTCGCGCTCAATGTAGGTGCGGATGAAGTTCTCGCGCCAAATTTTGCTGAACTCATCGTTTTCAGCCAGTATGCTGTTGGGGTAGCCACCGCGGTTCCAGAAGTTGTTCAGCGAGACGTTTGGAAGCTCACTCATCAAAAAGGGAGTGAGTTCGAGGTAGCCAATTCGGCCGGCCAAGCTTTCTGAACTGCGCTGAACCAAATCACGCGATGCCGAGCCGAGTAGCACGAACCGGCCATTGCGCCGGTCGCGGTCGACTTCACTGCGCAGCGCCGAAAAGAAGTCGTGTGCGATCTGGATCTCGTCGATGCAAAAGAGCTTGTCTTGGTGCAGCTCAAAGAAAAGTTGCGGATCGTTCAGCTTGTTCAGGTCTGCAGTGTTCTGCAGATCGAGGTACATGGCGTTGGGCAAGTCTGAAAGCACGTGCTTAACCAAGGTTGACTTACCGCATTGCCGTGGACCAAGTATGGCCACAACGGGGAAGATGCGCAGGTACTTGGCGAGTTCCGCCTGCAATTTTCGAGGGATGTAGGCCTGTTCCATAGAGTAAAAGTATGTAAATTAAAGATAGCATGAATAATCTGCATACTTTTTCAGCAAGTTGGGCTGCGAAGCGGGTTTTGGAACCGTCGGCACGCCATGAAATCTTCGCATCTTTGCAGTATGCAGGCAAAACGAAGCGTGAGTGCGTGGGTATTGGTGGTGCTGCTTTTGGCGCCCTTGCCGCTCATGGTGGGCTATTTGCACCTGCAGCAACGGGCCGTGAAAAAGGCGGTGAAGCGGACGCTCATGGCGGGCGTGCCCGACGACGAGCTTGTGCTGCTGCGTTTCTCGCACACCGAAGCCGAAACCCAACTGCGCTGGGAGCACAGCCGCGAATTTGAATTCGACGGGGAGATGTACGACATCGTCCGCAAAGAAGAAACCGCCGATTCGGTCAGCTATTGGTGCTGGCATGACCACGAAGAAACGGTGCTGAACCGCCGTGTGCAGCGCTTGGCGGCTGTTGCATGGGGGAGCCATCCTGAGCGCAGGCAGCACGAAGATCGGCTCATCCAATTGCTGCGGCAGCTTGATCTTCCGAGCGAAGCGCCTCGGCTGCTCATCCATCCTGACAACTATCCTGTCACTGCGACAGGGCAACTAAACCTATCCTACAGCGAACCGGGACATGCTATACCGGTGCCGCCTCCCGAAGGGTTGTGAGTTTCTCATCCGGCGAAGCCGAAAAAAAAGCGACCGCAACGCAAGGCCGGAAATCAACCTATACTCACACCAATCTACATTCCGTGAAAACATTTGTAAGTTTTCTCGCGGGACTTGGACTGCTGCACGCCGTTTCGGCGCAAACGCTGACGGTTACCGATCAAAAGACCGGTGAGCCGATTGAGGGCGTAGTGATCAGTTCAAACAACCCGCGGGCCTTTTCGCTCACCAATGCGAAAGGCATGGCCCCGCTGCAGGGTTTTGAAAATGCAGCAAGCATAGCAGTACAGCACTTAGGTTACGTTACGGTGGTGACCACCTTTGCCAAGCTCGAAGCGACCGGCTTTTCGCTTGCGCTTGAGCGCAGTGCCTTCAACCTCGATGAGGTGGTGGTTTCGGCTACCCGTTGGCGGCAAAGCAGCGCAACATCGACCTCGCGCGTAGCGTCGATTACGTCGAAAGAAGTAGCGTTAATGAATCCGCAAACAGCCGCCGATTTGTTGGGCATCTCGGGCAAGGTGTTCATTCAAAAAAGCCAGCAGGGAGGGGGCAGTCCGATGATCCGCGGATTTGCCACGAACCGCCTGCTGTACACCGTTGACGGCGTGCGCATGAATACCGCGATTTTCCGATCCGGAAACATCCAAAACGTCATCAACCTCGACCCCTTCGCGGTAGAGAACACCGAGGTGCTGTTTGGTCCGGGTTCTGTGATTTACGGCAGCGACGCCATCGGCGGTGTGATGAGCTTTCAAACGCTCGAGCCCCAGCTATCGGCTACCGATGAGCCGCTGGTTACGGGCAAAGCGGTCACGCGGTTTTCATCGGCCAACCGTGAGCAAACGGGCCATTTCGATGTGAATGTCGGATGGAAGAAGTTCGCCATGGTGACCAGTTTCAGTTCGTGGGATTACGACCACCTGCGCCAAGGCCGGAACGGACCTGACGACTACATCAAAGACGTTTTTGTGCAGCGCCAAGACAGCACCGATGTGGTGGTTTCGCAGAGCGACCCCCTGCTGCAGATCCCTTCGGCCTATTCGCAGATCAACATGATGCAGAAGTTCAGGTTCAGGCCAAATGTCAAGTGGGACATCGAGTACGGGTTTCATTACTCTGCAACTTCGCCTTACGGCCGCTACGACCGGCACAACCGTTTCCGCAATGGTTTACCGCGTCATGCCGAGTGGGATTACGGCGCACAAACCTGGATGATGAACCTGCTTTCGGTGTCGCATACCGGTAACAACGCAATGTACGATGAAGTATCGGTGCGGGCGGCCCATCAACGGTTTGAAGAAAGCCGCATTGACCGCAACCTCAACAGCGACGAACGCACTACCCAAACCGAGCAGGTCGAGGCGCTGTCAGTGAACCTTGACTTCGTGAAGCAGTTCGGCAAACACAAGCTGATGTACGGCGGTGAATGGGTGCAAAACGACGTCGCCTCATCGGGCATTTTAACCGACTTGGTGACCGGCGACGAGGTGCTGGGACCATCGCGTTATCCGCAATCGGTGTGGGGTTCGTTGGCTGGGTATCTGAGCGACGAGTATACGGTAAGTGACCGTTTTACAGTGAATGCCGGCGTGCGGTACAACCAATTCAGGATTGACGCCGATTTTTCGAACAACCTTGATTTTTATTCCTTCCCATTTGACAGGGCCGAGGTGAACAATTCCTCAGTGACGGGTAATGCGGGGGTGGCGTATCGGCCAGCGTCGAAGTGGTTGATTCGTGCCGGTGTTGGAACTGCGTTTCGTTCGCCCAACGTCGATGACCTTGGCAGGGTGTTTGACTCGGAGCCGGGAGCGGTGACCGTGCCAAACCCCGATTTGGAAGCCGAGTATGCCTACAACGCTGATTTGGGTGTGGCCAAGGTGTTTGGCGACTTCTTGAAGATGGAGGTGACGGGTTACTACACGGTGCTTGAGAACGCCTTGGTTCGCCGCAACTTCAAGTTGAACGGAGCTGACAGCATTGTCTTTTCTGGCGAGTTGAGCCAAGTTCAAGCCATTCAGAATGCGGCTGTGGCCAACGTGTACGGGTTGCAAGGCAGTTTTGAACTGAAGCTGCCGGCCGGATTCTCGCTTTCGAGCGACATCAACTGGCAGGTAGGTGAAGAAGAGCTTGACGACGGAAGCACCAGCGCATCGCGCCATGCCGCCCCGTGGTTCGGTTTGAGCCGATTGACCTACCAAAGCGATCGTGTTCAGTTGCAATTCTACGCGATGTACCAAGGTGAACGTCGCTTTGAAGACCTCGCGGTTGAAGAGCAAGGCAAAGACGAGATTTATGCGAAAGACGCTAACGGCAACAACTATGCCCCGGCGTGGTACACCTTGAACGTGAAGGCCCTTGTGAATTTGAACACGACCTTCTCGGTTAGCGGAGGTTTGGAGAACCTGACCGATCAGCGGTACAGGCCCTACAGCTCGGGCATTTCGGGTGCCGGACGCAATTTTATGCTGGCGCTGACTGCGCGGTTCTAGTGCGGTTCGTATTCAGATTTGACCCTGCCGGCAGCGATGTCGGTGGGGTTTTTTATGCCGCTTTCGAACGTTTGGGCACATGCAAACGGGTAGTGGTGCCGTCTTTCGGGTTTGAATCTTGCTCCATTTTTGCGTGCAGTTGCCGCGACAGCGACTGGATTAATTTATTGCCAAACGCGTTTTGCCGAACATTGTCAGCGATAAAACCAACGCCATTGTCGCGAACGGTCAAATGGTATTGGTCTTGCTCTTCGGAGAACGCAATGCTGACGATGCCCTTCTGTTCATTCGGGAAGGCATGCTTGAGTGTGTTGGATATAAGTTCGTTGATGATTAAGCCCAATGGAACAAGCGTATCGACATCGAGTTCGATGGGTTGAATGTTGAGTTGCAGTTGAATACGGTCTTTGTCGATGGTATAGGTCGTGAAGAGTTCTTCGCAGAGGTTTGATAAATAGTCAGACATCGAGACGCCCGTCAGGTTATCGCGTTGGTAGAGGTTTTGGTGGATGAGGGCCATCGAGCGCACACGGCTTTGACCATCGTTAATGGCTTGTTGTATTTCTGTGTTTTCGATGGACCTCCCTTGAAGGGAAAGCAGGCTTGACACGATCTGGAGGTTGTTTTTAACCCGGTGATGGATTTCACGGAGCAAAATTTCTTTATCGCCCAAGGCAACGCCAAGCTCCTTCTTGCGCTTGTTGTACTTGAACACGAGAACAGTGAGTATGGAACTAAGCACCAATGCGATGCAAAGTCCGAGGCTACCGTAGAAGATGGTGCGCGATTTTTGCGCAATGATGGCTGTTGATGCTTCATTTTCAGCATTGAGCAAAGCGTTTCGGTTGCGTTCTTCGGCGACTTCGAACTTGGCGTCTTTTTCGGCGATGATCTCCATGATGTCTTTGTTTGAAATGGAGTCGTTGATGGCCATATAATTTCGGTAGTAGCCCAGCGCATCTTTGAAGTTTCCGAGTTGTTCGTGCGAGCGTGCGAGGTAGTCGAAGGCGGTCAATTGGTGGTTCAGTGATTGATGGCGTTCACGATTTTCAAGGATAAGCGAGGCTTGTTCGATGCTTTCTTGGTAGTTGCCTAGTTCGTAGAGTACGGAAGTGAGATTGGTGCGCGATTCACTGATGTTGTAGTGGCTTTCGAGTGTTTCACGCAGGTTAAGGGCTGTAAGGTGGTACTTGTAGGCCTTTTCGAGGTTTCCGCGTTCGCGTTCCAAGTGGCCCATAAAATCGAAGTGAAAGCCTAATCCCCATTTGGAGTCGAGCAAGCTGTCAAGGTGGCCTTGTTGTTTAAGGTGGTATTCGGCTTCGTCGAGCCGTTTGAGGTCGACATAAAGAAGCCCAAGGTTGGCGTGCACATTGGCACGTCCGAGGGTGTCATCGGTCTGCTCATAGAGCGTCAAAGCCTCTTTGTAGCGCTCTTCAGCCTTGTCGTTCTGGTTGAGGTTGTTGTAAAAGATGGCCAATCCGTTCAGTGCATCGGCCATTCCTGACGGTTGGTTGCGGTGTTTTTCAAGTTCGTACACCTCGGTCAAGTAGCGTTGCGCATCGGTATTGTAGCCCATAAACATGTGCATGCTGCCGAGGTGGTCTGCTGCGATGATGCGTTTTGTGGTATCGTTGTGCCGTGTGAAGTAGTCGTGGCATACTTTGAACGATGCAATGCTTTTCACGTAGCTCCCCATCCAGCGGTCGGCCGCGGCCTCGAGTTTCAGTGCCTCTGCCCATCGGGTGCTGTCGTTCAGTTGCAAGGCGGCTTCTTTCGCAATAGTGGTGAATTCGGCAACGTATTCTTTGTCGATTTCATAGGCGATTTCTGCAGCCTGTAGCGCGCGATCGAACCGTGCATCTGTGTTTTTGCTGTTTTGAATCGTTCGGTGCAAACTATCGGCTGATAAGGATTTTTGGCCTGAGGTGGTCATCCCCGCCAGGGCAAATCCCAAGCCAAATACCCATGCAATTCGGTTCATTTTCTACCTCCATTTTGCAGGTTTGCAAAGCCCAAAAGGGCGTCTAATTCATTGAGTTCCTTAAGCAGCTGCGCCAACACAGAGCGCTGTTCAATTGCTTCGAATGCCAGTTCGTAGGCTTCAGCTCCCGGAATGGAATGAATTCGGTGAATGTCCATGCCTTGTTGTTTAAGCCGAAAGGACGCTTTATGCATTTACACGCTGGTCACCTTTTTGGGTGATTTTTGGATGGATGGGGATGGATGGCGCGAAAAGAGGCGTCGAAATTCTCAAGGCAGCAGCAGTACACTGCCGAGTTTTCGTTCGCTCAGTACGTAGGTAAACGCTTGTGCTGCGTCGTCGAGCGGATAGCTTCGGTCAATCAACGGCTTTAATTTTCCATTGGTGAGCAGTTCAGCGATGACTTCAAGGCTGTCTTCGATTTTCTTGGGGATGGGGAAGCGTACCTTGGCTTTTTTCATGAAGGGCGCTGCCAGTGAAAGCCACACGTTTTCACTGCCCGAGCCCAACTCCGATGAAAGGTAGCAGCCGCCATGCTTTAGCAATGGCTTGCAGATTGCGAAGCGCGATTTACCGACGGCATCGAAAACGAAGTCGTAGCGGTTTTGCATTGCGAGAAAGTTTTCATGGGCGGCATCAATGAGGTGTTTGACACCGAGTGAACTGAGTGCTGCTGCGGCCCTTGCGGCATTTGAAACATAACGCGAGTCGTACACGCCTGTGCATGCAATGCCGCGGGCTTGCAAGATTTGAATCATCGCCGAACCAATGGCGCCGGTAACGCCATAAACAAGTACATGTTCGTCGCCTTTCAGTTTGGCATGTGCCAAAAAACCAACCGCATAGTGTGCGCCTTCGGTAACGGCTGCTGCCGTTTCAAACGGGATGTCGTTGGGGAGTTTGATCATTGGAGTGGAGGCATCCACCACGGTGTACTCGGCATGTGACCCGGTTCCATGGTCGTGAAAGCCCAAAACGCGATCGCCCACTTTAAAGTGGGGTATATCGCTTCCAACGGCGTCAATTACCCCGGCAAAATCGGTTCCGGTGGCCGCGCGTCGCGGTTTCGGCCATCCGACGAAGAAGCGAAAGATATAAGGTGAGCCGTTCAGCACTGACGTATCGGTGCGGTTTACAGAACACGCGTGCACCTTGATGCGTACTTGGTTTTTGGCGGGCACCGGAGTCGGTTGTTCAACGATTTCCAAGTGATTCGGGTCGGTGTAGGTCTTCCGCCAAGTGGTTTTCATCGCGATCAGGTGTTTGTTCGTTGGTATGACGAATTGAGCGTGTAGAAAGTAACATCCCGGAACGGAAATAAAAAAAAGACCAACGGCTATAAAGTTGTGCCAGTACCGCATGTCGAGCAGCCGAATCGACCTGCTAGTTTTGGCTCAACATTAAACCGCACTGCCATGACCGCCGGTCAAGCTCAGAATCAATACCTTCACAGCGTGGAGCTTCAGGTAACCAACAAATTGAAACTTGCGGCTGATTTTATCAACCGCACACATCAGCACGTTTTCTTGACAGGCAAAGCGGGGACGGGTAAAACCACCTTTCTTCGTCAATTGGCTGCAAGCACGCACAAACGGCATGTGATTGTTGCGCCAACGGGCATTGCCGCCTTGAACGCCGGCGGAATGACCATTCACTCGTTGTTTTTGCTGCCGCCGTCAACTTTCATTCCCGATCGCAATTTCAAGGCGCCGCCATGGGCGGGAACGCGCATTGTGACTCCCGATGACCTCGTGAAGGTGCACCGCATCAATGCCCGCCGCAAGAAGATCTTGCGCAACATTGAGCTGCTCATCATCGACGAGGTGAGTATGCTGAGGGCCGATTTGCTCGATGCCATCGACTTCCGACTGCGGTATGTCAAGCGCAATTACCAAGAGCCTTTCGGTGGAGTGCAGCTGCTCATGATCGGCGATTTGTACCAGCTTCCACCGATTGTGAAAGAGGAAGAAGCGCCGCTGTTGCAGCCCTATTACAAGCATTCTTTTTTCTTTGAGTCTCAGGCCCTTCGCCATAGCACCTTTGTAACCGTTGAGCTCGATACCATATTCAGGCAAACCGACAACCGCTTCGTTGATTTGTTGAACGCCTTGCGCAACAACACCTTAACTTCCACCGACGTTGATCTTCTCAATGCGCACTACCGGAGTGCCGAAGAAGTTGAGGCCATGGAAGAGGTCATCACCCTTACTACCCACAATTATCGGGCCGAAGACATCAACGAAAAGGCCCTCCGCGAGTTAAAGGGGCAGGAATTTCGCTACAACGCGCACATTGAAGGCGAGTTCCCCGAAGCCATTCATCCCATACCCGATGTGCTGCGCTTGAAAGAAGGCGCGCAGGTGATGTTCGTGCGCAACGACAGCTCAGGGCAGAACCGCTATTACAATGGCTTGCTGGCCACTGTGACTTCATTGGGGACGGATGAACTCGGTATACCTGAGATCACTGTTGAGATGGTTGACGACCGTCGCGAGTTCACCTTGGTGAAAGAAACCTGGCTCAATGTTCGGTTCGATCACAATGCGAAAACCAACGAAAACGAAGAAGTTGAGATTGGTAAATTCGAGCATTACCCCATCAAGCTGGCCTGGGCGATTACGGTGCACAAAAGCCAAGGGCTCACCTTCGACAAGGCCATTGTTGATGTAGGCAAAGCCTTCGCTGCCGGACAGGTGTATGTGGCCCTTTCGCGTTTGCGTTCTTTGGACGGATTGATTCTACGCACCAAGATCAATCCGGCCGTGGTTGCTACTGACCCTACGGTGGTAGGGTTCACTGAACAACAGCCGGGTGATGAGGTGCTTGGCGACCGCTTCGCTACCGGGCAGGTTGAGTACCTGCGCCGAACCTTGCATGTATCGTACGACTTCAGCACCTTGGTGGCTGAACTGAAGCACATTGACGACAAGTATACCGGTAAGCTTGCCTTTGACGATGCCAAGATGGATCTCGCCTTGACCGAGTTGAAGACATTGTTAAGTGACGAAGCGTCGACCTTGCGCAGTTTTCGCAACCAAATCGACAAATTGCTCCAAGAGCAGAACTCGGCTTTGCTCTATGAACGTCTCGAGAAGGCACGTCAGTACTACGACGGCCGCTTGCGCGACTGGCTGAAGCACTTGCTCGCGCACATTGCATGTGCACGCAGGTACGCGCAAGTGAAGCTTTACATTGACGACCTCGAAGGTTTTGATGTTCTGCTTCAAAATCAACGTGAGCGAATTGCCAAAGCCGCATGGCTTGCTGAATCAATACTTACAGGTAAAGCGTTGGAAGGCGGTGAAGCAGCGATTGCCGAAGTCAAACGCGATCGGGCGCTGCTGCTTACTGCAGCTGATGAAATCGCCACTGCACGGCCTCGTCCGACAAAAAAGCGTTCGGCAGTGGCGTCGAAAAAGAAAAATGCCAAAACGGGCGAGACTTACCGTATCACCGAACAAATGTTCTTGTCAGGTCAAACCATTCAGGAGATTGCCAAGGCCCGTAATTTGGCCGATAGCACCATTGAAAGTCATGTTATTAAAGCCGTGATGCAGGGTACTGTTCCGCGGCAGCGCTACATCAGTGATAAGGCATTCGAGGCCATTCGCACTGAATTGATGCGCGATAACGACGAGCTTGATGTGTCACGTGTGGTTCGTGCCTTGGGCGAAGAATACACCTACAACCAGGTGCGAACGGTTGTTAAACTTATCCAACCGGCTGTTGATGAAGACGAAGACTGACCTTGGCAACCTTTTGTATTCGTACCTTTGAGGTCTACGAACACACGACGTCATGGTGCACGACTTGAGCAAACAGAACTCGGTATTCAATACCTTTCTTTCTGAAATACGCGATCATGAAATCCAAACCGATCGGATGCGCTTTCGCCGCAACCTTGAGCGCATGGGCGAGATCATGGCGTACGAAATTAGCAAGTCGCTGAATTACACTCCCATTGACGTCGTGACACCGCTGGGTGAAGCCCAAGTAAACGTGCCGGAAGCTGACCCGGTATTGATTACCATTCTCCGTGCCGGACTGCCCTTTCACCAAGGCTTCTTAAACCTTTTTGACCACGCTGACAATGGTTTTGTGTCGGCTTATCGCCGTGCACACAAAGGCGGTGACTTTGAAATTGAGATCGATTATGTTTCTGCCCCTGACCTCCAAGATCAGGTGGTTGTGTTGATTGACCCGATGCTTGCGACGGGCTCATCGGTTGAATGCGCCTACCGTGCTTTGCGTACCAAGGGTACCGCAGCCCGTTGGATTATTGCCGCGGCCATCGCCAGCAAGCAAGGTGTTGATTTTGTGCGCAAGAACCTTCCTGCCGGGACTGAAATCTGGGCGGGCGCCATCGACGATGAGCTTACCGCACAGTCGTACATCGTGCCAGGCTTGGGCGATGCGGGAGATCTCGCCTACGGTCGGAAGAACAGCTAATTACAGCACAATGGCATTTTTGGCAGAGTTACTTGGGTGGTGGTCACTTGCAATTGTGAAGTTTCTCTTCTTGCCTTGGGTCATGATCATTGCAGGCGGTAAAGGCTACCTTGAAACAGTTTTGGTTGCTTCAAGCGGCGCCGCCCTTGGGGTGTATGTGATTTCTTTTTTTGGCGAACGCTTGTTCATCTACCTCTCTGAACGTGAGCGTCGTAGAGGAAAAAAAGTATTTTCGAAAACCCGCCGCCGTCTTGTTGGGGTTAAAAGTCGCTTTGGCCTTGCCGGCTTGATTGCCATTTCGGCCCTGATATCCGTGCCCATTTCGGTATTGCTCGCAACCAAGTACTTCAGGCACGTGCGTTTCATGCGCGAGAAAATGGTTTTGGGGTTCTTCGTTTGGGCAAATGTGCTTTCGCTGCTGGCCTTCGCGGTGAAAAACCTCATTCCGAATGCGCAGTAAACACCTGATTTTCGACCTTGACCACACCTTGTGGGATTTTGAGTCAAACTCTCAGGAGACCTTGGCCGAATTGTACGATGTATTCGAACTCAAGGCAGCGGGAATTGCCGATGCAGAACGGTTCATTGAGTTGTATAAAATTGAGAACGAGCGTTGTTGGGCGGATTATCGGAATGGACGGATGACCAAAGAGGTGCTTCGAAACGAGCGCTTTCTGCGTGCTTTGCGCATGTATGAATTGGAAGATGAGGTGCTAGCGGCCCAATTGGCCAATGCCTACGTTGAACGCAGTCCGTCGAAAACGCGTTTGATGCCCGGTAGTATTGAGGTGCTCGAACACAGCCGCGACTTGGGGTACGAATTGCACATTCTAACCAATGGTTTCAAAGAGGTTCAGTACAGAAAACTGGAAGGCAGCAAGCTTTCGCCGTATTTTACCCATATCTTCACGTCTGAAGAAATAGGGTTTACCAAACCGCACGCGGGTGCATTCAACCATGCGCTAAAACAGGCCGGAGCACATCCCGAGAACACGTGGATGATTGGAGATAGCCTCGAAGCAGATGTCTTGGGCGCACATGCCGTGGGGCTTACAACGGTGCTCTACCATCCGCATGATGAACCTGAACCTGAAGTACCGCACTATACGGTGAAGCACCTGCTTGATTTGAAGGCGCTCCTGTAACCGAACCTCGGAAAGAGTGCATGAATGCCAAATGAACGACACCGGAGAGATTGACATCCTCTTGACCAATGTGAAATGAGTTACATGGGGACGGATCCCTCCATCCATCCCCCCAAAAAAAGAACAGCGCTATGAGCGAACAACAAAAGCAAGGGCAACTCAACATAGAATTGCCGGAAGAAATTGCCCAAGGCATTTACTCAAACCTCGCCATTATCACCCATTCACCGGCTGAATTTGTCGTTGATTTTGTACGTGTAATGCCGGGAATGCCCAAGGCACGCGTGCAAACACGCGTGATTGTGACGCCACAACACGCCAAGCGATTGGTGAAGGCCTTGCAAGATAACATTCGGAAATACGAGCAGCAGCACGGCCCAATCAGCGAGACCAATGGTCCGGAGCACATCATTCCAATGAACTTCGGAGGACCGCAAGGCCAGGCTTGATTAAACCAGCACTACGTGAGGTCCGCGGATGATGCCGTGTACCTTACCGGGTAGTGTGTGCCCAAGGTAGGGGTTGTTCCAGGCTTTGCTGATGTTCTGCCCTTTTGCGATGGTTTCTGCACCGTTCGCGGTAAACAGCGTGAGGTCAGCCGGTGCGCCTTTTTCGATTGCAGCAGCGCTCAATCCCAAGATTTCTCGTGGAGCAATGGCTGTGCGTTCAACGAAGCGTTCGGCGGTGATGCCGGCTGCGAGTGCTGCACTGAAGCACTGTTCGATGGCGCCGATTCCGAAGGTTGCTCGCACGAATTCCCGGTCTTTGTGCTCAACGTCTTCAGGGCGGTGGTCGCTGCAAATGGCGTCGATGGTTCCGTCATTGACTGCGCGAATCAGCGCTTTCCGGTCGGTTTCGTCGCGGAAAGGCGGCAACACTTTGAGGTTTGCATCAAAGCCTTCAAGGGCTTGATCGTTGAAGAAAAGGTGGTTGGCGCTAACCGAGCAGGTGACTTGGAGCCCTGATTTTTTCGCTTCGCGGATGAGCTTCACCGATTCTGCGGTTGAAATCGCCATCACGTGCATTCGGCCTCCGGTGTAGCGCAGCAGTTCCAAGTCGCGCTGCAAGCGAATCGTTTCAACCATTTCAGGAATCCCTTTCAGGCCGTTTCCGGTGCTGGTGAGTCCTTCGTGCATAACGCCTTTGCCAAGCAAGTCGGCGTCACACGCGTAAGCGCCAATGAGTGCTCCCAAACTGGTGCTGTACTCAAGTGCTCTGCGCATAAGTTCAGCGCGTTCAATGGGTTGGTCGTCGGTAAACAGCACTGCACCGGCCTGTTGCATGTCGTAGAGCTCTGAAAGTTGCTCACCTGCTCGCTTTTCACTCATGGTCGCAGCCGGCAGCACGCGAACGGCGTGGTTGGCACTTCGCGCAAGGATGTACTCAACTTTTGACCGATGGTCAATCGCCGGGTGTGTTCCCGGCATGGTCACCACGTGCGTAAACCCCCCTCTGGCGGCGGCGTCGAGGCCATTTGCCAAACCTTCTTTGTACTCTTCGCCCGGGTCGCGGAAGTCAGCACACAAATCAACCCAACCGGGCGAAATACAAAGACCGGGAATCTGAATGGTTTCGGCGTCTCCGGCCTTGAGGTTCGCTTTGATGTCGCGGATTTCTCCGTTCTCAATAAGGATGTCACGCACAGCGCCATTTAAGGGCGAATCGGGACTCACAATCGTGACTGATTTAAGAAGCCAGGCCATCAGTTTGGACGGGTTTTGATAAGGATGATTTCGGCGATCAGCATGAGTGCGGCAAGCATGAGGAACAAATCCCATAAGCGTTTGCCTTCGTCAAGTTCTTCTACGGTTTTGGCGATGCTCTCCATGCTGCTTTCAATCACACTAAAGCGCTCCCAGCCTGCTTCTTCGAGGGTGCGCTCCCACGTTTCAATGTCATGGGCTTCGAGCTCCGATTCTTTGCGGTCATAGTTGAAGCCTACAGCAGCAACCGTTGAATCGCCCAAGGTGAGCGCATAGTTTCCGGCGGTGACGTCGTCAGCGCCTGTGAATACTTCGGTACCGCCTCGTACCTGTCGGTGATTCGGAATCCACGCTAAATCAGAATCGACTGCGCGGAATTCAAAGCGTTCTTCGCTCCCCATCGCAAAGCCCGGCACACGAATGCGTGCATTTTCTCCGGTTTTGGCCTGCATCTCGCCCGTTGGCCGGCTGAGCTCAGCTGAGCGAAGCATGGTTGGCACAAACAATGCGTGCTGAACGAAGCTGCTCCAACTTTGATCCAGCGGTGCGGCGGCGACGAACATCCGTCCGCCATCGTTCGAAGCGGTGAAGAAGAAATGGTCGCCTGATTGCAAACTCATCAACGCTTCATCTGAACTTCGCGCGGATGTCATGAAGGTGTAATACTTGCTCACCTTGGGCAAGTCGATGTTTTCGGGAATGCGGTCAAATACACCTTTGTAAATCAAGTGCTCCAGGTTCAACTTGGCCACACGGGTTTCCAAGGTGGCCACGCCGGTGATTTGCGGGGCACTGCCGGCAGCCAAAAGTTCGTTCCACGAGTCACGGTTACCATCGGCCGCAGGGATGAACAACACGCTGCGGCCGCTGCTCATGAAGGCGGCCAGTTCGGTAATCAATCCACTTGGCACGTCGGCCAGTTGATCAACGATTACAAGGTCGTAGGTGCCGATGCTGCCGTAATCAACATTGCGTTCATCGACCGAGGTGAAACGGTAAAAGGGGTCATTGCCAAAAACGTTCTTCAAGGCCCGATCATCCGGTTTACCGGAAATGTGCAGCACTGAAACCTGCTGCGCCACTTCGTACGAGAAGTACCAGTCATCATCGTACACCACAGGGTGGTCTTGAATGTTTAGTCGGCAGTGTTTGATTCCGGGGAGGTCATCGGTGAAGTACAGCGCTGTGTCGGTGTAGGTTCCGGGAACCACGTTGAAGCTGCCAATTGCTGTTTGACGACCGTTCACATCGAGGCGCATGGGTACATTGTCGCGGCCACTTTCGGCGGTGTTTCGGATGCGAATGCGCAGCACTTCGGGTTGGCCGGGAAGCCTTACCGGCGTGTCAAACCACACCGAGTCGATGTACACGTTTTCAGATCGTGCGGCGATATCGGGGACGAACCGCACAGCGATGGTGCTGTCAGGGGCGAAGGCCTCCGGGTCGTGGGTGTTGAGTTGCAAATCGCTGAATACGAAGCTGCTCAATTCTCCTTCGCCTTCGCGGATGAGCAGCTCTTGTTGCCGCTCCATGATTTCACTGAGCTTGCGCGTAGTGGGTGAAAGATCAATTTCTCCGAGCAGTTCGAGTGCATCTTCTTGCGAATAAAACCATTGATGGCGGCCTTCCAAATCGTTTGTAATCACGTTGAAGCGATCGGTGGCCTGATAGGCGGCAATCACTTCTGAAGCGCGTGCCTTGGCCAAATCGAGCAGTGTGCCGTCTTCGCCTTGCGCTTCCATGGAGAATGAGTTGTCGATGTACAGTGAAACGCTGCGCACTGAGGCCTTTGACGATGACTCATCAAGCGGGATAAACGGCTGTGCAAAAGCGAAAATAAGGAAGGCCAATGCCAGCAGTCGCGAGGCCAAAATGAGAAGGTGACGCAGTCGATTGCGCGATTGCGTTTCGAGTTGAACCTCCTTTAAAAACGCAACATTGCTGAAGGAAATCCGCTTAAAACGCCTGAAATTGAAGAGGTGGACGATGACCGGAATGGCCAGCGCGCTCAGCGCCCAAAGTATTTCAGGGTGTACGAATTTCATTAAGCCCCAAAGTTAGCGCATTTTTGCACGTAGAAACGATGCCCAACACGAATCCTCCACGACTGATTGATTTGCCCGCACGGCCTTCGCGCGCAGCGGTTAAAGCCCTGCTCGACGACCGTTGGCAGCGCTATGAAAAGCCCGAGTTCATTGCCGAAGACCCAATCGCCATTCCGCGGTCAATGCACGCAAAAGAAGATCAGGAGATTGCTGGTTTTCTCGTAGCAACGATTGCATGGGGCAACCGGCGCAGCATCCTCACCAATGCCCATTCATTGGTTGAGCGGATGGATGGACGTCCGCACAGTTTCATCAGCTCGGCTTCGGATGCCGAGTTGCGCCGGCTTGAGGGGTTCGTTCACCGAACCTTCAACGACACCGACTTGCTGTATTTCACGGCAGCATTGAAGCGCATTTACACGGTTCACGGTGGTTTGGAGTCTGTTTTTTCGGATGGATTTCGGATGGATGGTACCGCATCTGCCGCGATTGCCCATTTCAACGATGTGTTCTTCGGTGCTGAACACCCTGAACGTACCCGAAAACACGTGGCTGATCCGCGCAAGGGCAGTTCAGCGAAACGCATCAATATGTTTCTCCGTTGGATGGCAAGGCCCTCCGACAAGGGCGTCGATTTGGGGATTTGGACGCGCATCCCTACCACGAGGCTTGAACTGCCGCTCGACGTTCACACCGGCAACGTGGCACGGCGTCTTGGTCTACTTACTCGGAAACAAAACGACCGCAAAGCGGTTGAGGAAGTCATGGCACACCTTCGAAAATTCGACCCGGTTGACCCCGTGAAGTACGACTTTGCACTGTTCGGAATCGGCGTGTACGAGAAATTGCTTTAAGCCAAAACCCATGGAACGTCACCTCATCCAAACGGCCGACGGCAGTCACAGCTTTGAAATCAACGCGGGAGCCGAAACCTACCATTCTCGGCACGGTGCGGTACAAGAATCAACCCATGTGTTTATCGCTTCAGGCCTGCGGGCCATCGAGAGCAAGCAATGCATTCGGGTGTTTGAGGTAGGATTCGGAACCGGCCTCAATGCCCTGCTTTCGTGGCGCGAAGCAACGGCCTCTCAACGCAAAATCGAGTACACAGCACTCGAGTCTTTCCCGCTAACCACCGAAGAAGCACGGTTGTTGAACTATGCGAATGCCGACGAACACGATGGATTTATCCGAATGCACGGCGAAGCCAATGGCACAATCGACGTGAGTACGTATTTCACGCTTTTTCGACTTGCAGCGACTTACCCCGCTCATCCATCCGAAAAAGAACACTACGACATTATTTATTACGACGCATTCGGTCCGAATACTCAACCAATGCTCTGGACGCTTGAATGTTTCGAGAAAGCCTTCGATTTGCTCGTACGTGGTGGTATGTTGGTGACTTATTGTGCGAAAGGCCAGGTGCGACGTGATTTGCAATCGGCCGGATTTGAAGTAGAACGGCTCGCAGGGCCTCCCGGAAAACGTGAAATGCTCAGGGCAAGAAAACCGCTATGAAAGGCTTTACCATTCGGGTGTACATGTTGATTGAGCACAACGGCAGGCTCTTGGTGTCAGACGAAATCATCCAGGGCAAGCCGTACGTGAAACTGCCCGGAGGAGGACTCGAATGGGGTGAGGGCTTGCGCGACGCTGCGCTGCGCGAAGCACGCGAGGAATTGGGCGAAGAGGTTGAGCTGACAGGCCACCACTACACCAGCGATTTCTTCATTGAAAGCCGATTTTTGCCCGGTCAACAAGTGATTGCAGTCTACTTTACCGCGCGGTTTCCACACCCGCACCAAATCGACGCCGTAGGCATGCTCAATGGCATTAACCGTTTAGAAAATGGTTTGGAGTCGTTTCGTTGGGTAGAAGCGACCGCGCATCTCATTGATGAGCTGAGCTTTGAAACCGATCAACGTGCCGTTCGCAAATGGTTGACTGACCGTGGGAACTTGTCTTGAATCCATCCGCTGAAAGCGAAAAAAACCGCTACCCAAGGCAGCGGTTTTCACTGTTCAATGTGCAGGGTGCAATTAGTCAATCGGACACACCTCTCCGTGTTGTTCGAAGTATTGCAACGAATCAAGCACGCGAAGGGCTTCGTTTGCTGAACGGGTGAGGGTAAAATGGTTGATGGTAGTGTGCTGCACAACGCCGTTTTTATCGATGATGAACAAACCGCGGTAGGCAATCATCGGGCCATCGGTGATGAGTTCGCCGTTTTCGTTGTAATCGTAATCGCCTGCCAAAACACCGTAGTTGGTCGAGATGGTTTTGGTGCTGTCAGATACAAGCGGGTAGGTGATACCGGCAATGCCGCCTTGGTCTTTGGCAACGCGTAACCAGGCCATGTGCGATTCTTGCGTGTCGGTTGAACAGCCAATCACCACGGCGTTGCGCTTTTCGAATTCGGCGAGTTTCGCTTGAAAATCGTGCAATTCGATGGGGCAAATGCCAGAAAAATCTTTGGGGTAGAAGAAAAATACCACGTAGTTCTTTCCGAGGTATTGGTCGAGCGAGAAATTCTGTGCGATTTCTTTTCCGTTGATGACTGCTGCGGCTGAAAAATGCACTGCTTTCTTTCCTGTGATGGGCATTTTGGTTGGATTTTTTAGTGGATGAGTGGATGGGGTAATTCGTTTTCAAAGGTACCGCATTTCGGTTTGACTGCGGTGTTTTTTTGGTTGGATGGATGGACGACATTAATAAGATTTAACGTCGCTTTGCGCACCTAAACGCCGATGAAGCAGCGCCAATCTCGTATTTTTGACCACCAATCACACACCCATGCATCCATTGCAGAACGAAGAGTTTATCAATAGGGAAATCAGTTGGCTCGCTTTCAACGAGCGTGTGCTGCAAGAAGCACGCGATGCACGCGTTCCATTGATCGAACGGATGCGCTTTTTGGGCATCTTTTCAAACAACCTTGATGAGTTCTTTCGGGTTCGGGTGGCATCGTTGCGCCGACGAATGATTTACAATCCGAAGGGCCGCACAGACCTCAATTTTACGCCTGAAGAAACCTTGGCCGCCATTAAGCGCAAGGTAGTTGCTCTGCAAAAGGCCTACAACCAAACCTTTGCAGAATTGGAAGATGAATTGCGCAAAGAGCGCATTTTCTTTCTGAAACCGGAAGACCTCAGCGAGGCCCAGCACGATTTCGCCACAGGTTATTTTCGCTCCGAAATTCGTCCGAACCTTGTGCCCATCATGTTGGGCTTTGGAAACGACTTTCCTGAACTTCAAGACCAAAGCATCTACCTCGCCGTGAAGATGGCAAGCGGGCAAGGCCGTACACAGAAGAACCGCTATGCCCTGATTGAGGTACCCGACCATTTGCCCCGGTTTGTGGTGTTGCCATCAGACGAGAACGGACAGTACGTGATGTTTCTTGAAGACATCATTCGGCTTCGTTTGCGCAAACTCTTTGCCATTTTTGATCCATCGGCATTGGAGGCCTACACCATTAAAATCACCCGCGATGCCGAGCTCGACATCGACGATGACATCGAGAAATCGTTTGTGGCGAAAATGCAAAAGGGCCTTGATCGCCGAAAGAGGGGAGAATATGTGCGCTTTTTGTACGATGCGCAAATGCCCTCTGATCTTTTTGACTACCTCATCCGTAAGATGAAAATCAAAGACAAGGAGAACATCATCCCCGGCGGCCGCTACCACAACCGCAAAAACCTCATGTCATTTCCTGATTTCGGACGGAAAGACCTGTGTTTTAACCCGTTTCATCCATCCCCCCATAAAGAATTGATCAACCGCACCAGCTTGCTGAACGTAGTGAAGAAGCGCGATATCTTATTGCACTATCCGTACCAACAGTTCACCAATTTGGTTGACCTCTTGCGCGAAGCTGCGATTGACCCTGAGGTGAAAGAAATCAAGATCAATCTCTACCGTGTGGCCAAGAAGTCGCACATCGTGAACGCACTTGAGAATGCTGCACGCAATGGGAAGGAGGTTACCGTTGTTATCGAACTGCAGGCTCGCTTTGACGAAAAGAACAACATCAAGGTGGCTGAAAAGCTGCAAGAAGCCGGCGCTCACATCATTTTTGGTGTGCCCGGTTTGAAGGTGCATTCAAAGCTTATGTTGATTACACGTCGTGAAGGACGACGGTTCAACGCCTACGCACACATTGGGACGGGCAACTTTCACGGAGGAACCGCCAATGTTTACACCGACGCGGCGTTGATTACAGCCGATCCGCGCATAACCCGTGAGGTCGAACGCGTCTTTGAATTCATGGAAGACAATTACCTCCGTTTTACCTTCAGGCACTTGGCGGTTTCACCGTACAACACGCGCCGGCGTTTTTCGGGACTTATCGACCGCGAGATTGAACACGCTCAATCGGGCAAGAAGGCGTGGATAACGCTAAAGATGAACAACCTTGTTGATGCCGGCATGATTCGCAAATTGTATGAAGCCAGTTCAGCAGGCGTGAAGGTTACCTTGCTTATTCGTGGTATTTGTTCGCTCATACCGGGTGTGAAGGGGATGAGTGAAAACATTGAAGTGTACAGCATCGTAGGGCGCTACCTTGAGCACTCGCGCATCATTGTTTTTGGAAACGATGGGCAACCCGAGTACTTCATCAGCAGCGCCGATTGGATGACCCGTAACCTCGACCACCGCGTTGAGGTGAGCGTACCGATTTACGACCTCAAGCTGCAAGCTGAGCTTCAGCTTTGTCTTGACACCCAGTTGAATGACCGGGTCAAACTTAGAGTACTCGATCGGGATCTGAAAAACCAGTATGCCACCAATGGCAAAGAGATTCACACCGATGAAATTGATTCTCAAGAACAATTGTACCTCCATTTTCGCCGTTTAGCTGAAGGCTGATCAATGTCAAGTACTCTGGCTCGAAATTTGATTAGCTTGGTTAATCAAAACTTCACGTATGAGATCTGTAATTCTTTTCACGGTTGCACTTATTGCTGCGATTGGGGCATCGGCCCAAGACACCTCCGAGAATCCAAAAAATTTGGTTAAACTCAATTTCGATGGCTTGTTTGATGCGCGCTACCAGGTGGGCATTGAACGCGTTGTTGGAAAGTACACCTCAGTTCAGCTGAATGCGGGTTTGCTCTTCGACTACGAAATTTCAGAAAGCACCTCGTCGAACACTACCACCGACAACCGAATGTCGGGCTTCGTGCTTACGCCTGAATTCAGGGTTTATTTGAGTGAGTTCACCAAGAATGAAACACCGAAGGGATTTTTTGTCGGGTTGTTCGGACGGGTGCGCGACTTTACTTCGAGCAACTACTACAGTGATGGTTGGGTAGAAGACGACAGCTTTACCGATGTCACAACGGTAGGGGCCGGACTCCATGTGGGTTTTCAGTACTTCACTTCGTTCGGCCTTGGGTTTGATGCGTGGGTAGGGCCTGAATTCCGTTACCGCACAGAAGACAGTAGCACCGAAATCAACTACACCGATGTGTTCATGCAAGACATTTCATCTTCATCGAGTACCCGTGTTTTTGAAACCGTCGGCTTCGCCGGAGTAGGAATTGTTTATGCTTTTTAAGATGAGAACGGCAATTACCTTGGCTGCTCTTTTTAGCAGTAGCCTCGCCATAGCTCAATGGCGGCTCGACACGGTTGAGTACAAAAACATCGTGAAGTTTGATGCGTTTCAAGCACTTTTAGTGGAAGATTACCTTCTGTCGTACGAAAGGGTTATCGCGCCGAATGCGTCGTTGGTGTTAACCTCCGGTTACCTTGGAGGTTACTGGGACCAAGAGAATACGCTTGCTGATGGGAGCATTGACCGTTCTTACTATGTTCGAAACGGCGTGTACATTGCGCCGGAGTTTCGGTACTATTTATCCGATTTCACCAACGAGCGTAGACCGGCTGGTGCGTACATAAGCGCATATCCGTTTGCGCAACTTTCATGGTCAAACCAACGCGGAGACCAACGTCCGCAATCAACGGGGCTTTTTGGTACCATTGGGGCATGGCCTGCACCCTATGAAGCCAACCTCGATACCAAAGATCATTTCTACGGTTTAGGTACGGCAATTGGCATGCAGCTGTTTGTGTTTCATGGCCTCATGTTTGAAGCGCAGTTCAATATTTCAATTGCTTACCGCGACTTTGAACAGGTTGGGTTTGAAACCGATGGTTTTGGGATTTGGCAAGAAGCTGACCGTCGCCAGTTCAATCGTGAATTCATGTCTGGAGCACGCTTCTTTATTGGCTATGCTTTTTAAGCGAACGAACCACACTAAAAAAGGCCGTCAATCGACGGCCTTTTTTTATGGTAGATGAAATCGATTACAGGTTCAATTGACCTTTGAAGTTGCGGAACTCAAGGTCTTTCATTGCACGGTCACGAAGTGAACCGTCTTTCTCAATCGCCTTGGTGAGGTTTGAAGTCACATCAGCACCAGAGTTCATGCGTGCTGCAACAATGGCGCGCACGTAGTAAGCAACTGCTGATTCATCGCCACTGTTGTCAATAGCCGTTTTTGCGCCGCTGGTATCGCCATTTAACAATTTCGCAAGGGCCAAGTTTACAGTGTTGTAGCTACCCATGTTGGTAATCGCTGCGCTGTAGTCACCGTTTTGAATGTTCAAGATGCCTTTGTTGTACTTCACCTCAGGACCTGCAGAAGCCGCTTCGTTGAAGTAGTCATTGGCTTTCTTGCGGTCACCTTCGATACGCGCAATCGCGCCGAGGTTGTTCAAGGTGATTGGGTTGCGCTCAACACCGAGGGCTTTGTCGAACTTGCTCTTGGCATCGTTCATTTTGTTCTGCATCATCAAGCAGTAGCCTACGTTGTTGATACCACGGTAGTCAGCAGGATACATGCGCTCAGCATGGCCGTAGATCTCAAGTTTGTCGTTCAAACCTTCGAACAAGCTAGCTGCGTAGAGGAGCTCTTCAGCCGTGAGGATGTCAGGATTGGTTTTGGCCAAGTCACGGAGTTCATCGTCGCTGTAACCTACCACGTCGTAGCTCAATTTGATTTGTGAACGACGGAGTTGTGGGAGGATGTCTTTCTCAATGACTTGGTAGGTTTTGGCCATGTTGCGGATTTCTTGCTCACGCTTGGCTTTGTCAGGGTACATTTGAAGAACGCTCAAGATGAGGTTGCGGTCTTCGATGTTTGACTTTTCCATCAACGATTTGAAACCTTCCCAGTCTTCGCCTTTGGGATTGCTGCGGTAGAACGCGTCATCAGTTTGGATTTCACGGCGCTTGATTTCCTGAGAAACGACGGCATTGGCTGATTTTGCGCGGTCTGATGCGAGGTTTTCGTTAAGGGTTTGCTCACCTTCTGGCGATGCGTAAGCGTCAACCGAAGTGCCTTTCAGTACGATGCTGTCTTTCTTGGCTGCGAAGGCGATGAAATCGTTCAGGTCTTTAATGTCTTTGTCACGGGTTTCGTTCGGACGAACAACAGAGCTGTTGTATTCGTAGTTGATTACCGCGTCTTTGGTGTATGACAAAACCTGTTGGAAGTTGTCTTTCGCCATGATGAACTTGTCATCGCTTTGAACGAGGTAAGGCGTAGTGATTACACCTGTTCCAATTGGAAGAGGGTCGAAGGTTTGGCTTGCGCTTCCTTTGGTGCCGCTGATGCGAAGCTCAACGGTTGATTCTTCCATGCCTTGGCGGTATGGCACTTTGCTTGTGTAGCTAAAGCTTTTGCCGCTGGCATAAGGAATCACTTCATAGTTGCCTGCGGCATCTTCGCCTTGGAAACCCTTCATTTTGAAGGCTTCTTCACCGCCATTGAATACGACTACCGGAGTAGCTTCTGCGGAAACTTTTTTGTGGAAATACTTTTCGGGAAATTTACCGCTCACTTTAAGCTCAACGCTGTCGCCACGCACAATGAGGGGCTCTGGCTCAGCCTTAGCGCCGAGTTCTTCGATGTACTTTTCCATCTTACCAAGACCGCCGCATGCCGATAGCAACAGAGCGAGGCCGGTTAGGTAGGTTAACGTTTGAACTGCGTTTGATTTCATGGATGTGTGTTTTGGGTTTGTCGCAACGCGCACGTACAATAAGGCATTAATTGCGCTGCAAAACTATAACAGTTCGGTCACTTATAAAAACCGGACTAAGCTTCATTTAAAAGTTTTTGTTTTTTTTTGGTGTCGCCTTCGACTACGAGTTGACTACGCCCATATTGCTGAATTTCTTTATGCGCAAATCAATGCGCTTTTGAGCATCAAGCGCATCGAGTTTTTCGAGGTGCTTGAGTATTTCAGCCTTTACCGTTGCAAAGGTGCCTTCATGGTCGGCGTGTGCCCCTCCAAGCGGTTCGGGAATCACACCGTCAATAAGCTTATTTTCGAGCATGTCAGTGCTGGTGAGCTTGAGCGCATTGGCGGCGTCTTTTTTGAAATCCCAACTGCGCCAAAGGATCGATGAGCACGACTCAGGTGAAATCACCGAGTACCAAGTGTTTTCGAGCATAAGAACACGGTCACCAATGCCAATGCCCAACGCACCTCCTGAGGCTCCTTCACCGATGATGATGCAAATCACGGGCACTTTCAGCTTAACCATTTCAAACAGGTTGCGCGCAATGGCTTCACCTTGGCCGCGCTCTTCGGCTTCCAAACCCGGAAATGCCCCCGGGGTATCGATAAAAGTTACAATGGGCTTGTTGAATTTCTCAGCGAGTTTCATCAAGCGCAAAGCTTTGCGGTAGCCTTCAGGGTTGGCCATGCCGAAGTTGCGGTACTGGCGCATTTTGGTGTTGATGCCCTTTTGCTGCCCGATGAACATGATGCTTTGCCCGTCAACCATACCAAAACCGCCCACCATGGCTTTGTCGTCGCCTACAGTGCGGTCACCGTGCAACTCAATAAAGGTGTTGTTGGTGACGGCATTGATGTATGACAGGGTATAGGGCCGGTCAGGATGACGTGACACCTGTACCCGCTGCCAAGGCGTAAGATTTGTGTAAATCTCACGGGTAGTTTCTTTAATAAGCTCTTCGAGCTCCTTGGTACGCTTAGAAATGTCAACCTTAATCTGCTCAGATTCACCCATTTGCAGGGTTTCTTCGAGTTGCTCTTTCAGCGCCTTAATCGGTTCTTCGAAGTCCAAATAATTGGCCATACCAGATTGAATTGGAGAGCGAAGGTACAAAATCTGCCCTGCCAATGTGCGCGCTCTGCAATCAAGCTTGTGTTTTGAGGAATTCGATCAATTGCTTCATCGCTTTTCCGCGGTGCGAGATTGCGTTCTTTTGTTCCGGCGACAACTCGGCAAATGTGGGCGCAGAATCAAAAGATGCGGCGATCGCCTCAGGAAGCTCAGGTTCGAAAATGGGGTCGTAGCCAAATCCGCCGGTGCCTCGCTGAATTTCGATGATGCGTCCGCTTGCTTCGCCCACGAAATGGTACGATTGTCCATCCAAAATCAACCAAATAACGGTCTTAAAGCGGGCCGTTCGATTGCTTTGGCCGGCGAGGGCATGCAGCAATTTGTGCATATTGGCTGCCGGATCACGCTCTTCTCCGGCATAACGAGCTGAATGCACGCCCGGTTCTCCTCCCAAAGCATCCACTTCAAGTCCGGTATCGTCGGCGAAAACGTTCAACCCGGTGCGTGAGAACACGTACTCCGCTTTGATTTGGGCATTGCCCTCAAGGGTCAGGGCGGTTTCCGGAATGTCGTCGTGAATGTTTACGTCGCTCAGGTTTTTAACGCTGAAACTCCCGTCAAGCATGCGCGATATCTCATCGCGTTTGTGCGCGTTATGCGTAGCGAAAATGAGCTTTTTCATAAGCGGTGTCGTTCGATTTTTCCGTTTTCTGTGCGGGGTAGTTGCGTGAGGTATTTCACTGATTTCGGACGTTCAAATCGACCCAGTCGTACTTCCATGGCTTCCATTAGCGCGCGCTCATCGTTTGGCGAGAAGGCCGTTCCTTCAACAATCAGCACGATGCGGGTCCCAAGCTGCTCATCCGGCTCGCCGGCAACCACAAAAGCACGGTCAATCAATCCTTCAAGCCGGGCTTCAATTTGCTCGGGCTGCACTTTAATGCCTCCTGTGTTGAGGGTGAAATCGGTACGGCCTAGCCACAAAAAGCGTTTCTCATCCATCCAAGAAACCCGGTCAGTGGTCAACAAAGGCGATGGAAATCGGTCACCGTGTAGCACCAATGCATCGTTTGGACCAAGTTCGGCGCGTATTCCCGGCAAGCAGCGAAAAAAAGGTTCAGTTTCGGGTGAAACTTTTCGCACCGCCACGTGGGTAAGGGTTTCGGTCATGCCGTAGCCTTCCCAGCAGTGCACCCCGGCAGCTCTTAGGCCTTTCATCAAAGGTTCTGACACGTGTGCGCCGCCGAGCAGAATACTTCTGACTTTGCGAAACTCTGCCGGGTTGTCGTGCAGGATGCTTTGCGCCTGAAAGGGCGTCATTGCCGCAAAATCGAGGGTTTGGCTTATGTTTTTTAGGGGGATGGATGAGGGTTCGACGACCCATAAACGCCAATTGTTGATCAACGCACGGTACACTTGCATACGGCCAGCGATTTTGCTGACCGGAAGGCAGAGCAATACGTCTGATCGCTCGGGGAGGACGAAATACGCTGCTGTTGCCGCAGCAGACCTTACAATGTTGTCGAGGGGATGGATGAACACTTTAGGCGCCCCAGTTGACCCTGAAGTGCTAATTTCCATGGGTTCGTTGCGCCGCCATGAATGCACTACTGCGGCAATCTCGTTGCGCATCGCGAACTGCGCTGGCCAGAGCTCAGGTCGGTCGAGGGGATACGCTTCCCCATCGACTACGATTTCGCCGTATGTGCTCATACCGTAGGAAGTTTCCAGCCGTTGGACTGCGTGTAAAGGCGGGAATTTCGGATGCTGAGCGGGGCTTCGATATTGTTGCTGTACAAGCGCCCGGTGCCCAGACCTTGAGGCATGGGTGTGCCTTGGGCAGCGCACCATTGCGCAATGGCATTCAAGCCGATGTTGCTTTCCAAGGCCGATGTTGCCCACCAGCCAATTTCCCTTTCTTGGGCAAGTTTGACCCAACGGTTGCACATCTCAAATCCGCCGAGCAAGCCCGGCTTGAGAATAAGGTAGTGCGGACGTATGGCATCGAGCAGTTCGCCGTTGGGGATTAAACCAATGAGTTCTTCGTCGAGGGCAATGGGAATGGGCGACTTGGCGCACACTTCGGCCATGGCTGAAGCCTGACCTTGTCGAATGGGCTGCTCAATCGAGTGAATACCGAATTCTGCGAGCAGGTGCAAACGCTCCATGACCTGATCGGGCGAAAACGCGCCGTTGGCATCGAGGCGCAGCTCAAACTCGTTTTCATGAAAGGCGCTTCGAATGCGCTTGAGCAAGGCAAGTTCGCTGCTGAAGTCGTTAGCTCCGATTTTCATCTTGAGGATGCGAAAGCCTTCCTCTGCACGCGCATGCATTTGGTCAATGACGTGATCATCGTCGCCCATCCAAATTAAGCCATTGATCAAAATGCCTTCTTCCCCCCGGGAAAACGGGGTGTCAAACAGAGATACCCCATCGGTGCTGTGGTACGAACGATCAACCGTCTCGAGCGCAAACCGGAGGGAGGGAGAAGCGTTTTTCATGGCTTTCATCCATCCATCCCAATCATAAACGGCTGCTAAGTCGCCCAGCGCAGCGTTTATTTGATCAACCGATTCAACGCTCAACCCTGGAATGAGGGAACATTCGCCGAGTCCTGACTTTCCATCGGCATCGGTGAGTTTGATAAACCACGATGGTTTTTCGTACAGCGTATCGCGCGAAGTCTTCGCAGGATGTATGAACTTCAGCGGATGGTAAACGAAGGTCAGTGTAAGTGGGTTCATTTTCCGGGTGAGATGGCCCTTAACAGCATTTCAACAGGCCCGGTGCTAAAATACCGTAACCAAACCGCTGTTCCTGCAAATGTAATGCCCCAAACCAACAGTGTAAACAGCGCTACTGTTCGGTAGCCGAAGTTTTGATTGCCGGCGAGGAGAAGTGTAGCCAGCCAACCTGCTATCAGAGCTGCCAAGAGCGCGCTGTACTTCACTTTGCCATAGTTCCTTAAAAGTGCTTTAAAGCGCGATTCGGAGTGTTCGTTCACAGCGACCGCTAAATTCGCAATGGCGAGCGACAAGCCAAACGCCGTTATGGTGAACGATGGATACAGAAACTGCAACAATTGCATAAAAGGGTAAGGCGAAGCACTTTTGCCGCCGAGGTTCGGAAAACGGTTTGAAAGCAAAATCTCAACCACAACTCCAATGACCACGATGACCACTGACAGTTTTACCCCCAACAATCCTGGCTTGAAATGACGGTTCAAAAGTTGTCTTGAAAACAGCACTCCACCAACGAAAAATGGAGCCCATGAGAGCAATGAATAGTAGCCGTATAGCGTGTGGTGAGCGAGGTAGTGCACCACCGATGTGCCTTGCGTCGTTTCAATGTTTATACGAATATCAGTTAGAAAGTAGAAGTAAAAAGCAATGGTCAAGAGCACAGTGGTGAGTACTCTAAGTAGCGATGAACTCAATGGGACGAATGCACTGGCTCCAATACTCAATAAGCCAAGCAAGGTAAAAATGTGCGGCATACCTGACAGATCGACGAGAAGTCCAATCCCAATGAAAGTGAGGCCACGTAAAATGAAGTACCTGCGCGTACTGTCGATGTGCTCGCCTGAGGCCATCGAAAGACCCAAGGAAATGCCATTGATAAACACAAACGCAGCTACAGCCCCATCAAAAATGAGATTGAACTGGTCGCGTCTGAAGGTGCCTTTGTTCTGCCCAATTCCCAAGTGGAATATGTAGTAGAGAGCAACCGGTACCAACAACGCAACGGCAACGTCAAAGCCTGTTACGCGTTTCAGTTTCATTGTTTATCCCCTTGGGCGAAGATAAGGGCCGCGCACAAGAAACACGTGTAGGAATTTTCCTACGAAGATGATTAAATCGTTGTTTATTACAGTGTACTGGTAATGAGTAGGATAGCTGAGATTAGAAAAGCTGAAAGGGCAATTTTCTTCAATTCAGGGTCGAGTAAAGCAGGTTCATGGGTTGTAAAGACCTTTTTTAGGTGCACGATATGAACCACCAGAAGCACCCCAATCAGCCAACGGCCGCTCGCTGCATTGAAGGCGATTAACCAAACTAAGAGGGTCGTCCATCCCAATAAAAAAAGACCGAGGTGGTAAGCTTTGGCTTTTTTGAATCCCATTTTCACCACGAGTGTACGCTTACCACTCGCCGCGTCATTGATGTGGTCGCGAAGGTTGTTAAGGTTAAGCACAGCTGCTGCGAATGACCCTATTGCTGTGGCGGGCAGAAGCAATTCGAGTGAAAACGTTGAGCCAAGCACATAGGCTGTGCCGGCCACACCTAGCCATCCAAAAAACAAAAGCACTGAAACATCGCCAAGTCCTTGGTAACCGTACGGATTTGAACCGGCTGTGTACTTCACCGCCGCTGCAATGGCGAGCAATCCAAGGCTAAGGAAAACAAAGCCTTCGAGCATTCGTCCGCCGGCGAAGAACGCAACATAAAGCAGCGCAAGTCCACTGGTAAATGCCAGCACCGCAGTTGTGATTACGCCCGTCTTCATGGCAGCAACGCTAATGGCACCCGATTGCACAGCCCTTGACGGCCCAACACGGCGGTCGTTGTCGGCACCGTGCACGCTATCGCCGTAGTCGTTGGCCAAGTTGCTCAGCACCTGGAGAAGCACAGTGGTTAAGATGATCAAGGCCAACGCAGTTCCGTTGCCCGCATCGGCGTCATTGGCAATGGCTGCCCCCGTGAAGACTGAGGCCAACGCCAACGGAAGGGTGCGAAGTCGAAAGGCTTGAATCCATGCCCCAAGACCCGGTTTATTTGCCTGTTTGCTCAATTTTTCGTATATTTTCAGATGTGAATGAACACATTAAACTGTACGAATCGGTTTCCGCTAGGGTTTTTGCTATAAACCCCAACATTCTATACTTGGTTGTTCCTTCGGGCCAGTCATTTACAGCCGCAGAGTCGCATGCCATTTCAAATTTGGCCTTCGCACATTTTAACGGCAAGTATAAGGTACTTACGCTACCCGAAGAACACGCCATCATTGAAGCTGACGTGCGCAACTACTTGGTAACGCCCGAACGCAAAGAACGGGTCATTGCCGATGCCATTGTAATCACCAACCTCCCACACCGATTGCTGGCTGATTTTTACCTGAAAGTTCAACGTCCCGATATCCCAACTCAGTTCTTCAAAACCTTCGATGAAGCTTTGGAATGGCTGCGTTCAATTGAGTGATCAAGGGTATTTCGGGTACTTCGAGAAATCAGGGTCGCGCTTTTCAAGAAAGGCCCGCTTACCTTCTTGCGCCTCTTCCATGAGGTAGTACATGAGCGTTGCGTCGCCGGCAAATTCCATGAGACCACGCTGCCCATCAAGTTCAGCGTTGAGTCCGCGTTTGATCATGCGTACAGCGAACGGACTCCGCTTCATGATGGTTTTGCACCAACGAACGGTTTCGTCTTCAAGTTCGACCAGCGGCACAACCTTGTTCACCATGCCCATGCGCTCTGCTTCTTCGGCGGTGTATTGTTCGCACAAGAACCAGATTTCGCGCGCTTTTTTCTGGCCAACGTGGCGGGCCAAGTAGCTCGACCCGAAGCCGGCATCGAATGAACCCACCTTGGGGCCGGTTTGCCCAAACCGCGCATTCTCAGAAGCAATGGTGAGGTCGCACACAACGTGCAGCACGTGGCCTCCTCCGATGGCGTAGCCGTTTACCATGGCAATGACTGGCTTTGGTAACTCGCGAATGCGCTTGTGCAAATCGAGCACATTGAGGCGCGGAACGCCATCGGTTCCGATGTAACCGCCAACGCCTTTCACATTTTGGTCGCCGCCTGAACAAAAGGCCTTATCGCCTTCACCGGTGAGCACAACTACGCCGACATCTTGCCGCTCGCGGGCAATGTCCATCGCATCAATCATTTCAAGATTGGTTTCCGGACGAAACGCGTTGTACACCTGTGGTCGGTTGATGGTAATCTTGGCGATACCCTCAAAAAACTCGAATTTGATATCGTTGTACTCCTTGATGGACGTCCATTCACGTGTTGCCATAATTGAAGGGGTTTGTTGCTTTGAGTGTTTTGAACAGATCTTTCAGTACGTTTTCATTGGCTACCTCGCGGGTAAATACCTCAAGCACGGTGCACTCCGCGGCCGCGAAAAGTGCATCGAGTTGGTTTTCGAGCTCAGGGGCATTGCGGGCCGTTAGGTAACCGATTCCGAAGTGTGCTGCGATGTGCTTGGCATCGAGTGAGTGGCGTGCTTCAAAAAGGGTCTCGAGCGCATCGGAGTCAGAAGGACCTTCGATGATCTTGAAAATGTTTCCTCCGCCGTTGTTGATCAGCACGATTTTAAGTTTTGAACGATCGCCGCTGTGCCATAGACCGTTCACGTCATACAGAAATGCGATGTCGCCACTGATCAAGGTGACCGGCTTTGCGCTTACTACGGCCATGCCTGACGCAGTCGCCGTGCAGCCGTCAATGCCGCTGGTGCCTCGGTTGCCGTAGTACACAAGGTCAGGCCGTTGATCGAAAAGTTGAATGTACCGCACCACGCTGCTGTTTCCCATTTGAAGGATGCTCTGCGCGGGCAGTTTTTGAAGCACTTTGTCAAACGCAAGCAAATCTGACCACGGTGTGCGTTCAAGTTCAGCGTGCATTTGGTTGCTCAGCGCGCGGTCGACAGCGGCAAATTGTTGGCCGTAGCTTGAACCGTTTAGCCCTGTGCTTAAGGCATCAAGCATGGCTGAAGGTTCGCATGCAATGGCGCGCGTAAGGCACTTGAAGGTGTCAAGCATGCGGCCCGCACGGTCAAGGTGCCAGTGCTCATCGGGGGCGGCTTGGCGTATGAAAGCTTTCACTTTCTTTGAAACAATGTTGCTTCCGAAGGTGATGAGCAAATCGGGCGATAGGTCGTTCAAAAGGGCATCATCCATCCCCATTAACAACCGATCGATGCACGGGACAAAATGCTTGCCATTCACATTTGACCCCGTTTCGGTGAGCACAAGTGCGCCGCTGGCTTCTGAAAATTTCACCAGTGCACGATTCAATTCAGCATCAGGAGCCGACATTCCGGTGAGCACCAGAATGCGTTTGTGACTGCGCAGCACTTCGTGCAGTTCGTGCAGTTCTTCTTTTTTTGGGATGGATGGATGAGCGATCTGCTGCACCGGGCGACCCTTAGCCGGTGTTTCCACGGTGAGCCCGTACAACGGTTCGCGAAGGGGCACATTGATGTGTACGGGGCCTTTCACCAATCCGTCGGCGAGCATCCATGCCGCGTTGATGATGCGTTCGTTTTGCCGCTGTTCATCACGGTGCTCGGCTTCGGCCAGGTAGTCAAACGAGCCGAGGGTGTGCAGTTGATGCACTCCGCTCTGGCGGATGGTTTGTCCGTCGCTCTGATCAATCCACTCTTTCGGACGATCAGCAGTAATAACAAGGAGCGGGATTTCTTGGTAGAAGGCCTCGGCAATTGCAGGGCCGTAGTTGAGCGCGGCAGTTCCTGAGGTGCAAACCACTGCGACCGGCACTTGGGTTGCTTGGGCGATGCCCAGTGCGAAGTAGCCGGCAGCCCGTTCGTCGGGAACCACGAAAACGTCAATGTTCGGATGTCCGTGAAACGATAAGCTCAATGGAGCATGCCGTGATCCTGGAGACACCACCACATGCTTCAATCCGTGTTGAGCCAGCAGCGTTACCAGTACCTGTATTTCACGTTTATCGCTCAGTCGTGACATCGGGCAAATCTACGCAGGTATTTCGGTGAAACCGTTGAGCAGTGCGCGTATCTTATCACGCGTTTCGCGCCATTCGTCGTTGGGGTCAGATTCAGCTGTAATGCCGCCTCCACTGTACACCGCAATCGCATCGGAGAAAATTTCCATGCAGCGCAGGTTAACGAAGCAATTGACCGCCCCGCTGCGTTCAATGTGCACATAGCCGGTGTAGTACTTGCGGTCGTGGTCTTCAAGAACACCAATTTGCAAGCGCGCTGCGCCCATCGGTACCCCGCAAACCGCGGGGGTAGGGTGCAAGGCACCGATTACGCTGTCAATGTTCATTGACTTAAAGCGCAAGGTGCTGCGCAAGTGCTCCAAATTGCCGTAGCGAATGGTTTCCGGCCGCTGTATCTTCAGGTCGGTTACATCGGCTTTGCGCAGTTGTTTTTTAATGTAGTCGGTGACGATTGACTGTTCGAGCGATTCTTTTTGGCCCCATGGGTGTACACCAAGTTCATGCACCCGTGTGCCGGCAAGCGAAACGGTTTCAAATTCGCCCGCTTGGCCCACTACCAAGGGTTCCGGAGTGGCGCCCGCCCAACAGCCCGTTAGCGGGTGCGAGACCAGGTAAACCAAAGCTCCCGGATGCGAATGTCGCAAATGCTTAATAAGTTCAAACGGGTCAACCGAGCAGGGTAGTACATTGAGCGTGCTCAGCACCACCTTGTCAAGCTCGCCGTTGAAGATTTTCTTAACCGCCTCAGCAACGTTTTGTTGGTGCTTGGAGGATGAGGTGCTTTGGTACTCGCACCGCGGAAGTGTGCCGATTGAGCCGTGCAATTCATTACGTGCGACTTCGCGCACAGTGCCGGTAAAATCGAGGCTCGGGTGCTTCCCCGAAAACGGAGCAAAGCGAAAACGTACACCTTCTCCGCCCGGGGTAAAGACGTGGAAAGTTTCGGAATTGGGCAAGCTCCAACAAAAGAACGAATCGTGCATCTCAGGCCTTTTGATCAGGGACGAGCATCGTGGTTAGTCGCGAAGTACAAACAAGTTTGCCGCGCTCATCAACGATGTCGATGTTCCAAACGTGCAATTTTCCTCCGCGGTGAATGAGTCGCGCCTTGCCGGTAACAGTGCCTTCCCGTTTGCCTCGAAGGTGGTTTGCATTTATCTCAACACCTACGGCCAGCATCTTGTTTTGTGCAGCGATGAAATGTGAGCCCACACTGCCGAGGGTTTCGGCCAAGGCCACGCTCGCTCCGCCGTGCAGCAGGCCGTACGGCTGATGTGTGCGGTGGTCAACGGGCATTGTACCCTCAACGTAGCCGTCTTCAACCTTTGTGACAACAATTCCGAGTGCTTCGCCGAGGGTGTTTTGGCTCATCGCACGCAGGCTTTCAGGGTCAGGGAATTCGATATGTTCCAAAGCCGTATTTTCGCCAAAGTTACCAAATCGGCACCTATCGGATGAGCGACACCAATTACCGCATACTCCTCGTTGAAGACGAACGTCAGCTCCGCGAAGGCTTAAAGCTCAACCTCGAACTCGAAGGTTACGATGTGATCGAAGCCGAAGACGGCCGGCGCGCCCTCGAAGTATTGCGAACATACAAGCTCGATTTGGCCATTCTCGACGTAATGTTGCCCGAAGTTGACGGTTTAACCGTATGCAAAACGGCGCGTGTCGAAGGCATTCGAACACCCATCATGATTCTGTCAGCCAAAGGAACCGGAGCTGACCGCATTGAAGGCCTCCGCATCGGGGCCGATGATTATTTGGCCAAGCCCTTTCACCTCGAGGAACTGCTGCTGCGGGTAAGCAAACTCATTGTACGGCGCGAAGAAGGCCAACCCCACTTGGCCGACATCAACCTCTTTAAGTTCGGGAACTGCTCCATCGATTTTGATACCTATAAGATTATTGACAAAAGCGGAGTTGAACAGGAGCTGAGCAAGAAAGAGATCATGCTCCTGAAGCTTTTGGTCAGCAAAAAAGGACTGGTGGTGAGCCGTGAGGAGATTCTCGAAACCGTGTGGGGGTACGATGTTTTCCCCAGCACGCGCACCATTGACAACTTCATTTCGGCATTTAGGAAATATTTTGAGCCCAACCCGAGGCAACCCATCTACTTTTTCTCCGTCAGAGGAGTAGGTTATAAATTTTCGCCTCACTGAGAAAAAAAGTTTTCCGTTAGAGGCAACCACTGAAAAAAGCTTCGTCTTACCAGTGGTTGCGCCGCCAAAGAGCGGCGTTGGTTTCAAAATTTTCCTTGCAGGTTTACAGAAAGGGGCACTCTACGGAGGCCCTTTTTTGTTGCTTCGCAGTTCTGTCAAAAGCCGTATTTTTGTGGGCCTTTGGGCTCAAAACCGCCTCCCGATGTCGAAAGAATCACCAACTCAGGAAATTACAGAAGCCGAAGTTCGCACCCGCTTGCTTGACGACTACCGTTTGGCCTGCATCAGTCGCGAAGCCTCGCTCCTTGGTCGCAAAGAAGTGCTCACCGGAAAAGCCAAATTCGGCATCTTCGGTGATGGAAAAGAACTTGCGCAAATCGCCATGGCCCGCCAATTCCAGAAAGGTGACTTTAGATCGGGTTACTACCGCGATCAAACCTTCATGTTTGCCCTTGGTGAACTTACTGTGAAGCAGTACTTCGCTGCGCTGTATGCCCACCCCGACGTTGAGAAAGAACCTGCTTCGGGCGGTCGCCAAATGGGCGGGCACTACGCCACCCGCAGCCTCGATGCCAATGGCGAGTGGAAGAATCTCCTCGAACAGTACAACAGCTCAGCCGATATTTCACCCACTGCCGGACAGATGCCTCGCCTGCTCGGCTTGGCGCAAGCCTCCAAGGTATACCGCAACAATCCTGATTTGGCTGCGCGCAACCGCTTCTCTGATGGCGGCAACGAGGTGGCCTTCGGAACCATTGGCGACGCTTCAACAAGCGAAGGCATGTTCTGGGAAACCATGAACGCGGCTGCCGTGCTTCAAGTGCCGATGGTGATGAGTGTTTGGGACGATGGCTTCGGTATATCCGTCCCCAAAAAATACCAAACTGTTAAAGAGAGCATCTCCGAAGCATTGAGTGGCTTTGCCATTCGCGAAGGCAGCAACGGTATTCGCATCTTCAATGTGAAAGGTTGGCAATACCCTGAGCTCGTGGCTACCTACGAAGAAGCGGTGGCTTTTGCGCGCGAACACCACATTCCGGTGCTTATTCACGTGGAAGAAGTGACCCAACCACAGGGGCACTCTACGTCGGGGTCGCACGAGCGTTACAAAACCAAGGAGCAGCTTGAATGGACCGAAGAATACGACTGCATTCGTCAGTTCATGCTCTTCATTACCGAAACAGGTCTTGCTAGTCAAGAAGAGCTTGATGCCATCCGATCAGAAGCCAAGAAACAGGTGCGCACGGAGCAGAAGGAGGCTTGGGCAGATTTCCGCGCGGCCATTGACGCCGACCTTGAGACGGCCTTGGGCCTCATCGAGCGGTTGGAAGCAGTGAACGCCGAAGCTGCGACCATCCGCGCGAAGCGCGAAAACTTAAAAAATGCACTCGAACCCATTCGCAAAGACGTGTTCGAGACCGTTCGGGCGATCCTTCGCGATACCCGAGGCGCTCACCACCCTGAGCGCAAAGCCTTGATTGATTGGTACCGCATTCGCACCAACGACCTCGAACACCGCTACAGCGGTTGGTTGCACAGCGAAAGCGAGAACCGCGCACTGAACATTTCGCCCATTGCGCCGGAGTACGGCGCACAGCCTGAGATGGTTGACGGACGCATTGTGCTCAACCGCAACTTCGAGGCCATTTTTAAGAAGTACCCTGAGGTGCTCACCTTCGGCGAAGACACCGGTAAAATTGGCGGCGTAAACCAAGCCATGGAAGGCATGCAGGAGAAATTCGGCAAGCTCCGCGTCAGCGATACCGGCATTCGCGAATGCACGATTCTGGGCCAAGGCATTGGCATGGCCATGCGCGGTTTGCGTCCGATCGCCGAAATACAGTACCTCGACTACCTCTACTACGCGCTTCAAATCATGCGCGATGACCTCGCATCGGTACAGTACCGCACTGCCGGTGGCCAAAAGGCACCGGTGATTATTCGCACACGTGGCCACCGCTTGGAAGGCATTTGGCACAGCGGCTCGCCCATGGGAGCCATCGTGCACAGCGTTCGTGGAATTCATGTGTGTGTGCCACGCAACATGGTGCAGGCTGCCGGTATGTACAACACCTTGCTGTTGGCCGATGAACCGGCGCTGGTAATTGAGTGCTTGAACGGATACCGCAGCAAAGAAGCCCTGCCATTGAACATTGGCGAGTACCGCATACCGCTTGGTATGCCCGATGTGGTGCGCGAAGGCGATGACCTGACGATTGTTTCGTACGGCTCTACGTTCAATCTCTGTGTTCAAGCCGCAGAAGAGCTCGAAGCAATGGGCATTTCGGTTGAACTGATTGACGTGCAAACCCTTTTGCCGTTTGACGTTGACCACCGCATTGTTGAATCGTTGGCGAAAACCAACCGTGTGCTGTTTGTTGACGAAGACGTTCCCGGAGGGGCCACTGCCTACATGCTCGATGAGGTGTTGAATCGCCAAGGCGGCTGGTTCCACCTTGACAGTCAGCCTCGTACTTTGAGTGCCAAGCCGCATTTGCCGGCCTATGGCACCGATGGCGATTACTTCTCAAAGCCGAGCGTGGGCGACATTGTCGACGAAGCGTACTCCATTTTGCACGAAGCCAATCCGAGCAAATTCCCGGCCATTTACTGATCACCATGGAAAATTTCACCTTAACCGAAGAGTACATTGAGCTCATTCGCTTGCTCAAAGTGCTCAACTGGGTCGAGTCAGGAGGCATGGCAAAAATGGTTGTTGACGACGGGTTGGTCAAGGTAAACGGTCAAACCGAGTTCCGCAAACGGTGCAAGCTTCGGGCCGGTGACCGTGTTGACTTTGAGGGAATGACAGCAACCATCGCTTGATTTTCGTTTCTTGCGGTTTATTTTTGGATGGATGGACGTGCGCTGCCGGCCATACACTACCTTGGTATCAACCTTTACACCGCATGATCAGGATCGCATTTTTGTTGGCTTTGGTGCTCACCGGAAGCACCGCAGTGGCGCAGATAACGTTGAAGGGCAAGGTTCGGGATGCCGGCAACGGAGAGTCTGTGTTTATGGCCAACGTCATAGAGAAGGGCACCACGAATGGCGTCACGACCGATTTCGAAGGAGAATTCAAACTCAAAGTCGCGAAACTTCCCGTAACCCTACAGATTAGTTTTATTGGCTATTCAGTAGAGGAAGTGCTTGTCACTGAAGTGAGCCAGCGCATCGAAGTGAAGCTTTCAGCCGACCAAATTATGCTCGAAGAAGCACGGGTGGTGGGTGAACGCATTTCGGAGCGGCAGAAGCAGGCGCCATTGACCGTTGAAACCATGGATGTGATCGCCATCAAGGAGGCGCCATCAGGCAGCTTTTACGAAGGTCTTGGCAACCTCAAAGGCGTTGACATGACCTCGGCATCGCTCGGTTTCAAGGTCATCAACACCCGCGGATTTAACTCAACATCTCCGGTACGGTCTTTGCAGTTGATTGATGGGGTTGACAACCAGTCGCCTGGTTTGAACTTTTCGCTCGGGAATTTTCTCGGAGCGAGTGACCTCGACGTGCGCAGTGTTGACATTGTAGCAGGCGCCAGTTCGGCCTTTTTTGGGCCGGGTGCGTTCAACGGTGTCATCAATATGGAAAGCAAAAACCCGTTTCAGTACCCCGGTTTGAGCGTGAGCTTCAAAGCCGGCGAACGCTCGTTGTTTGAACATGCAGTGCGCTACGCTGAAATCATCCAGAACAAGAACGGCGACGACGTTTTTGCCTTTAAGATTAACTTCTACTCGATGCAGGCGCGCGATTGGGAAGCTGACAATTACGGTCCAGTTGATGACAGTGGAGTGCCGGCAAACAACCCAGGTCGATTCAATGCAGTGAACATTTATGGCGATGAGTATTTCCCTGCGATGGATTTCTCGAGCTCAGCTCCGTGGAATTCGCGGGGATTGGAGACTTTTTTCCGCACCGGTTACCGAGAAGTTGATTTGGTCGATTACAACACCAACAACCTAAAGGCCAACTTTGCTGCGCACTGGCGCACCCGACCCGACGAAAAATACGACTCGCCTGAACTGGTGTATTCGTTTAACCTGGGCAACGGGACAACCGTTTACCAAGGCGATAACCGCTTCAGCTTGCGCGACATCGTCTTTTGGCAGAACCGGCTCGAATACCGCAAAGCAGGCAAGTTCTTCATCAGAGCCTACAGCACACAAGAAGATGCGGGGAACTCGTACGACCCGTATGCCACTGCGCTGCGACTTTTGGAAGAAGCGCGTGACCCCAACGAATGGGCACAGGTGTATGCGAAGTACTGGAGCGATAGCATTGCTTCGCAAGTGACTGCTTTGGGTATTCCCCAATTGCAGTTCGACCCGAACTGGGCCGGACCTCCGGCATCGCCGTTCTTGCCCTACGATTTTGAAGGGTACGAACAGTTTCTCATCGACAACAACACCACGTTGACCGAGTTCCACAGCCAGGTTGAGGCTTGGACCAACTCAGGCAATGGCGGTATTCCCGGAATCAGCCAAGTGGGCTACTTCGCACCCGGTACGCCGGAGTTTGAAGAGGCCTTCACTCGCTTGACCCGCTCGCGCAACAACAGCGAGCAGCGTGGCACACGCTTTTTTGACCAATCAGCCCTCTACCACGTGCACGGAGAGTACATCATTACTGAAACAGCGGACAATGCCGATAGTGAAGTAAGGGTTGGAGGTAACTATCGTTTGTATAGGCCATTTTCTGATGGGACGATTTTCAGTGATACAGCTGGCGTAAGGATTACTAATCAGGAGTTTGGCGCATACATCGGGGCTGAACAAAAGCTCGATGGCGGCCGTTGGATTCTTGGAGCGACCTTTCGAACAGACAAGAACCAGAACTTCGACTACGTATTTTCACCGGCCCTGTCAATTGTGTGGAAGCCCGGCGACTTTGACTACTTGCGCCTAACGTTCTCATCCGCTCTGCGGAACCCAACCCTTGCTGATCAATACCTCTTTCTTGACGTTGGGCCCGCAATTTTGGCCGGCAACCTCAATGGTGTCGAAGACTTGATCACCCTTGAAAGTTTCAGCGATTACCGCAATTCGCAGAATCCTGATGATATACGGTACTTTGACATTGCGCCCATCCGTCCGGAACAGGTGCGCACTGTTGAAGCCGGTTACCGTACCACCCTCTTTGACAAGCTTTACGTTGACGCCGGTGCCTACTACAGCGTTTACACCAACTTCATTGGCTTTAACATAGGTTTGAATGCTGATTTTGATCCTATGACAGGCGGTGTAAGCAACATTCAAGCGTTTCGGTATTCGGCCAACTCGCTTAGCGAAGTGCAAACATCGGGTGTGAGCATTGGCTTGAACTATTACGTCGACGACCATTTTGCAGTCAACGGCAATTATTCGTGGAACCGTTTGGTGCAGGGTGATGAAAACGACCCCATTATTCCGGCCTTCAACACGCCCGAGAACAAGTTTAACCTTGGCATCACTGCGCGCGACCTCAAATCAAACCTAGGCAAGGGCAACATTTGGGGCTTTGGGGTCAACTACAAGTGGATTCAGGGCTTTTTGTTTGAAGGCTCGCCGCAATTCACCGGTTTCGTTCCAACCTATTCACTTGTTGATGCCCAAGCCAATTACTACGTCAAAACCATCAATACGACCTTCAAACTTGGAGCGTCGAACTTACTTAACAACATGCAGTTTCAAACTTATGGAGGACCAAGGATTGGAAGACTCGCATATTTCTCAATTTTGTACGAGTTAGCGAAGTAACTAACTTTACGATGCATCAATCAAAACCAGTAGTATGAAGAGAATTTTTACACTTATGACAGCTACGCTTGTCTTGGGAGCAACCCAGGCAACTGCGCAGCGCTACCTCGAAGAGGTATTCGACGATGTTCAAGTAACCACAAACGTGACCTACGGTGAGAACACCACCGTGTTGTTCGTTCCGGTTACGGGGCAGTTTGTGAAGGAAGAATTGAAGATGGACGTTTACGAGCCAGTTGGCGATACAGAGACTTCGCGTCCTGTTGTACTTTACTTCCACACCGGAAACTTCTTGCCTCACCCTACCAACGGTTCTCCGGGCGGTACACGCAATGACTCGGCAACCGTTGAGATTTGCACTCGTTTGGCGAAAATGGGCTATGTTGTGGCGAGCTGCAGCTACCGCCTCGGTTGGAACCCAATCGCTGAAACGCAAGAACAACGCGTAAACACCTTGATCAACGCGGCTTACCGTGGTGTTCAGGATGCCCGCACGGCTGCGCGTTTCTTCCGCCGCAATGTGGCTGAAGATTCGAATGAGTACGGCATTGACCCTACCCGCATCGTTGCTTGGGGCCAAGGTACAGGTGGTTACATCTCATTGGCTGCTTCAACCATCGATGCGTACACCGACATTCTTCTTCCAAAGTTCACCTTGGCAACTGACCCTCCATTTCCGATGGTTATTGAGTCAATCAACGGTGACATCTTCGGTACGTCTGTGGGCGTGATTCCGGGTACTACCGATACGCTGTGTTACCCAAACCACGTAGGCTTCAGTTCTGATTTTGCCGCATGTGTGAACATGGGTGGTGCATTGGGCGACCTTTCTTGGTTGGATGCCGGTGACGGTCCGTTCATTTCATTCCACACCCCAACCGACCCGTTTGCGCCTTACGAGAACGCTGTACTTATCGTGCCTGGAGCTAACCTCCCGGTAGTTGAAGTTGACGGTTCATTCAACGTGCAAGAAGCATGTGCCGGTTTCGGGAACAACGACTCTTGGGCTGACAGCAACCTCGACGATGGTTTCTCACAAGCAGCCAACCTGCTCAACCAAGGCTTTGATGGCCTCTACCCATTGGTACGTCCTGCAAGCCAACCGGCTGACTCGGCTCCTTGGGAGTGGTGGTCACCAGACAACGTGAACAACAACAACGGTTTGTTAACCAACCCTGAAATGTCAGCCATGAAAGGCCGCGCCTTCGTTGACACCATCATTGGTTACGCAGCACCACGTTTGTCTTGTGCGCTTTCTCTTCCTGAGAACCCTTGTGGAAACACCATCAACGTTGAAGAAACCGATCTCGCGCCAAAGTTCAGTGTGTTCCCGAATCCAGCGAGCACCGTGCTGACCCTTAAAGGCGAGTTCACGTTTGAGCGCATTGAAATCCTCGATGGTTTCGGCAAGCGTGTGATTGACACTACACCACGTGTGACGCGCATTGACCTCGATGTACAGCAATTGCCTGCGGGCATTTACTTCGTTCGTGCCACTGCACAAGGACGCATCTACACCGAGAAGTTCCTCAAGAACTGATCGAACCAAAAATGAGTTTAGGAGAAAGCCGCCCTCGGGTGGCTTTCTTTTTTATCAAACAATAGACGCTTTTTGAGCTCAACGTCTACGTTCAATGGGTGGCGTTCGTGCAGTTTACGCAGCAGTTCAGGCCGCCAAGCTTCAGCGAATGTGCGCAGCACATCGGGTGTGCACGCGTCAAACAGTGGCACATGGCCCAGCACCGGGATGCGCGTGTAAAGCGCAATGGCCTCTTCACTCATGGGAGTGGATTCGCCATTGAATACAACGCCCGCAATCGGAATTCCACGTTGCTGAAGTACTTCAAGGGTGAGCAAGGTATGGTTGATGGAGCCCAAGTAGTTGCGGCTAACAACAATCACGGGAATATCCCATACCTGCATTACATCAAGCAAGGTTTGCTTCCAATTCAGCGGTACGTGAACCCCTCCGGCACCTTCAATGATTAGCGGTTGATGGCTCACAGGAATGCGCAAGCGTGCCGTCTCAATTTCGGTGCCTTCCAACTCTGCCGCAGCATGCGGTGATAGAGGTTCGCGAAAGGCATAGGTATTTGGGAAAATACGCGAATCACCAATGACTTCGGAAACTTTAAGCGCGTCAGACGACTCGCGGGTTCCTGTTTGCACCGGCTTCCAGTAATTCGCGTTCAGCGCTTCGCAGAGGATGGCAGAAACCACGGTTTTGCCCACGTCGGTTCCTATGCCGGTTACTACGTATTCCATACCTGTATTTTGGTCAGTTCGAAAATACGATTTTCAAATCACAATTCGCAGCATTTCGTCGAGCTGCGAAAGGGTGTTGAAACTGTGCAATGAGATGCGCAACCGTTCATCACCAGGCTTCACGGTAGGCGTTCGAATGGCAGCCACATCGAAGCCCGCGAGCCGCAGCTTTTCGGCCTCTTTCATGGTCTGCTTTGCATCCCCGATTAACTTATATTGTATAGGGGATGGATTGCGGCTGTACCCCTCACGGTTCACGCTGAGTACGCCCCAAGCAGCAATGAGCTCATTGAGGCGTGTCTGCCGTTCGTGGTATAGGTCTTCGAATTGCCGATGGACGCTCTCTACAAGCTCGACCATCACAGGTGAAGGCGCCGTTGAGTAAATGAATGGCTTGCAAAAGTTCACAAGTCCATCCATCCATCTTGATTCACCCACCCAGCACGCACCGGTTGCGCCAAGGGCCTTGCCAAAGGTGTGCAGGCGCAAATTAACCGCATCGAGCAAGTGCAAGCTGCCGGTTAGGCCGGTGAAACCGCCAACGGTTCCGGTGCCGTGTGCCTCGTCAACCACAAAGGTGAAATCGTACTGATGTTTGAGTTCGGCGATGCCTTTCAAATCGCCCAGGTCACCGCTCATTGAGAATACCGATTCGGTGACGACCACGGCGGGTTCGGTGTTGCGTTCAAGTTTGGCCGCGAGATCATTGAGGTCATTGTGTTTGAACGACCAGCCGGCCACCCGTGCGCCCAAGAGCCCCACGCGCACACTGGCATGCATTTCTTCGTCGTACAGTACCCGGTAACCCAATGCCCCCAGCATTGAAAAAAGGCCATGGTTGGCTTCAAAACCCGAATGAAAGAGCAATGCGCGCTCAGCAACGTACCAGTGAGCAAGTTCGTTTTCAAGTGCGAGGTGGGGTTGCCGGTTGCCCGACAGAAGGCGCGACGCTCCGCTGCCCCGGTTGACCGATTTCAGTTCAACGGGTTCTTGGGCCAAGCCAAGGTAGTCGTTGCTGATAAAGTCAACACCCAACGATGAAGGGGTAAGCGTACGAAGGGTGCCTGCTTGCCGACGTTGCTCGAGGGCATCGTTAAGCGGATCAACTTTGCGGACCATCGGCTACGCGGCCATCGGCAATGCGGATTTTCCGGTCTGCCATATCGGCCAATTGTTCGTTGTGGGTTACAATGACGAAACTCTGCCCCAACTCGTCACGCAGTTTGAAAAACAACTCGTGCAACTCTCCCGCGTTTTTGCTGTCGAGGTTTCCACTGGGCTCATCGGCAAACACCACGGTGGGGTTGTTGATCAGCGAACGTGCAACTGCCACACGCTGTTGCTCACCGCCCGAGAGGGCAGAAGGTTTATGCTCCATGCGCTTGTTTAAGCCGAGCAAGGTCAAGAGCTCTTCAGCGCGTTGGCGAACTTCGCGTTCGTTGCGCTTGGCAATGAAGCCGGGAATGCACACGTTTTCTAACGCGGTAAACTCGGGCAAGAGCTGGTGAAACTGAAAAATGAAGCCGATTTTCCGGTTTCGGAAGCCGGCCAGCTCACGCTCAGAATAGGTGGTAACATCGTCGCCATCGAACAAAAGCTGGCCGCTGTCAGCCACGTCGAGGGTGCCGAGTATTTGCAACAGCGTGGTTTTACCTGCGCCGCTGGCACCAACAATGGAAACGACCTCGTGCGACGGAATGACCAAATCGATGCCTTTCAGTACCTCGAGCTCGCCGTAGCGCTTCTGTATGTTACGTGCTTCAATCACAGCGGCAAGTATACCAAATCGCGGGCTTACAGCCCACATTTATTCGCTTGAATGCATCGTTAAAAGTGCGTGTACAACTTTGGCGTTTTTACTTTGATTTACTTCTTGTTCGGAGTACTTTTGGGGCAAATTTTAAGGCATGAACATTCACGAATACCAAGGAAAGTCAATACTCAAAACCTTCGGCGTAGCCGTTCAAGAAGGCGTCGTAGCTGACTCACCTGAGGCCGCAGCCGCTGCTGCCAAGCAACTCCAGGAAAGCACAGGAACCGGCTGGTTTGTGGTGAAAGCCCAAATTCACGCAGGCGGCCGTGGAAAAGGAACCGTTCAAGAAACCGGCTCTCGCGGTGTTGTTCTGGCGAAAAGCCTCGACGAAGTTCCCGAGAAGGTGAAGGGCATCATTGGTGGTACACTCGTGACTGCACAAACCGGTGAAGCCGGTAAGAAAGTGAGCAAGGTGCTCGTAGCCCAAGACGTTTACTACCCCGGTGAATCTGAGCCGGCAGAGTACTACATGTCGGTGCTGCTTGACCGTGCCAACGGCCGCCACGTAATCGTTTACTCACCCGATGGTGGTATGGACATTGAAGCCGTGGCTGAGAAAACACCCGAGCGCATTTTCCGTGAGGCGGTTGATCCGTTGTTGGGCTTGCAGGCGTTTCAAGCACGCCGTATCGCGTTCAACCTCGGGCTATCAGGCAAAGCCTTTAAAGAAATGACGGCCTTTGTGACGAATCTGTACCGCGCTTACGTGGGCTGCGATGCGTCGTTGTTTGAAATCAACCCGGTGCTAAAAACGTCTGATGACCGCATCATTGCTGTTGACGCGAAGGTGACCCTCGATGGCAACTCACTCTTCCGTCACAAAGACTACGCTGACATGCGCGATACCTCAGAAGAAGATCCTACCGAGGTTGAAGCAGGTGCTGTGGGCTTGAACTACGTGAAGCTTGATGGCAACGTGGGTTGCATGGTGAACGGTGCCGGTTTGGCCATGGCTACCATGGACATTATCAAACTCAGCGGAGGTGCGCCGGCCAACTTCCTTGATGTGGGCGGTACAGCAGATGCTGCGCGGGTTGAAAAGGCCTTCCGTATCATTTTGAAAGACCCCGCTGTGAAGGCCATCTTGGTGAACATCTTCGGGGGCATTGTACGCTGCGACCGCGTTGCCCAAGGCATCGTTGACGCGTACAAGAACATCGGTAACATCCCCGTGCCGATCATCGTTCGTCTTCAAGGAACCAACGCAACCGAAGCCAAGCAGTTGATTGAAGCGTCAGGCCTTGAGGTGCACAGCGTGATCCTCCTGCAAGAAGCAGCAGACAAGGTGAAGGAAGTCCTCACGGCTTAATTCATCCATCCATTAAAAACCCTAAGGCCCTCTGCTGAGGGCCTTTTTTTGCTCTTTTTTTTCTGCGGATGAGGGAGTTTGGTAAGATGACCACCCTATGTTGTGACACGGACTTTTCGCCGTGCTTGAAGACGGCGGTTCATCCATCCACCAAGAAAAAATCAGAGCCGCTTGCGCACCTCTTCCAAACCGGCCTTGGAAATTTGCTCGCCTTTGCTGATGACGCCCGGCATCATCAGGATGGAGGATAATACAATGACTTGAATGATGACCGGTTTGTTGACCAACGGAATGCGATCGGCCGGAAGAATCGATAGGTACAGCAGAATTGTGATGAGGCCTCGGGGCGCAATGAAGAGCAAGTGGCGCAGGCGCATGTTGGAGGCCTTCAGCTGCACAAAACGGATGAGGTAAATCAGTGCCACCGTAATACCTGACCACAGAATGTTGTCGGTATTGATGAGTTCGCTCGTTTCGATGAGGAAGCCAAACAGGATGAAGAACAGCGAACGCACCAGAAAAGTGGCCTCACCGGTGAGTTTTTTGAAGCGTTGGGCTTCAGCGTTGAGGACTTCAGGCCGCAATCGGTTGATGAACCGAATGTGCTTGAGCTCGTCGAGGTTGCCCAAGAACAGTCCGAAGATCATAATCAGAATAAGTGCAGGCAGGTGAAATTCTTTGGCTACCGTGTAAATCAGCACTACCAGAAGAATGATGGGGATGAACTTGATGTGGTGATCGATGCGGCTGAGCAAAAAGGCGAGCACGATGGTTGCCACGAATGACACCACAGCCATTCCAATCAGCTCTACAAAAAGTGAGCCAAATGCAGCGGCTCCAATGACTTCGTTTAATGCAATGAAGTTGAAAAAGAGCACACCGAGGATGTCAGAAAGGCTGCTTTCATACACTACAAACTCGCGGTTGTCGCGGCTGAGGTTGCGGGCTGTAGGAATGGCAATGGCACTGCTGATCACGGCCAGCGGTATAGCATTGGTTAAGCTGTCTTTGAAGTTAAAACCGCCGATGTACCAGAAGCTTAGGGCCAGCAGCATGCTGATGGCCATGAGCGGGAAAAAAGCGCCCAAAAACGATCGCTTCAATAGGGGCAACTTGCTCTTGTTAAGTTCAAGTTCGAGTGCGCCTTCGAGCACGATAAGTATCAGGCCCACGGTACCGAACACGGGAAGTACAGCGTTAAAATCGGGCAAATCGAGCGCCAAGAAGTTGGTCAATTGCCGCAGTGACCACCCCATGACTAGCAGCAACAATACCGACGGTATGCGGGTTTTCGCTGCGGTTAGGTCAAAAACGTACGCCAGCAAGAGCAGGGTACAGAAAATGATGATGATGGCGCCTGTCATAGAGTTGCCGAAGATAGAGAGTTCACAGCGCTTGCAAGCGTGTCATTGGCGGATGAGTGCAAAAACTCCGTCGCGAATGGGCAAGAGCACTTTGCTCACACGTTGGTCAGTGGCGATGAAGTCGTTGAGCTCTTGCAGGATGCGGGTTTCGCGGTCGTTCGGAGCGGCTGCTGTGGTGACTTTTCCGCTCCAAAGCACATTGTCAATCAGTAACAAACCGCCTTTTCGGGTGCGTTCGAGGGCCAGTTCGTAGTATGCCGGGTAGTTCTCTTTGTCGGCATCAATGAACACCAGGTCGTACGGCCCTTCAAGTGTTGGCAGCACGTCAAGGGCTTTGCCGATGTAGCGGTGAATACGGTCGCTTAGCCCTGCTTCAGACCAGTACTTGTCTTGCAAGTAGGCCAGTTCAGGGTTCACCTCAATGGTGTCGAGACGACCGCCGGGTTGCAGACCTTCGCAGAGGCAAATGGCGGAATAGCCCGTGTAGGCGCCAATCTCGAGGATGCGCTGTGGCGATTTCAACCGGCTGACTAAACTCAGGAAGCGTCCTTGAAAATGCCCCGAAAGCATGCGCGGCATGATGACCTTTTGCCAGGTTTCACGGTGTAAGCGGTAGAGCAACTCCGGTTCGGGGTCGCTGTGGTCGCTGGCATACTGTTCAATGTCGGCAGGAAGAAAATCCATCAGTTGCAGTCGGTACCAAACACGGCCAAGAAGATCAACAAGTCTGACGAACCGGTCAGCAAGTCTCCGTCAAGGTCAGCTACGCAAATGCCTGAACAGCCAAAGTCGGCCAAGAAGATGAGGAGGTCGGCAGTGCCCACTGCAAGGTCGTTGTTGAAGTCGCCAACGCAATCAGGAGCTCCAATTTCATCGGGATCAAGCACTCCATTGCAGTTGTTGTCGATGTTTTCACCGGTGCCTGGGGCGCCGGGGTACACATTGGGGTTGTTGTCGTCACAATCGGTGAGGTTGGTGAAGCCATCGTTGTCGAGGTCAACAATGCCGGCACACTCTTGAAAAGCGACCAAGCAATTGGCTTCGATGCATGCAGCACAATCGGCTTCAGAGCCAAATACACAGGGGAAAAAGCAACTTGATGTGGCACAATCAACCTGCTGGGTAAAGCAGTCGATGCAGTTGGCTGTCAACGGCACTTGGTTGCTCATGCAGGCTTCAAAGCAGGCTTCAGGATTGGCCGCAAATAGGCACGATTGTCCGCAGTCAGCGGCTACGCCTTGCACAAACTCATTGTTTGCGCCGATGTAATCAAGGTCTTCGTCAGAGCAGTTTCCTTGGGCATTCAGGGCCGAGCCGGCGAGAACAAGTACGAAAAATGCAGTAAGTCGTAGTAGCTTAGACATAGGTCGATTGTTTTGGTTGATTCGTCGGTGAAGATAGGGAAAACTTTCATCCGATTCGATGTGCTACCTTTACAGCATGGAATCTCCCCTGCGCACTCCCCTGCGGTCTCAACTCACGTCGATGGCGGCCATCACCTTGCTGGGAATGCCGCTTTTGGGTTGGGTAATCGCGCGGTTCGTTGACGACATGAACCTCATGGTTCGTTGGACGGGCGCAGCGCCGATCTGGAAACAACTGCTCTACGGTTTGCCGGTGGGCGTGGTCGCCGCGTTGATGGCGCGCTTCATTGTTGGACGAAAATTTATGGATGGCGTGCGGTTGCGCTACGAACGCATGTTCAGAAACCTGCGCCTCAATTGGAGTGAAATCGCGTTCATTTCGCTCTGTGCCGGGGTAGGAGAAGAGCTGCTTTTTCGCGGCGTGCTTCAGCCCTTGCTCGGCATTGTGCTCACTGCGGTGCTGTTTGTGGCCATTCACGGCTACCTCAATCCGCGCGATTGGCGCATCAGTGTGTACGGTGTTTTCATGACCGGGGTGATTTGTTTTTTGGGATGGATGACCGAGGTGTACGGTATCTGGAGTGCGGTAATGGCGCACTTTGTCATCGACGTAATTCTCTTGGCCGACTTGCTGGAGAAACCGAACGAAACACCGAATTTGTCAGCGACCGACGATGTGTTTGACGATTCAGACCGTCTCTAATCATCTCCGTACATTTGCAGTCTGATAAGCATCCGCCCATGGCGAAAAAAAACAAAGACACCCGCTCGGGGTACGTCTACAGCACCAATCCCGACTTCGTGCCCGACGATTTCGATAACGAAGAAGTTGTGACGCCTACACCCGCGTCGCAAACCCTCTACGTTTCGCACGACCGCAAGCTGCGCAAGGGAAAAACCGTGACCCTCATCGAAGGCTTCATCGGCAATGAGAGTGATCTCAGCGCGTTGGCAGCACTGCTCAAGAACAAGTGCGGTGTGGGCGGAACGGCCAAAGACGGCGAAATTGTCATTCAAGGAGAATTGCGCGATAAAGTCGCCGCGCTCCTCAATCAACAGGGCTACAAAGTCAAACTGAAAGGCGGTTAACATGCAAAAACCCAAAACATTCGTAGCCAAAACCCTGGCCGGACTCGAAGACCTCTTGGTTGCCGAGCTCGTTGAGATGGGCTTCTCCGAAGTGAGGCCGCTCACCCGTGGAGCCGAGTTTGTGACTGACCAGCGCGGCATGATGAAGGCCAACATGGCTTCGCGCTTCGCCATTCGCATTCTCGAACCCATTTGGGAAGACCGCGCACGCGACCCTGACGACCTGTACCGCGTGATCAAGCGCATGCCGTGGTCGCGCTTTCTCGACAACCGCAGCACCTTCGCCGTGAACGCCACCGTGCGGTCTGACGCTTTTCAGCACTCGCATTATGCAGCGCTCAGGGTGAAAGATGCCATCGTTGACCAGTTCAGAGAGAAAACGGGGAAGCGTCCTTCAATCGATACAGAGAATCCGCACCTGCGCATTGACGTCAACATTCAAGGTGACTTGCTGCGCGTATCGCTTGATACCTCGGGCGATAGCCTGCACCGCCGCGGGTACCGTCCTGCGGGCGCCAAAGCACCGCTCAACGAAATCCTTGCAGCGGGCATGATTGCCCTGTCAGGATGGACGCCCGACCAGCCGCTTTACATCCCCATGTGCGGCTCTGGCACCCTCGTGATGGAGGCTGCCATGATGGCTGCGGGTTTGCCCTCGCAGTGGTTTCGCACCAACTACGGGTTCATGAACTGGCACGATTTCGACAAAGGACTCCTCATGCAAGTGCGCCAAGAAATTTGGAACAACCGCAAGCCGGTGGTGCCGGTGATTTACGCATCCGACATCGAACGTCAGGCCATTCGCCAAACCAACGACAGTTTGGCGCGCATCTCGTGGGAACACAAGATCACCGTGCAGTTGGCTGACTTTTTTGCCTTGGCCAAACCGGCCGAGCCCGTAACACTCATCCTCAATCCACCCTACGGTGAGCGCATGCAGCCTGAGAACATTGAGCAGCTCTACCGCAACATCGGTCGAAAACTCAAAGACAGCTTCGTGGGCAGCACCGCTTGGGTCATCTCAAGCAATTTCGACGCTTACAAAAACCTTGGCTTTAAACCCATCGCGAAACACACTCTGTTCAACGGACAACTTGAATGCCGGTATGCCGGCTTCGCGCTTTACGAGGGCAGTGCAAAAACCCAAGCATGAACACACCGACCGCTTACATCACCGGCGCCAGCGCAGGTTTCGGAGAAGCCATAGCGCGCAGGCTTGCCGCTGAAGGTTACCGCTTGGTCATCACCGGTCGCCGCAAAGAACGCCTTGATGCCCTCGCCGATGAGCTTCGCGCAATGGGCACCGAAGTACTTGTGCGCGTGTACGACGTGCGCCATCGCAGCGAAGTCGACGCCGATTTTGCCACATTGCCCGCCGAGTGCCAAGTATTCAATGTGTTGGTGAACAACGCAGGGCTGGCCAGTGGCCGCGACCCCATTGACAGCGGCGACCCGAACGATTGGGACCTCATGCTCGACACCAATGTGAAAGGTCTTTTGTATGTCACCCGCGCCGCACTGCCCATGTTGAAAGCCGCTGCGCATGCTGATATTGTGAACATTGGCTCCATCGCAGGCAAAGAAGTGTACCCCGGAGGCAACGTGTATTGCGCATCGAAATTTGCCGTTGACGCGCTCACCAAAGCTTTGCGGGTTGAGCTCTTGGAGACCGGCATACGCGTTACACAAATCGCTCCAGGAGCAGCCGAAACCGAGTTCAGTTTGGTGCGTTACAAAGGCGATGCCGGAAAAGCCGCCGCCGTGTACGACGGTTTTGAACCCTTGCTCGCCGACGACATCGCCGACGCGGTTTTCTTCGCCATTAGCCGCAAACCGCATGTATGCATCAACGATATGGTGATTGTGCCCACCGCGCAGGCCAACTCATTTTCCATTCGCCGAAAGCCATGAAGTACATCGGGTTCACAATTCTTGCTGTTCTTCTTTTCGCCTTCGGCGGATGCCGCTTTGCCACCGAAGAGGTTGACCTCATTGTGCACAATGCGGTGGTGTTTACCGCCGATCCGCAAAATCCCAAAGTGGATGCTTTTGCCGTGAAAGATGGTAAAATTGTTGAGATGGGACCCGAGCGGCAAATCCTCAACCGCTACCGCGCCGCCAAAAGCTACGATGCACGCAAGCAGTTCATCTATCCCGGTTTTATTGACGCCCACTGTCACTTCTTGGGCTACGGCCTGAACAACGCGCAGGCCGATTTGAGCGATTTGAATTCGCCCGAAGAACTTGTAGAGCGTTTGCGTAAGCACCGCAGCGCCTATCCGGATGCCGCGTGGTTGCTCGGCCGCGGGTGGGACCAAAACCGCTTCGAACCGCCCGTTTACCCCACACGCGACGTGATTGACGCCGCCTTTCCTGACATCCCTGTTTACATTGTACGTGTTGATGGCCATGCTGCCATCGCCAACACGAAAGCTTTACAGTTGGCAGGCATCGGAGAAGGGCTTCCTGCCGCGATCCCCGGAGGGGAGTTCCTCACCGAGAACGGCCGCTTGACCGGTGTGCTCATCGACAATGCGATGGAAGTTGTACGGGCGAGCATCCCTCCCGCATCCATCCAAGAAAAAATAAGAGCTCTCAGCGAGGCTGAACGCGATTGCTTCGCGTATGGTTTGACTACCGTTGGCGATGCCGGCCTGTCGACGGCCGAAATCAATTTGATTGATTCACTTCAGCAAGCGGCCTCCTTGAAGATGCAGGTGTACGCCATGGTATCGTCGCAGCCCGAGTACCTTGAAGAATGGCTTGCCCGCGGACCTTACCTTACCGAGCGGCTCAACGTGCGCTCGTTCAAGTTCTATGCCGATGGCGCCCTCGGCTCACGTGGCGCCTGCCTCTTGGAGCCGTACACCGATCGCATGGACACCCGCCACCGTGGTTTTTTGCTGAGCGACCTCGATGAAATGCGCCGGTGGGCCATGCGCATCTACGACGCCGGGTTTCAAATGAACACACATTGCATTGGAGACTCGGCCAACCGCGCAATGCTCGACCTCTATGGCGAAGTGCTTGAAGGCGCCAACGACCGCCGCTGGCGCATTGAGCACGCACAGGTTGTGCACAAAGACGATTTGCCCATGTTCGGGTTTTACACCGTGATACCATCGGTGCAACCCGTGCATGCCACCAGTGATATGTATTGGGCTGAATTGCGTTTGGGCCGCAACCGCATTCGCCGTGCGTACGCCTACAAAGAACTGCTTGCTCAGAACGGCATGCTTGCGTTGGGTACTGATTTCCCCGTTGAAGGCATACAGCCGCTTGCCACCTTTTACGCGGCTACCGTGCGCAAAGATGCCAAAGGCTGGCCCGAGGGCGGATTCCAAACCGAAAACGCCATCACCCGCGAACAGGCATTGCTGGGCATGACCCTGTGGGCCGCCATCGCCCAATTCGAAGAAGAACGCAAAGGATCAATCTCAGTGGGCAAACAAGCCGATTTCGTCGTGCTTGACCGCGATTTGCTGACGTGTAATGACAATGACATGCTCTCCGCAACAGTTCAATCGACCTGGGTGATGGGAGAGGAGGTGTACTCAAAACCCTAACGATGCACACAAACACCCTCGCAACGGAGTTGGAAAAAGCAAACCTGTCGGCAAAGGTGCGCACAGTGCGCGCGCTCGAAGGAGGCAGCCATACGGCGTATTGGGTTGAAACCGACGATTTTGAAGCCTTCGTAAAGTTGCCTCAAGCGGCTGACGTGCCTGACGCGCTTCAAGCCGAGTGCGACGGACTTCAAGCCTTGGTAGCGGCCCCCTTTGGTTACCGCGTGCCGAAGGTGCTTGGAGTCACTGATAAGGCCCTGATACTGGAGTACATTGCACCCGGAAAGCGCAACAATGAAACCGATTTTGATGCGGGCGTTCAATTGGCCAAGTTTCATGCGGCGAACACCGCAACGGCAGCAGGCTGGCACCGCGACAATTGGATTGGGGCACTGCGTCAAACCAACAGCACAGTGTCAGGTACGGTTGAACACTACCTCAGCCATCGCATTGCGCCTATGGCTGAGCTGGCGCAGCCGCTGTTAGGCGCTGAGCGCATACGTCAAGTTCGAAACGTTGCAGAGCGGCACGCGGCCTTGGTGAACCCCGAGCAACCTGTGCTCTTGCACGGCGATTTCTGGTCGGGCAATTTTTGGATGGATGCCAACGGTCAACCTGTTTGGGCTGACCCCGCGGTTTACTATGGTCACCGAGAAATTGACTTGGCCATGAGCCTGTTGTTCGGAGGGTTTAGGGATGCGTTTTACGAAGGCTATGCCAGTATTCATCGCTTCGATGAAGATTGGGAGAACCGCGTTGCCTTTTGGCAGCTTTATCCACTGCTGGTGCACGTGAACCTCTTTGGCAGCGCGTACCTCGGCGAGCTTGAATACAGGATTGCACAGTTGTTGCGCGCCTTGAATGCATAGATGAACGGTACATAATTATATATACTAGGTATGAAGAACATTATTGGCTACGTGCTCGTGGGCGGCATCTTTGTTTTTGGGGTGCTGATTGCCTACTCGATTTTGAAGCCCGAAGACAAGCTACCGGTATACCAGCCGGCTGATGTGAATCCGGCTTTGGTCGATGCCGACGTAAAAAACCGCACCGATCATCGGGTGGCGCCTTTCGAGCTTATTAACCAGTTCGGCGACACCATTACCGATGACGACGTGAAGGGCAAAATTCGCATCGTTGATTTCTTCTTTACCCGGTGCACTACGATTTGTCCGGTTATGAATGAGAACATGTCGAAGGTTCAAGAGCAAGTTGTGGGCATCGATGACGTGGTACTTCTGTCGCATTCGGTAACGCCCGAGATGGACAGCGTGCCTGAGTTGGCTGCCTATGCCGAGCGCTTTAATGCCATTCCAGGCCGTTGGCACTTGCTTACAGGCCCCAAGCAGCACATTTACGAGTTGGCACGGAAGAGTTATTTCGCAGTGTTGGACGAAGGCGATGGCGGTTTGCAAGACTTCATCCATACTGAGAACGTGGTGTTGGTCGATTACGATGGTCGCTTGCGCGGATATTACGACGGCACCGATCTTAAAGACATGGGGCGATTGGTCGGCGATGTTGCGCGCCTGCGACAGGAGTATTCAGGAGAAGAGAAAAAGTAGATCCATTGCAATGCTTAGGGTCCTGGATGCCATGTTTCTAGGGTAGAGGCTGCAAACAAAGGCTAGTGGCACTCTTCTAGAGCAAGGCAGTTAGACAGGATTCGTTAGGTCGCTTCGCGGATGAGATTGCTGCTCTACCTGTTACATTGCTGCGGCCTAAGGGAGTTAGTCTATTGCGACTCTTGTGGCCGTTCAGATGTGTGGGTAGGTTTGGGCTGTCAGGGCCTTAGGGATTCGAAAGACACCTAGAGATTATTGGGGACACTTGGGACACTTGGTATACCGCCAAACGCAATGACCTCGGGAAGCGGCAGTAAGGTGGTTTGTGTGCTGCTGAATGTGAGCGTGTGTGCGCGTGAAGTGACATCTGTGTGTTTGGTGGGGTTAGCACCAACCCTTCCCCGTCCTCAAGCTACGAACCGCCCGAAAATTGTGCAAGTTTTAAACGTTTATATACGTATAAATCTCATAGAACGTTCTGCTTTGTGCATGGTGCTAGGGGGGGCAGGTTCGGATAGCGAGCACGAGGCGCACCCCTATTGAACCCGGTATGGCGAGTTTGAGATTGATTGGGCCAAGAAATTCTCGCAAATTTAACCCCCACTTAATCAGTGTATTGAGAGAATAAATCTGGTTTTGGTTGAAAAATGCATGATGCACTCTTGCGGATATGGATTTTGGTTGTACATTTGCACCCGCTTTGAACGAAAGGCG
>DAITMF010000017.1:0-57053 GCA_036835325.1 Flavobacteriales bacterium
ACGGTGTGTCGGTTGCAGGGCGGCAATCGGTGTCGATATTCAGTCGGCGGTAAACGTTTCTGTGGGAGACGAATATGGTTTACAGCCCCCGGCACGAAACGATCGCGTCTTTGGTGGTTTGCGTTGTAAGAAGCGCAGCGCGTATGCGGCCAATTGCATCCAGCTCCCCCGCTCGCGAAGCGAGCATCTGCACCTAATCCAAGAAAACGGTGTGTGAGCAGAATCCCCATAATCCCCATAATCGTCGGCGAAGCCGACCCAAAACAGTATTGAGCAAGAGTATTGAGCAAGAGTATTGAGCAAGAGTATTGAGCAAGAACTCCAACGAACTCCGTTTACTCCTAAAACGCTGTGTTCAAAAACGGCGAGCATAGCCGACCCCAAAAAGAAAAAGGCGCAACACTGCGCCTCTTTCTTTACATGAGAAACCCAAACTGGGCGTCAATGCCTACCGTGTCGTCTCTGTCTTCACCGGCAACTTGTACATGAACTTGTACTTCGCACGCGCCAAGTACCAGTACATCACCGGTACAATCACCAAGGTGAGGAAGGTCGCAAAGGTCAATCCGTAAATGATCGCCCACGACATCGGCTTCCAGAACACGTTGTTATCACCGCCAATGAAGAAGTTGGGGTTGTAGTCGATCATGAATCCGACGAAGTCGATGTTCAATCCTATCGCCAACGGCAAGAGGCCCAAAATGGTCGTGATCGCCGTGAGCAATACCGGACGCAAACGGGTTTTACCGCCTTCGATGATGGCTTTTACCACTTCTCCAAACGGCAATCGTCCGTCGGGAATGCCGAGCTCTTCGCGGCGACGCTCGCGCAGCAGGTTGGTGTAGTCAATCAATACGATGGCGTTGTTCACGACCACTCCGGCGAGCGAGATGATGCCGACCATAGTCATGAGGATGACGAAATCCATCTGGAAAATCACCAAGCCCAGCAGTACACCAATCATCGAGAAGAATACCGAGAAGCCAATGATGAACGGTGTTGAGGTTGAGTTGAACTGGGCCACAATGATCAAGAAGATCAAAAACAACGCAATCATTAGCGCCTTCACCAGGAACGCGAGCTCTTTGGCCTGCTCTTCTTGCTGACCGGTAAACTCCCAGGTGTATCCGTCGGGCATTTCAAATCCGGCCAGTTCTTGCTTCAAGGTGAGCACGATTTCGTTGGCGTTGTAGCCTTCGAGCACGTTCGACTGAATGGTCACCAAGCGGTCGAGGTCTTTGCGCTTCACCACGCTAAAGGTGTTTGACTTTTCGTAGTCGGCAACGGCCGAGATGGGCACCTGCTTGATGCGGCCGTTTGACGGGTCGCGGAAGGTGATTTTCTGGTTCATCAAGGCGTCGGCATTGTTGCGGTAGGCCTCGTTGAAGCGGATGTTGATTGGGTAATCGTCTTCACCGTCTTTGAAGGTGCTCACTTCGCGGCCGTAGAGCGCCGTGCGAATCGCGTCGCCCACTTGGTAGGTCGACAATCCGTAGCGGCGGGCTTTGTCGCGGTTGATGGTTACCGGCATCTCGGGCTTCTGCTTGTTCACGTCGAGTTTGAGCTCTTCAATGCCTCCGATGCGGCGCGCCTCAATGAAGCGTTTGATGTTTTCGGCGTACACGAGCACGGTGTCGTAATCGGCGCCTTTGACTTCAATGTTGATGGGGGCGCCTTGCGGCGGACCGTTTTCGTTTTTCGCCACGACGATTTCCGCCTCCGGATAGTTGCGCAGTTCATCGCGGATGGCGTTCAACACGTCGTTGGTGCTTATTCCACGTCGCTCAGGAAACTTCACGAAGGATACCGTGATGCGCGCTTTGTTGGGTGTGTTGCCCAACTGCGGTCCGGCGTTGGGGTCGCTTGTACCGTTGCCTACCTGGCCAATGATGGAGTTTACCACAAACGATTCAAGCTCGCCGGTAAGTTTGTTCTCACGTTTAAACTCGTCGCGGTTCACCACCTTGGTTACCCGGCGCTCAATGTCGAGCGCTACTTCGTTGGTGGCTTCAATGGAGGTGCCAATCGGCTTCTCGATGAAGATGTTCAGGTACTGCGGTTCGTTGGCGGGGAAGAAATCAACCTTCGGGGTGAACATGCCCATCAACACCATTGAGATGAAGAAGAGCACGAACATGCCGAAGAAGAATAGCCACGGACGAATACCGGCGAGTACCCAGCTCAAGAAGCGTTCGTAGGCGCGCTCAAGTCGGGGCAAGAAGTTTTCCTGGAAGCGCTTTCCGGCGGGGGTGAGCACGTAGGTGTTGAGAAGGCCCAGGATGCCGGTCAGCAAGAAGATGTTGCCCAGCACGCGGAGCGCAGCCAAGGGGTCTTCGGTCTCCGTGGCCGGGCCGTACGAAAGGAAAACCAACAGCGCACCCACCGAAATCGTCACCACCGCAATGATATTCGTGCGGCGGTAGTTCGGTGCACTCTCGCCCACACGCATGAACATGGCGGTGAACACCGGGTTAATGACCAAGGCCACAAACAGCGATGAGCTAAGTACGATAATGAGTGTAATCGGCAGGTACTTCATGAACTCACCGAAGATGCCCGGCCAAATGGCAAGCGGCAAGAAGGCCGCAAGCGTCGTCGCTGTGGATGCGATGATCGGCCAGGCCACTTCGCCCACACCGTAAATCGAGGCCTTGACCGAGTTAAAGCCCTTTTCATCCATCAAACGGTAGATGTTTTCAACGACCACAATGCCGTTGTCAACGAGCATCCCCAGGGCCAACACGAGCGAAAACAATACCATCACGTTGAAGGTGATGCCCATGGCATAGAGGACGATGAACGACAAGAACATCGAGAGTGGAATGGCAATGCCCACAAACGAGGCGTTGCGCAAGCCCAAAAAGAACAGCAGTACGCCAACCACCAAGATCACACCAAAGATGATGCTGTTCTGAAGTTCATCAACTTGGCTGCGGATGTCGCCACTCTGATCATTCGTTACCGATACATTCAGGTTTGAAGGCAGGTCGTTTTTGATGGTCTCTTCGAGGATGGCATTGATTTTATCAGAAGCGGCGATGATATTTTGTCCGGCGCGCTTCTTGATGTCGAGCGTCACAACGGGCTTCATGTATTCACGGGCGAAGCTCTCCTTTTCTTTCTCGCGGAAGCTTACCGTGGCCAAATCGCGCAGGTACACGTTGAAGCCACCTTCGCTTTTAACGATGATGTTTTCGAGGTCTTGGACCGTCTTGAACTCACCCACCACTTGCAACGTGCGGCGGAAATCGTCAACGAGGATGTCGCCGCCTGAAATCGATACGTTTTCTTGCTGAATGGCGCCTGAGATGTCGTTGAAGCTCACCTGCATGGCCTCGGCCTTGAGGTAGTCAACCTGCACCTCGACTTCTTTGTCCATCACCCCGCGAATGTCAACCTGCGAAATCTCGGGCAGCTGTTCAATGCGCTCTTCGAGGATTTCGGCGTAGTCTTTCAAATCGTCGAGCGAGAAATCGCCCGAGAGGTTGATGTTCATGATGGGCACCAGCTCGCTGATGTTGAAGGTGAACACGTTGGGGTCGGCCGGCAGGTCTTTGGGGAAGTCAGGGTCTGACATCGCGATGTCAACCTTGTCTTTCACCTTGCGCAGGGCCTCGTCTGACGAGACGTCGAAGGTGAATTTGATGTCGATGGCCGAGTAACCCGGGGCCGAGCTGCTGGTGATCACATCAACGCCGGTGATGGTGTTGAGCTCTTTCTCGAGCGGACGTGTAATCAGTTTTTCAACGTCGGTCGGACTGTTTCCCGGGTAAGCTGTACCGATGTACACCTGCGGGATGTTGATCTCGGGGAAGCTCTCTTTGGGTACGTCAACGTAGGCGTACAAGCCGGTGATCATGATGATGAAGGTGAGGACGACAACCGTGGTGCGGTTTTTCGTCGCTAGGGTCGATAAACCGAACTGCTTCAGTTTACCGCCGCCGTTTTCGGGCGTTGCTGCTTCCATGGTGGCGTATTAGTTTGCGTTGCTTAAGGCAACGGTTTGGTCTTCAATAACACGGCGGGCGCCTTTGTCAACGATAAGGTCGCCGGGTGCAAGGCCGCTTTCAATCCAGCTGTAGTCGCCGTACGATGAGCCTGTTTTCACAAAAGCCTTGCGCACGGTGTAGGCGTCTCCGTTGCGGTTAAGCGTGTACACGAACTCGCGGTTGTCGATGTCTTGCATGATGATCGACGAGCGCACTACTACAGCACTGTCAAGCGTGAGGTCGTTCACGCGAATCGAGCAAAACATGTTTGGTCGTGCGAATTCTGAATCAGGCAGGTCGAGGGTGACCTCGAATGTGCGGTTTTCAGGATTGATGTACTTGCCAATGCGTTTTACAGCGGTTGTCAAGGTGTCACCTCCGGGAAGCACCACCTCAGCCGGCATGCCTTCAGCCACAATGCTGATGTAGTTCTCGCTCAGTTGCGAGCGCACAAACATGTTGTCAAGACTGATGATGCGGGCAACGGGCATCGCAGGCGAAGCCATTTCACCCATGCGGGGCGAAATGTTGTCGATCACACCATCGAACGGGGCCTTCACTGTGCCCATGCTCTTTTGTTTGCTGAGGGTGGCGAGGGTGTTTTCGAGGCGCTCTTTGTTGGCTTTGGCTTCGAGGTACTGCACTTCAGAGCCGATTTTCTGCTGCCACAGGCGCTCTTGGCGCTCGAAGATGTCTTTGGCCAGCGTGTATTGGGTTTCGACTTCGTCGATGTTCTTCTGAATCAGTTCAGTGTCGAGACTCATCAGTGCTTGGCCTTTGCTCACGCGCTGACCTTCGCGGACGAGAATCGACTTCACAATGCCCTGGCTTTCGGGAAATACCAGCGCATTGAGGTCGGTTTCAATGTTGCCTTGAATGGTGAAGTAGTGCTTGTAGGTTTTCACCGGCGCCTCAATGGCGGTTACTGCAACGAGGTCAACCGAGCCGGTGGCTTCAGCCAAACGGGCTTCAAGGTCGGCCAGTTCGCCGTTGAGTGAGGCAATCACTGTACGCAGCGAGTCGCGTTTCGCGGTGAGCTGAGCGGCCTCGGCATTGGTGTTGGTGTCGGTTGTGGCGCCGCACGATTGGAGCACCACTGCAAATGCTGTGGCCAACACAGCAAGGGTAAATTTCACCGGAGTATTCATGGATGAGAAGGTTTTCATGGCTAAATCAGAGGTTGTTAAGTGCTTTTTGGAGGCGCACACGGGCGTTGAGGACTTGCAGCGTGGCGTTGATGTAGCTGCCTTGTGCCGTGAGCAATTGGTTGCGGACTTGCGTGAGTTCAAGGCTCGATGAGAGGCCTTCGCCGTACTTGGTTTGGGTGCGGTCAAAGATGCGTTCGGCGAGCTCGAGGTTGCTGCGTTGAATGCGGCGTTGCTCGAGGGCGTTTTCGAATTCGATGCGCGCATTGCGGTATTCGAGCCGCGCGCCTTGCTCAATTTGGTTGAGGGCCGCTTGCGCCTGGAGCTCCTTCACCTTGGCCTTTTGAATGCTGTGGTGTCCTAAACCGCTGCTGAAAATCGGAATGCGCATTTGCACGCCCCACAACTGAATCGGGTACCAACGGCCGTTGCTGTCGAAGAAGTCGAACTCAAAGCGTTGGGCATTGCGCTGGTTGGTGTAAAACGCCGAGATGGAGGGCATGCGTCGGGCCTTCTCGAGCTGCACACCCAAGCCGGCCAGCTCAACGTAGCTGCGCTGCACCTTGTATTCGGGCAGCAGGGTAGGGTCGAAGTTGTTCTGCAACAAAACCGGGTCAACGTTGGCCAACAAGGTTTCCACCTCACTGCTAAGAGCAATGTCGGTTGTGAGCTGAAGGCCCATGGTAAACTTCAAGTAGTCAAGTGCGGCTCCTTGCTGCAGTTCTGCGTAGCGCAAACGCGATTCGATGTCTGAAACCGACAACTGCAATTGGTCAACATCGAGGGCTTCCAAGAATCCGGCCTCAAACAATTGACGGGTTTCTTCAAACGAGCGCTGCACCAATTCGAAGCTTGCGCGCAATACCTCAATGTTTTCTTCGGCAACGAGGGCCAAGTGGTAGGCCTCAGCCACGCTTTTACGCACGTCAGCCTCTGACCGGCGAATGCCTTGGCGCATTGCTTCGGCGTATGAGCGCGAGGCCTTCAATGCTACGAAGTACGAGCCATCAAAAATCAGCTGTGTGGCCTGAATGCCCGCGGTGGCGGTTTGGTCGGCGCCGAACTGGAATTCGCTGATGGCATTGGGGTCGGTAGGTGGCGCATTGATCGGCACACCGGTGGCCGCCGAAACGCCACCGAGGAATTCATTGAGAAACATCGGCAAACCAAACACATCGCCCTCGGCCACCTGTACCGGAATGTCGATGTAGTTGTTGTACTCAATGGTACCGTTGATTTGGGGCAAGCCCTGAGTGCGGGTCTCTTTCACTTCGCGCGAAGCGACTTCGGCCTCGTAGCGGGCGTTGAGCACGTCAAAGGCGTGCTCAACCGCGTAGGCCTGCGCTTGCTCAAGCGTGAACGATTGCGGTTCCTGCGCCCGTGCGGTGTATCCTAGCACGAGGCCCGTCAGCAGGAGAAGGCGGGTAAAAGGTGTCATGTAACTTGATTCTGGCGTTCTTGATTGACTTTTTCGATGAGGTATTGCAGGCCCTTTTCGCTGGCGATGCCACGAATGTGGTAGCGGAAGAGCTCCAAATAAAGTTGGCCGAAGCTGAGTTCTGTGGGCTGCTCGCCGAGTTGCTCGAAGATGCCTTTGATGGCGCTCACATACAGCGACACGATGAAGTCAACGTTGAGGTCTTCGCGGTAGTAGCCCTCATTGATGCCCTTGTGGAGGTTGCTTTTGAGCGATTCCCACATGAGTTGGCTGCGCTGGCACTCCATGTCTTGCATGAGTTCGGGGTAGAACTTGTGCATGTCGAAAATGACCACGGGGTTCATCTCCTTCACCATCGAAATCACCATGCGCATCATTTCAAAGGCCTCGTCAACTGCATTGAGGTTGCGGTCAGTGACCGTTTTCATTTGCTCGGTTTCGTGGGCCACGTGGCAGTCGAAGACGCGCTTCACAAGGTCAACCTTGTCGTTGACGTACTTGTAGAGGGTTTTTTTGCTAATCCCCAAACGCGCAGCGATATCGTCCATGTTTACGCTCTTGATGCCAAGGCGCAAAAAGATCTTCATCGATTCCCGTATGATGCGTTCTTCTTTTTCGTCGGTGAATTGCATGGTGCAAATTTACAACAGATTTCCCGTCGGAAACGAAATTTGTGTTAAATCGTTTCCGTTGTGTATTTTGTTTTGGATGGATGGATGGCTGAGGCCGGTGAACGGTCATTAGGGCGGCTGAATTGCTATCTTTGTCACCATCCATCCCCATCCACCCAAGAAAAAAAGGCGACATGGCAAAAGCGAGTGTTAACGGAAAAGTAACCCACGAGGTCACCGTGCAAGGCGATCACCTCAGCATCGATGGGGTGCGTGCCACCTTCAGCCACACATTCCAGGCGCATGATCGGATGGAGATTGCACACGCCGACGGACTTTCACGCACTGAAGTGGAGTGCCTCGACTTGGATGCCGCCCTCGGACGGGCCACCCTGCGCATCAACGGAGCGGTGTACGAAGTTGAACTGAAGTCAGATTTTGACCTTTTGCTCGAAAAACTGGGCATGGGCAAAGGCAGCACCGCGCGGTTGGGAAGCCTGAAAGCACCCATGCCGGGCATGGTGCTCGATGTGATGGCGCACGTAGGCGACACCGTGGTCAAAGACCAGCCGCTCGTCATTCTCGAAGCCATGAAAATGGAGAACGTGATTAAATCGCCACGCGACGGACAAATCAGCAAGGTGGGCGTGGTCAAAGGCACCGCCGTCGAGAAGAATGCCCTGCTGGTCGAATTCGTCGATTGAACAAACGCTTCGCCCTCAACACACCGATGTGGATAATGTTGGCGTTTAATCTGTAGCGCCCCGCCGCGCTTCGTAATTTTACGGGGTGAAGTTGTGCAGGGCCATAACGCCAACCGGAATGATACGAATCGCCGTACTTTTTACCGTTTTGCTTCCGCTGAGTCTCATGGGGCAAGATTGCAACGATCCGTTGCAGCTTTGTGCTGCCTCAACGGTAAGCGCGAGCGTTGACGCGCCCAACCCCATTGCGGTGGGGTGCTTCAACCATGCTTACACCAGCTACTTCACCTTCACCACGAATACCGACATTGACAATCCCGGAACGGTTGAAATCACCGTCAGCAACATTGCATGCGGAGACCCCACCGCACCTGCGAGCGTAACCGCACTCATCGTTGAAATCGGAGCGGGTGGCGACCCTTGCGTGCCTGTCAGCTACCTTCCTGTATCGCCCTGTGCCCAGGGCACAGACGGTTTCATTTTGGTGAGCCAGGTGCTCGACCCGAATACTGAGTACCTTGTGTTGCTTGGGTCAGACAACGACCCTGCGCTGTTCGATTGCGGCTTTGATGCGGTGGTCAACGGCCAGGCAGTCAACCTCAACGTGTGCTGCTCGCAGCAAATCGTCCTTGGGCAACAAGCCACCCTCGAAGTCACCGGCGGCAATGCCGTGCCGGGCTACATCTGGGAACCCTCCATCACCCTTGACGTTGCAACCGGCACAACGGTGGTGGCCACTCCGCCCGAGAGTACCGACTACACCGTTACGGGTGACGTCGGTCCGTGCGAAGGCGTTACAGCAACCGTAGCCGTGCTTGTGGGGCCCCCGGTATCCATCCCCAACACCATCACCCCGAATGGCGACGACGTAAACGACCTGTGGCGCATCGCCGGCATTGGTCAGTTCCCGAACGCTCAAGTGACCGTGTTTGACCGCTGGGGGCAAATCGTATTCAAAGACATTGGCTACGCCCAACCGTGGGACGGCAAAAACAAAGGCCGAACCTTGCCCACTGCAACGTATTATTACGTCATTGAGCTCAACTCTGACGTCATCGAAATCCCGCCCATTACCGGCGCCATAGCACTGATTCACTGATGAAGCGGTTTCTATACGTCATTCTTTTTTGCGCCCTGGCGGGGATGGAGCTTCAGGCGCAGCAATTGCCCTTGTACTCGCACTACACCCTGAATTACCTTCAGATTAACCCTGCCGTTGCAGGGTCAAAGGAGTGTCTCGATCTGAAAATGGGCTACCGCCGCCAATGGATGGGCGTTCCCGACGGACCACGGACGGGGTTTGGCAACATTCACGGCAGCATCGGAAAGAAAACCGGCAACTACCACGGCTTGGGTGCTACTGTCATCGGCGATGACGCAGGGCCGCTCGGGCTTACAGGCCTCAACGCCGTGTACGCCTACCACATGAAGGTGAACCGCAAGTACCGATTGAGCGCAGGTGTGGCCTTGGGGGTTCTGCAATACCGTTTCGACGTGGGCAATGTGAGTTTGCCTGATGTGCAACTGTTGAACGACCCTGCGTTTGCCAACGTTGAAGCGTCGCAGTTCATCTTCCCCACCGTGCAATTTGGCCTCTGGTTCTACCGCGACGATCGTTTCTACGGCTTTGCGGTGCACAACCTGCTCGGCAACAACGTTGACATTGTCGGTTTGCAAACATCCTTGGTGCGGCATTATTCTTTGGCAGCAGGCCGCGCGATAAGGATGGACGGCGACTTCACCTTCAAGCCATCAGGGCACTTGCAGTTTGCCCAAGGGATACCCGTTTCGTTCGATGCGACGGCCATGTTCGACTACAAGAACATGGTTGAAGTAGGAGCCGGTTTTAGGTCGCAGACCGGATTGATTGCCCTGTTGCGCATTGACATGTTTAAATACATCACGTTAGCGTATGCCTACGATTATTCGCTTTCGCGGATGCGGTTTGACGGGCGACACACACACGAAGTAGTGCTGGGCTTCCAAGCCTGTGCACGTGGGGAGACAGGCCGTGTAGTGCCATGTGCGGCGTACGACTGATTTGACTGAAACCTTCAGCAACCAGGCCTCGTACAAAGAGGCAACCCTATAACGCACACTCGTGTTGAAAGCAATTAAATTATTCATCGCAATCGCGGTGTTCACTGCTGTACAGTTGGCGGTCAACACCGACACGTGGGCCCAAGTTACCTGCGGTAACGGGGCCGGTCAAACGCCCTTCACCATTACCGCTTCGGTAACCACGAACTACAACGGTCAGAGCATCAGTTGCAACGGCGCCAATGACGGCGCAGCAACGGTTTCGGTCGTCGGTGGCGTTGGTCCGTTCAGTTACCAATGGGTAGGAGGCCAGCAATCGTCGTTTACCCAGAATTACACCAACCTCGGTGCCGGTACCTACACAATCATTGTTACCGATTTAGGGCAAGGTGTAACCTGTGTCGATAACGTGCAGCTCACCGAGCCGGCGCAGTTGGCCGTGCTTTTCTTTATTGAAACGCCCCCAAGTTGCGCCGGATCGTGCGACGGAACCGCAACCCCAATCGTAATTGGTGGTGTAGGGCCCTACAACTATGCTTGGAGCAATGGCGAAACCGGACTCACCGCGATGAATCTGTGCGAAGGCCTAACCGAGTTGGTGGTCACTGACGCAAACAATTGCGTACTTGTGCTTCAGTACGAAGCCGAGCTTAATGAAACACAGGCGAATCTCACCACAGTTGATGTGCTCTGCTCAGGCGATGCCACCGGTGAAGCCAGTGTAACACCCGTTGGTGGAAATGGCGGGCCGTACACCATCCTCTGGTCAACAGGGGCGGGCGGCAACACAATTGTTGGCCTCGCCGCAGGACTCTACAGCGTAGATGTTACTGACGTATCGGGCTGTACCATCACCGAAAACTTCGAAATCTTTGAAACGGCTGTTCTCGATGCCTTCATCGACGACACGACCGATTTGCAGTGTGAAAACGTCGCTGACGGCAGCATCACCGCATCTGCCAACGGCGGAACCCCTCCCTATACCTTCTCTTGGACAGGCCCGAACGGCTACACCGGCAACGGTGAAACCATCACTGACCTCGACGCAGGCAGCTACACCCTCGTGGTAACCGACCTGAACGGGTGTGAAGCCACGATCATTGCCGAATTGACTGCTCCGGCAGCCATCGTCATCGCCTCAAACGTGATTGATGCATCGTGCAACGGTGCAAGCGATGGAGCCATTGGCCTCGTTGTAACCGGAGGCAATGGTGGCTACATGTACAGCTGGACAGGCCCGAATGGCTTCACTGCCAACTCTCAAAACATCACCAACGTTGCCGCCGGCAGTTACACGGTTGAAGTCACTGACCTTCTCGGTTGTGCCGAAACAGCGGTCATCGAGGTCGATGAACCGCTCGTAGTTGACCTAGATGCCGCCGTGGTTGACGTGCTCTGCAATGGCGATGCCACCGGCAGCATTCAAGTGACCCCATTGGGTGGAACACCTCCTTATGCCTACGCATGGACAAGTCCGAACGGCTTTACCGGCAACACAGCATTGATCAGCAATTTGGCCGCCGGCAATTATGCGCTGACTCTGACCGATGACAACGATTGTACAGTTGAAGTGGCTTACGACGTGCTCGAACCCAGCGCCATCACCATTGATGCCGTGGTTGACGACATCAGCTGCAACGGCGCAACCGATGGCACCATCACCGTGACCGTTAGCGGTGGTGCTGAACCCTACACATTGGCATGGACGGGTCCGCACGGCGCGTCGAATGACCCGGTGATCAATAACGTGGGTGCCGGTACTTACATCCTTACAGTGACTGACGACAATGGCTGTGAAGAACAACTTACAGTCAACGTTGACGAGCCGCAGGCCATTGTGATTCTTCCTATTACGACTGAACCCAGCTGTGGTGGCCTCGACGATGGAGCCATCGCTCTGACACTCTCAGGCGGCACTGCGCCTTACACCGTAGCGTTGACAGGCCCGAACGGCTTTACCGCCAACACCGAAGACATTACCGGTCTGTTCGCCGGAACCTACTCAGCAACTGTAACCGATTTCAACGGCTGTGAAGCCTTCCTCGATGTTGAAGTAACTGAACCCGTTCCGGTAGCCGCCGATGCCACCATCGTCGACATACTCTGCAACGGTGGAACCACCGGAAGCATTGCCATTCTTCCTTCAGGAGGCACGCCAAACTACACATTCGCATGGACAGGCCCCAACGGCTTCACTGCCAATGGCAACCCCCTCATCAATGCAGGGGCCGGCAGCTACACGCTGACCCTGACCGACGCAAACGGCTGCGAATTGGTAGAAAGCTACGGCATTCTCCAGCCCGATGCCATCGATGTGACCATTGATTTGGTACCCATCACCTGCAACGGTGCCGATGACGCCACCCTTACGGCCATTGTCAGCGGCGGGGTTGCGCCTTACACCTATGCATGGACCGGTCCGAGCGGAGCCTCAACAGACCCTGTGGTGAACAACGCCGCGCCCGGTACTTGGAACCTTACTGTAATCGACGCAAACCTCTGTCAAGTGCTTTCAACCATCGAAGTGGATGAACCCACGCCGGTGGTGCTTACCCCAGCCTTGACTGAACCCGATTGCGGCGGCAATGCCACCGGAGCCATTGACCTCGCTGTAAGCGGCGGTGTGGAACCGTACACGGTAGCATGGACAGGTCCGAACGGGTTTACCTCTGCCCAGTTCATTTTGAACAACCTCTTGGCAGGCACCTACGATGCCGAAGTCATTGACTTCACCGGGTGTGTTACAACAGCGAGCTACACCCTCAACGAAAACGACCCGCTCGTGATCGATGGCAGCTCAAGCGACATCAGCTGCAACGGCGCGGGCGACGGCAGCATCACCCTGAACATCACCGGTGGCGCGCTGCCTTACATCATTGCATGGACCGGTCAGAACGGTTTCACATCGACCGCGCAGAACCTGAGCAACCTTGAAGCCGGCAGCTACGACGTTACCGTGACCGATGCCAACGACTGCTTCAGCATGCTCGGCTTTACAATTGCCGAACCCGCCGAATTCTCTGTAACGGTGGATGCCATCGATCCGGAGTGTTTCGGAGACGCCAACGGCAGCATCACCCTGAACATCACCGGCGGAATTGCGCCACTGAACATTCTCTGGAACACCGGCGACACCGATGCCGTTTTGAACGGACTTACCGCAGGCACGTACTCGGCCGTTGTTACCGACGACAGCGGTTGTACCCTTAATACCGGCAATGTTGTGCTTAACGAAAACCCGGTGCTTCAACTTCAAGCAGTAGCGGGTGATCTCGCATGTGCCGGAGAAACCACCGGTAGCGTGAGCTTAAACATTACCGGCGGACTGGAGCCCTACACCATTGCGTGGACCGGTCCGAACGGATTTACCTCTGACCAGGCCGTGTTGGCCAATCTTGAAGCCGGCAGCTACAGTGTTGCTGTGACCGATGCAGCGAACTGTACCGTAAACCTTGACATTGAGGTGGAGACACCCAATCCAATCGCATTGAATGCCGATGTATCCGATGTCGTTTGTGGTGGTTTCCCAACCGGCGCCATCGACCTCACCGTAACCGGTGGAACAGCGCCCTACACCTACCTGTGGAGCGGCCCCGGCTTCCAACAAACAACCCAAGACGTTAACAACCTGATCTCAGGCAACTACAGCGTAGTAGTTGAAGATGCCGCCGGGTGTGTGGCCATGCTCAATGTGGTGGTAAACCAAAACCCGCCGCTTGATGCCAATGTGACTGCGTTTGATTCCGAATGCAACCTCAACACAGGCGAAGCAAGTGCGATCGCTTTCGGCGGAGTTGGTATGCTCACGCTCACTTGGTTTCAAGGTGCTGTAGAAATTGGCACAGGTGCCACCATAACAGATCTTGCTGCCGGTAGCTACACCTTCGTGGTAGTAGACGAACTCGGTTGCGACTTTGTATTCCCTTTCAACATCAGCGATTCAGGAGCAGCCGATATTTCAGCCACCACCGCTGATATTCTTTGCAACGGTGACCTCACGGGTGCCGTTGACCTCACTGCTACCGGTGGAACAGGCAACCTAACCTACGCATGGTCAGGTCCTGACAACTTTACATCTGACTCAGAAGACATCACCGAGCTTACCGCTGGCACCTACACCGTAACCGTTACCGATGAACTTGGCTGCGAAGGCCTTCTGAGCGTTAACCTTACCGAACCTGAGTTGCTCGAAGCGGCCATCGCCCTTGATGAGGTTTCGTGTGCAGGCGTCAACGACGGTAGCATTACAGTCCTCATCACCGGAGGTACGCAGCCTTACGACATCCTGTGGAGCGGCCCCAATGGCTTCACCGCCACTACCGAAAGTCTGCCCGCCGTTGGTCCGGGAACGTATACCCTCGATGTCATTGACAACAATGGTTGTACCCTTTCAGAAACCGTCAACGTGCTGCAGGTCGAAGGCTTTGACCTCGACATTGCCCTTACCAATATTGATTGCAACGGCGACGATACCGGCGCAATCACGGTTGACGTATTGACCGGAACCGGGCCGTTTACCACTTTCTGGAGCGGACCGAACGGCTACGTCAACAACTTCCAAAACATCGGCGACCTCTTCGCCGGAGACTACACCCTAACATTGACCGACGCAACGGGTTGCTCGGTTGACACCACCGTAACCATCACCCAAAACACCACGATCGCCTTGGGCGTGAACGCCATCGAGCCATCGTGCGATCAAAACGATGGGGCACTGCAAGTAGTCATCTCAGGCGGCGCCGGGGGCTACAGCATTTTCTGGTACGACCTTTCAAACGGCAACGCTTTGGTGGGTACAACAGCCGTGTTGAGCAACATAGGTTCAGGCAATTATTTCGTTGAGGTGTTTGACGCCCTCGGATGCACTGAGAGCAGTTCTGTAGTGCTTAGCGACAACGTTGGCGACATTGCCGCCGTGGTGAACGATGTGACCTGTCCGCAGGCGGCTGACGGCAGCATCGAAATCACCGTAACCGGTGGCACCGAACCGTACACTTACGCTTGGACCGGCCCCAACGGCTTCGCATCTGCTGACCCGAACATTGAAAACCTTGCAGCCGGTACTTATACCGTGGAGGTTAATGATGCGGATGGATGTGTGCTCTTTGGTGCGTACATCATTGACGAAGCACTACCCTTCGCAATAAATCTTGATGCAACCGAAATTCTCTGCAACGGCGATGCCAATGGCACACTTTCTGCTACTGCAGGAGGAGGAACAGCACCGTACACCTACGCGTGGACGGGCCCGAACGGATTTACATCTGACCAAAACGCCATTGCCGATTTGGCTCCCGGCACCTATACCGTAACGATTACCGACTTCGTCGGATGCGAATCGGTAGCCACAAGTGAGCTGGTTGAGCCGTCAATACTCGGCCTTGTTATCAACCTTACCGATGTCAACTGCAACGCAACCGACGACGGAAGCATTCAAGCAGTTCTCTCAGGCGGAACCGCACCCTACACCTATGCATGGTCAGGCCCGAACGGATTTGCTTTTGATCAAGCCAACTTGGCGAACCTTTCAGCAGGTACCTACACACTGAATGCCACTGATGCCAATGGTTGCGGCATCACTTCAGAAGCAACGATTACACAACTGAGCATTATTGATCTCGACTTCATTGTGACCAACATCGACTGCAATGGCGACGTTACCGGTGCGATTGACGTGGTCATCAACTCGGGCATCGCACCGTACACCACTGCGTGGACCAGCGACAACGGATTCGTCAGCAACGACCTCAGCATCGCCAACCTCTTCGCAGGCGAATACACCTTGACCATCTCCGATGCTACGGGCTGCGAAACAGTGGTGTCTGCCAACGTAACAGAGAGCGACTTGCTCGCGATCGGTGTGAATCAAACCGAACCGTCTTGCAACGCTAACGACGGCGAGCTTGAAGTGGTCATCACCGGCGGTACAGGCAACTACAGCATCATTTGGTACGACTTGTCGAACGGCAATGCCGTTGTAGGCAACGACCCGGTGTTGAGCAACATCGGCTCAGGCAATTACTTTGTTGAAGTGTTCGATGCGCTGGGCTGCACCGAAAGCACTTCAGTCGTGCTCAGCGACAATGTCGGCGATTTGAGCGCAAACATCACCGATGTGAACTGTGCAGGTGCCAACGACGGTGCCATTGCGCTCACCGTAACCGGTGCTACGGCGCCGTTTACCTTCGCATGGAGCGGTGTTGATGGCTACGCTTCGGCCGACCAAAACCCCATGGGCCTGGCAGCAGGTGAGTACACCGTTGAAGTGACCGATGCCGACGGCTGTACCCTCTTCGGTGTGTACACCGTGAACGAAGGAAGCACTGTAAACCTTGACATCGCCATTACCGACATCAGCTGCGGAGGAGCCAACGACGGCGCCCTTGCCACAACCGCCTCGAACGGCACAGCGCCGTACACCATCGCGTGGAGCGGACCTGACGGATTCTCATCCGACCAAAACACCATCAACGGCTTGGCAGCCGGAACCTACTCGGTAACGGTAACAGACGCAAACGGCTGCGAAGCCACCTTGGAGGTCGAAATCATCGAGCCAACGGCCATTGCCATCGTGTTGGACGGCACCGACATCAGCTGTACCGCTAACGACGACGGTGCAATTGACGCTACGGTATCCGGAGGCACCGAGCCCTACACCATTGTGTGGAGCGGTCCTGACGGATTCTCATCCGATCAAACCCAACTGGCCGGACTCGTGGCAGGAACCTATGAAATCACCGTGACCGACGATGCGGGCTGCATCCTTTCCCAAGAAATAACCATTGATCAGATTGAAGGAATCGATGTGAACATTACCGTGACCGACGTCAATTGCGGCGGCGACGACACCGGAGCCATCGACCTTGAGATTTTGTCGGATGAAGCGCCTTACACCACCGCGTGGACCGGCCCCAACGGCTTTGTCAACAACTTCGAAGACCTCAGCAATCTGTTTGCCGGTGATTACACCGTAACAGTTACCGATTCAGAGGGCTGTAGCAGTGAAACCACCGTTACAGTTAGCGAGAACGAACCGATTGCACTTGGTATCAACGCCACAGAACCCGCGTGCAACACGGCCGACGGCGCCCTTGAGGTGGTGATAACCGGTGGCTCTGGCAACTACTTTATCACTTGGCTTGACCTCACCAACGGCAACGTGGTGATTGGGAATAACCCGGTTGTGAGCAACATACCATCAGGCAGCTACTTCGTAGAAGTGGTTGACGACCTCGGATGTGTGGCCAGCACTTCGGTGCCGTTGAGCGACGATGCCGGCAATATCGAACCCACCATCTCAGGCGTTTCGTGCAACGGCGCCAACGACGGCAGCATTTCCGTTGTCATCGTGGGCGGTACCGAGCCTTATACTTATGCATGGACGGGTCCGGATGGATTTACATCCGACCAAGCCGATGTTTCAGGCCTCGTGCCAGGCGAATACAGTTTAGCCGTAGAAGACGCTCTTGGCTGCGCCCTCTTTGGCGTGTATGAAATCACTCAGCCCGATGCATTGAGCGTAACAGCCGATGCTACCGACATACAATGTTTTGGCGAAGCCAATGGAACGCTGACCGCGAATCCGATTGGTGGTACACCCGATTACAGCTACGCATGGACCGGTCCTGACGGCTTTGCATCTGACCAAGCCCAACTCGCTGACCTTGCCGCAGGCTGCTATGACCTTACCGTAACCGATGCAAACGGCTGCGAAGCCACGATGCAGCAATGCATTGCTGAGCCAAGTTTGCTTGAGGCCGAAGCAATCTCAACGGGTATTGTGTGTGCAGGCGATGCTACGGGCTCGATTGAAGTGCTTCCTACAGGTGGCACGGGCAATTACACCTTCGAATGGAGCGGACCTGATGGCTTTACCTCAACCGACCAAGACCTGTTTGATTTGTTCGCAGGCACGTACATCTTAACGTTAGCCGACGAAGGCGCTTGTGCCGTTGAAATCGAAGTCGAAGTAACCGAGAACCCGGTCGTTGATGCGAGCGTTACCACTACTGAACCACAATGTGCCGGCGGCAACAACGGAAGCCTTGAAATCACCCCTTCAGGAGGTATTGCACCCTACACCATCAACTGGTTTGATGCCGATGGCGAATACCTCGGCAATGAGTTTCTGCTTGAAAACCTCACCGCGGGCACGTATACCTATACCGTAACCGACGCCTTCAGCTGCCAAATCGAAGGCGAAGCAAGTTTGAACGAGGCCTTGGCGCTTCAAATCGAAGGCCAGGTCAACCAGCCAAGTTGTGCAGGAATCAGCAACGGACAAATCATTGCTACTGTAACCGGTGGTACTGAGCCCTACACCTACCAGTGGAGCGGCCCGAACGGCTACACGGCCGATGCTGCTGCCATCGCCGACCTTGAGCCGGGCAACTACCAACTCACGGTGACCGACGCTAACGGCTGCGAAGGCGAAGCCGAATTCACGCTCGATGAACCGGCAGACCTCGTGTTGACCCTCGACGAAGTAGTTGACAGTCCGTGCCTTAGCGACAGCGATGGGGCTATCAGCATCAGCGTCAGCGGCGGCAGCGAGCCGTACAGCTTTGCCTGGAGCGGTCCTGACGGCTTCACCTCAGGTGATGAAGATTTGAGCGACCTTTTCGCGGGCTCGTACGCCCTCACCGTGACCGACGCGGGCGGATGCAGCGCCGAATTGAGTGAAGTTACCGTCGATTTCCTCGGTGATGTTATGCTTTCGCCTTCGGCGGATGAGGTACTGTGTTTCGGAGAAGAACTTCTGCTTGAAGCTACCAACTCGGGCGCGACCGACAGTTTCTGGAGCGACGATGACGGCAACGAAGTGGCCGAAGGCGATACTTACGCCCCGATTCTCGAACCGGGAAGCTACACCTTCATCTACACAGCTTCTGATGGAGGCTGTGTGAGAACCGACACCGTAGAAGTTACCGTCAACGGGTTGCCTTCAGCCGAAGCAGGCGCTAATCAACTGGTATTCCCACAAGGTCAAACGACCTTGGGTGGTAACCCAACCACTGAAGATGGCAACTTGATTGTATGGATGCCATCTGACTTCCTCATCACCGATGACGAAGCGAACCCTGAAACGACACCGCTTGCGGTTGACACCGATTTCTTCCTCGAAGTGATTGATGCCAACGGTTGTGTGGGGCGCGATACCGTTACAGTTTCCATCATCCCGGAAGTGAACCCACCAAGCGGCTTCACACCGAATGGCGATGGCATAAATGACTTCTGGATCATCGACAATGCCGAGCTCTACCCAAGCATAGTGGTTGAGATTTACAACCGCTGGGGTGAGCTGCTCTTCAGAACCGAAGAAGGCTACCAAACACCTTGGGACGGAACCTACAACGGCGGCCAACTGCCTGTTGGTACCTACTACTTCGTGATTCAAATCAATGAACCGCTTTACGAGGCCACCATCAATGGTCCGATCACCATACTTCGCTAAGCCATGAAAATGATCAAAGCACTTCTTTTCGTTGCCGGATTGGCCCTCACCTACGGGATGAGCGCCCAGCAACTGCCGCTTTTCAGCCTGTACCAGGAAAACCTCTACATGCTGAACCCCGCCTTCGGTGGCATGAACCCCTGGTTCGATGTCAAGGGTGTGAACCGCAGCCAGTGGACCGGCCTTACCGACGCGCCGCGCACCTTCGGTCTGTCGTTGAACGGCCCATTGCGCAACCGCAGCATCGGCGTGGGCGGACACCTTTTCACCGATAACGTTGGACCAACACGTCGCACAGGCATTCAACTCAGTGGCACCTACCACTTCAAGCTCACTGAAACCATTAAACTCGGTTTGGGCTTGTCAGCCGGGGCCTTGCAGTTTGCCATCGACGGCTCCCGAATTCGTTTGGGAGTTGATGGTGACCCGGCACTGCTCAATGCCTTGCAGTCACAAACCGTGTTTGATGCATCGTTTGGCGCCTTGGTATACAGCGACGATTGGTACGTGGGTTTTGCGCTTCCGCAATTGCTGCAAAACCAGCTGAACCTGTACGAATCGGTTGAGCAGGCCACAAACCGTATTGAAGACCACTACTTCGCAATGGCCGGCTACCGCTGGCGCGTAAGCGATGACTGGATGATTGAACCTTCTGCTATGGTGCGTTTCGTGCAGCCGGCGCCACTTTCGTTTGATGTTTCGGCCCGTGGCTGGTACCGCGAAATGGTGTACGCAGGGGTATCGTACAGGCACAACGACGCCATTGTGGCCATGGCCGGCTACCAATGGAACAACAGCCTGTCAATTGGCTATGCCTATGACATGACGATGAGCGGCCTCCGCCATCACTCAACCGGAACACACGAGATTGTACTTGGGTTCCGCTTCAACCAAGATTAACGCGTTTCCGGCAACGGCAATTCCCGAGGCCGAGTCGGAGCATCCTCAACGTTACTTCATCATGGATACCACCGCCCGGGCGTATGTCCCGGGCGTGATGGTTTGTGCCAGTTGGTGCGAATGTTCTCCCATGGTCTGCAAACGCGTGCGGTCAAGCGATATAAGCTTTAGGAGGCCATCGCGCAATGCCGAAGGGTCGCCCGCAGGCACCACGTAGCCATTGCGACCATCCTCCAGAAAAGCAGTCCGCGCACCCACCTTATCGGTCAAAACCATCGCATAACCGGCAGTCGCGAATTCATGCACAACCACGCCCCACGGCTCAAAAAGTGAGGGCAAGACAAAGATTTCACCATCTGTAATCAACTCCCTAAGATCGGCTGGCTGCACAAAACCGTGGTGGATGATTTTTGGATGGAGGACGCGCCGGTCGAAATCACTGCCTGTACCAATGCAGTGCAACTCCCATTCATTGCCGGGCATTTCAAGGAGGGGAAGGATGGCCTCCCACAACGTGTCAAGTCCTTTCTGTGGAATGTACCTCCCGGCGTACCAAATCTTTCGAACCTCGGTGCCGAATTTTCGCCGTTTGTAGACTTCGGTGAACAAGGGAAGGTCGCAGGCGTACACTCCTGTGACGATTTGATGAGGTTTGAAGCCCATTTTTTGGGCAAAACGAACCTGTTCTTCGCCCGGTACGAACGCGTAATCGAACTGCGTTTTGAAAAAAAGCCGATTGCGCACCGCAACCGCAAGGTCTTTCAGCGATCCGAGCCATTGCTTGTCAAACGCCAGCGCACACGGTATGTGCTTTGACCGTTGAACGACTTTAAGATAGTCGGCGTCAATCCAGCCGCCACAAACAATGACGTCATATCCGTGCTCCTCAACAAGGGCGAGAATTCGGTCAGCCGGGTAGTCGCTGCGACGAAGTATGCGCACTCCGGGTGAGTCGTCGAACGCGAAGGGCGCTTCTGAATTGACCGGGTAGGCCACAATGTCAACCGCGGTGTCGCAGTGTTCGGCGAGGTGGCGCAGGCTGGTCATGACGTAGCCAGCCAGTTCGCGGTAGAGAATGAGTACACGTCGCCCTTGCATGGCACAAAGATGAACTTTTTGCCGTTTTAACCTTGTTGGCATGCGCGTGAATTGACGTTGAAAAGCTGTATTTTTGTTTCAATGCGATTCACACACGTAGTTTTTTCGGGCCGCTTGGCCATCCGTTTGGGGTCACTCTTCATGGCGGTTGTTTTGCTGGCATCGTGCGCTTCACAGCGCAGTCCGTACCGTAAGAAGCGCAATTGCGACTGTCCGACGTGGAGCCAAATCGAGTTGGTTGAGCACCCACGCCATCCTCATCCATCCAAAAAGTGAACCCATCTGAACGGTTTAGGCACCGACTAGCACGCGTTGTGCCGGAGGGAGCGCTTGACTATTGCATTCAGCAGTTTGAGGCAACGCCGGTATCGATTACCGTGACGCGGAGCCGCAAGTCAAAGTGGGGCGACTACCGCATTCATCCGCATCAAGCCCCCGCCATCAGTGTCAATGGCGATTTGCCCCCGGCATTTTTTTTGATGACCCTCTTGCATGAACTGGCCCATCACCGTGTGCACCTTGCCTACGGGTTGCGTCGCGTTCAGCCGCATGGCGCAGAGTGGAAAACCGCATTTGCAACACTTATGCAGCCCTTGTTGACTGACAACCGTGCCTTTCCGGCTGAGATGCTGCCCTTGCTCCGGCGCCACATGCGCAGTCCGAAAGCCAATGCCACCGCTGATCAGGCCCTGTACCGCTTGTATTTGGACATGGTGAATGACAGTGCGTTGCTGCTTGAGCAATTGGTAACCGGAACGGTTTTTACCTTTCGGCAACGAAGGTTTATGGTCAAAGACCGCGTGCGGAAACGCATTGTGTGCGAATGTGTTGCCACGCGCCGAAACTACCTTTTTCAGCCCCTTACACCGGTACAGATTTAACAACTTTGGCCTCGAAAAAGCCGTACTTTTGCACTGCAAATTGGTACCTATGATGCGCGTTTCCAAGATGGCAGGCAGCCTTGTTGGCTCTGAAATCATCAAACTCGCCGGCGAAATCAAGCAACGCATTGCTGCCGGACAAGAGATTCACAACTTCACCATTGGTGATTTTGATCCCTCTGTGTTTCCAATTCCCGAAGAGTTGGAAGAGGCCATCGTTGATGCCTACCGCGCTAAGCACACCAACTACCCACCCGCCGACGGCATTCAAGGGCTGCGCAATGTGCTGTCGAATTTTATTCGCGATTACCAAGGCATCGACTATGCGCCTTCTGATTTTCTCATTGCGGGAGGCGCTCGTCCGCTCATCCACGCCATTTACCAAACCTTGGTCGATCCGGGTGAGAAGGTGCTGTTTCCCGTTCCTTCATGGAACAACAACCACTACACCCACCTCGCTCATGCCGAGGCGGTGATGCTTGAAACCACGCCTGAGTCGAACTTTATGCCCACCGCCGAGCAGCTTCGTCCGCTCATTGGCGATGTGCGCATGGTGGCGCTGTGTTCTCCACTGAACCCCACGGGCACCGTGTTCGAAGAAGGTCAGCTCAAAGCCATTTGCGAACTCGTGTTGGCTGAGAATGCCCGCCGTGGGCCCGAAAACCCGCTGTACGTGCTCTATGACCAAATCTACTGGACCCTCTGCTACGGCGATGCCAAGCACGTAGACCCGGTGAGCCTTTACCCCGAAATGCGTCCGTACACCGTGTATGTTGACGGCCTCTCAAAAGCCTTCGCGGCAACCGGAGTGCGGGTTGGTTGGTCATTCGGCCCTCCTGCAATCATCAACCGAATGAAGGCCATTCTCGGCCACATCGGAGCCTGGGCCCCAAAGGCCGAACAAATTGGCTCTGAGACCTTTCTGCTCGATAGCTCTGCCGTTGACAATTACCTGAACTGGATTCGCGAAGAACTGTCAGCCCGATTGACCTGCGTTTACGAAGGTGTTACTGAACTCAAAAACGAAGGGCACCCCGTTGACGCCATTCCGCCGCAAGGAGCGCTCTATCTCACCGTGAAGGTGGCGTTGAAAGGCCGCCAAACGCCTGATGGCACTACCATTCGCGATGCCCGCGATACAGCAGCCTACTTGCTCGAAACCGGCGGCATTGCCATGGTACCGTTTTTTGCCTTCGGTTCTGACGATACAAGTGACTGGTTCCGCTTGTCGGTAGGCACCGCCACCATGGAAGGCATTGAAGATGCACTGAGCAAATTGCGGTCGTGCCTCGAAGCACTGAAGTGATGAGCAGTGTTAATCAGAACAATTACGCAGTCATTATGGCCGGCGGCATTGGCAGCCGTTTTTGGCCAATGAGCCGTACCGATAACCCAAAGCAGTTTCACGACATTCTTGGGGTCGGCCGCACGCTCATTCAAATGACCTACGACCGGTTGCGGCTGTTGGTTCCTGCTGAGAACATCTTTGTGGTGACCAATAAGCAGTACCGTGAACGCGTGCTGCAGCAGCTCGGTGACTTGAGCGGTGTTCAGGTGTTGTGCGAGCCGTTTATGCGCAATACAGCACCGTGCATCGCGTATGCCAACTTTGTTATCCAAAAGCGCAACCCCAATGCCCGCATCATTGTTGCGCCCGCTGACCATTTGATCACGAACGAAGCGCTGTTCACCGAAACGGTTGAGTTGGCCATTGAAGAAACCGCTTCGACCGCCAACCTCGTAACCCTCGGCATTGAGCCTTCGCGGCCCGATACCGGTTACGGCTACATTCAGTTCGAAGACGACAGCGCAACGGCCGATGACCGCATCAAAACCGTGCGCACCTTCACCGAAAAACCCAATCATGAATTGGCAGTGCAGTTCATCGATTCGGGCGATTTTCTCTGGAATTCAGGCATCTTTATTTGGAGTTTGACCAACATACAGGCTGCATTCGAGAAGCACCTGAACGAGATGTACCAGCTTTTCACAGCGCAAGCAGAGGCGTTCGGAACCGCTAACGAAGAGCAGGCCATTGCAGCAATCTACGCTGAGTGCGATAACATCAGCATCGACTACGGCGTGATGGAAAAAGCACGCAACGTCAAGGTCGTTAAAAGCAGCTTTGGTTGGAGCGACCTCGGCACCTGGGGCTCCCTCTACACCTTGCTCGATAAAGACGCCAAGGGCAATGCCCGGGTGGGCAAACTGGTGCGAACCCATGAATCGTCGAACAACATTGTGTACGCTCCCGGCGACCGCCTCGTGGTGGTTCAAGGCCTTGAAGGGTACATTGTTGTTGACACGCCTGACGCCCTCCTCATTTGCCGCAAAGACGATGAGCAAAAGATCAAGGCCATCGTGAACGAGCTGAAGATCAGCAAAGAAGACCGTTTTGTCTGACAGGTGTTCGGTGCGGCCGAGAACCGTCATCCATCCCTAAAAAATAGAGCCACAACCGTAAAGTTGTGGGCTTTCAGCATGTTGGAGGTGTTCGCCTTTGGCGGATGTTTGCTGCATGACAACAACCCGCGAAACCGGTGATGAGGGCGAGCGCATTGCATTGGAGCACCTCCGAGGTAAGGGCTACCTCATTTTGGAAACCCAATGGCGTTGGGGCCGAAACGAAATCGACATCATAGCCCGCAAAGATGGTCTGGTGTGCTTTGTTGAAGTGAAGTACCGCAAGGGCAACTTCGGTGTTGCGCCATGGCAGGCGGTGAATCGAGCGAAGCAACGCGCGATTTTGTTTGCGGCCAACGGCTATTTGCGCTACAAAATTGATTTTGATGCTGAAGCCCGGTTCGACATCGTTTCGATTGTTGAGCGCGATGGTCAGGTAGAGATCGAGCACATTGAGTCGGCCTTTTATGCCATGTGAAGAGTTGGCGTAAGAAATATCCTACAAAAACATGAATTTAAACGGTTGATTGTGAGGTGTATAGTTCGTCGTTCGACGAGCGGTGACTCAAAGCCTGTAACCCATCAGGATGACAGCCGTTAAACCCCACTGTAAGTTCTCATGTAGAGATTTAGATAGTTTAATTGTTTTCATTTATTTGCGAAAAGGGCGACCCAACGGGGTGGTCCTTTTTTTTGTTTTTCGCGATTGTGCATAGCCTGAGAACGCCTTAGTAAGGGTTCTAAAAATTCGTATATTTACGAAAAAACAGAAACAAATGTACGAGCGATTCAGGCAAACTTTCGAGAACGACCCTGTTGTATCGGTTTCTGAGGTTAAGAAGGCCTTTCCTGATTTCGACACGCGGAACCTGGTGAACTGGCAACGAAAGGGGTATTTGATTCGTTTGCGAAATGGCTACTATGCGTTTACTTCACGCGCACGTTCCGAACAAGATTTGTTCATTATCGCGAACAAGCTCTATGAACCTTCGTATGTATCTATGGAAACGGCGCTGAACTGGCACGGGATTATACCTGAGGGTGTGTACAGCATCGAGTCAGTGGGCACGCGAAAGACAAACGGTTTCGATACGCCGCTGGTGCGGTTCAACTACCGCAAGCTGAAGACCAACCTCTACTTCGGTTACGACTTGGTAAAGTCGAGCTACGGAGCGTTTCGCATTGCGACGGTTGAAAAGGCGCTGCTTGATTACTTCTACTTGAACACCAATCTTCGCAGCACTGAAGACTTCGCAGCGTTACGTTGGAACGCTTCCGGCTTGGCCAAGATTGAAGTCGAACGCCTTAAACGCTTTGCAGCCGTATTCAATTCTCCAACTGTTGAAGAAAAGGTTGAACTCATGATCCGGTACGCCCATGCTAAGTATTGAATCACTTGTGCAGTATTACCCTGAGCCACTTCGGGTTTTCAAACGGTTTATTCTTCGTGAGTATTTGCAATTTCGAATACTGGAGATCGTTTTTGACGGGCCTTATGCCAACAAACTGGCTTTTCTGGGAGGCACATGTTTGCGTATCGTTCACGGAAATCAACGATTTTCAGAAGATCTCGATTTTGACAACTTTGGCCTTTCAGAAGCCAACTTTACTGAAGTGTCTGACCACATTGAGCGCGAGTTGCTGAGGGAAGGGTATGTGGTCGAAACCCGAATGGTTACCAAGGGTGCCTACCACTGCTACATTAAGTTTCCGGGATTGCTTTTTGAGCAAGGACTTTCCGGTTATGTTGAAGAGCGTATCCTTATACAATTGGACACCGAGCCGCAAGAATTCGACTTCGAACCCGAATTGTTTGTCCTCAACCGGTTTGACGTTTTCTCACGTATTCGTGTTACACCGAAAGAACTGCTTATGGCGCAGAATTGCTATGCCATTTTGAGTCGGCAACGCAACAAAGGAAGAGATTTTTATGACCTTGTTTTCTTGATGGGGATGGATGTTACACCGAACCTTGATTACCTCTGTAGTAAAGTGGGTATCGACTCAACGCACGCTTTAAAAGATGCCCTCGTTGCGAAGTGTGAACGCTTGGACATGGAGGAAATGGCGGCCGATGTCGCGCCGTTTTTATTCTCAGCACGTGACAGTAAGAGGGTTAGACTCTTTACCGAGTATTTAAAGGCCTACAATTTCAAAGCACGAGGCTAACACCCCTCAACCGCCAACCATTTTCTTAATCTCGTTGAGCTTCATAAGGGCTTCTACCGGTGTGAGCGAGTTGATGTCGGTGGCAATCAATTCATCTTTGATGTTGATGAGTACCGGGTCATCGAGTTGGAAAAAGCTCAGTTGCACGCTGGTGTCGGCGGCGACCTGCTTCACACCAGCCGATAAGTCACCGGCGTGCGATTTTTCGAGCTGTTTGAGCACCGTTTGCGCCCGTTGAATCACGGCGCCCGGCATACCGGCTAGTTTGGCTACGTGAATACCAAAGCTGTGGTTGCTGCCGCCTTTTACGAGGGTGCGCATGAACAGAATGCGGTTCTCCAGCTCTTTTACCGAGACGTTGTAGTTCTGGATGCGGTTGAAGCGGGTGGCCATTTCATTGAGCTCGTGGTAGTGGGTGGCAAAGAGCGTTTTGGCACGTGATTTGGGGTGTTCATGGAGGTACTCGGCGATTGCCCAAGCGATGGATATGCCATCGTAGGTGCTGGTGCCGCGACCGATTTCATCGAGCAATACCAGGCTTCGGTCGCTGAGGTTGTTCAGGATGGATGCCGTTTCATTCATCTCGACCATGAAGGTTGACTCTCCGCTTGAGATGTTGTCGCTGGCTCCAACACGTGTAAATACCTTGTCGACCAAGCCAATTTTGGCATGCCTTGCCGGCACAAAGCACCCCATCTGCGCCATGAGCGTGATGAGTGCGGTTTGCCGAAGTATGGCACTTTTGCCCGACATGTTGGGCCCAGTAATCATCATGATCTGCTGCTGCTCGGTGTCGAGGTAGATATCGTTGGCGACATAGGTTTCACCAACGGGCAGGGTGTGTTCAATAACCGGGTGCCGTCCGCCTTTGATATCGAGCACGGTTCCGTCAACCACCTCGGGCCTAACATAGCCGTTTTTGATGGCGATGTTTGCAAAGGCGATGAGGCAATCGATTCGGGCAATCAGCCGAGCATTGAGCTGAATGGGCGCAACGTACTCAGCCACATCGGCCACGAGCTGCGTAAACAAGCGCTGCTCAAGCTCGGTGATTTTCTCTTGCGCGCCAAGTATTTTGGTTTCGAGGGTTTTAAGTTCTTCGGTGATGTAGCGTTCGGCCTGGGTGATGGTTTGTTTGCGAATCCATTCGGCGGGCACTTTGTCTTTGTGGGCATTGCGCACTTCGAGGTAGTAGCCAAAGACATTGTTGTAGGCGATTTTGAGCGACGGAATTCCGGTTTTCTCGCTTTCGCGTTGCTGGATTTCCATCAGCAGGTCTTGGCTGTGGTAGGCCACTCTGCGCAGGTCATCGAGTTCAGCGTTCACACCGGCGGCGATGACTTCGCCTTTGCTGATGGCCATGGGCGGTTCTTCGTGTACTTCGCGCTTAATGCGGTCACGGATGTGGGCGCACGGATTGAGCCGGTCGCCGATGCTGCGCAGTTCAGCGTTGCCGTGTTCCAAACACAGGTTGCGGATGGGCTCGATGGCTTCCAAAGCTGTTTTCAGCTGAATCAATTCGCGCGGATTGATGCGCTGCGTTGCGGCCTTTCCGATAAGGCGTTCCAAATCACCGATTTGCTTGACGTAACCGGTAACTTTATCGCTATACTCCGGATGGTTTACCCAAAAATCGACCGTGTTCAGGCGCTCTTCAATGGCGCGCTGTTTGCGCAAGGGGAGCACCATCCAGTGCTTGAGCAATCGGCTCCCCATGGGCGATACGGTTTGGTCAAGCACGTCGTACAGGGTAACCGCATCGGGATGGGGCGATGCAATAAGTTCAAGGTTGCGAATGGTAAAACGGTCAAGCCATACATACTCGTCTTCAGCGATGCGGCTGATAGCGCGAATGTGGCCCACTTCGCGGTGTTTGGTTTCTGCGAGGTAGTGCAACACCGCACCTGCCGCCACGATGCCCAAACCGAGGTCTTCAATGCCGAAGCCTTTCAGCGAAACGGTACCGAACTGCTTCAGAAGCAAGTCATGGGTATAGTCATGGGTAAAAACCCAGTCGTCGAGGGTGTAGGTGTAGAAGCGATCGCCAAAGGCTTGGTTGAATTCAGCGTCGCGGTGGCGTTGGTACAAAACCTCGCTTGGCTTAAAGCCTTGCAAGAGCTTATCGACGTAAGCCAACGAACCTTCAGCCACCATGAACTCACCCGTTGAAATGTCAAGAAAGGCGACTCCGGCTGAATCTTTCTTTTGGTCAGCGACAACTGCGGCCAAGAAGTTGTTGGCCTTTACATCGAGCACCTTGTCGTTGTACGCCACTCCCGGGGTCACCAATTCGGTTACGCCACGCTTAACAATGGTTTTGGTGGTTTTCGGGTCTTCCAGTTGGTCGCAAATGGCCACTCGGTTTCCTGCGCGAACCAGCTTGGGCAAATAGGTTTCAAGCGAATGGTGTGGAAACCCGGCGAGCTCGACATAGGCTGCGGCACCGTTTTTTCGTTGGGTCAGTACAATGCCCAGTACCTTCGACGCCTTGATGGCATCTTCCCCGAACATCTCATAAAAATCACCAACGCGAAAGAGCAATAGGGCATCAGGATGCTGCGACTTGATGCGGTTGTATTGCTTCATCAGCGGGGTCTCCGCCGGTGGTGTTTTGGGTGTGCGGGTGTCGGTTGACATAGAACAGGGAAGAGACGATATGAAATGCGAACTGCCGTCTCTTGCGAAACGGCAGCCCACGGGGAAATCATAAAAATTCGTTACCGTGGTGAAGATACATACACCTTCAAGGGCGACGAAAAAAACCGACCCGGCTTTTTCAACATTTCATTAACAATCCGAGTAACCTGCAGCGCAACCTGTGCAGGCTGTGCAACTTTTTGGAGGGTCGAGCGGTTTGTTCACATAAGAATTGCGTACCTTAATCAGCTGAAATCCACATTGTCATGAGAATTGTTGTTACTTCCGCATTGTTGTTTTGCGCCGTCGCCAGTTGGGCACAGGGATTTGTCCCTCAAGCGGCTTTGGTCGTTGAAGAGGTGCCCATCCCTTCCGCTATTTCGAGCGAAATAGAAGCCGTTTTGGGAGCCGTACCTTCCACCTACCGTGTGTACGTTGAACTTGAAGAGAACTGGGAGCTCCAGTTCGTTTTCGGAACCTCTGCCAATCCGGCCTTTGCCAATGCGAACCAATCGTTTTACCACAACCCTTCGGGTGGTGGAAGTACACTCCAAATCAACCAAGCAGCGATTGGCACCTTACCTGCATTGGGCTTCGATAGCTGGCTAACCATTGGCCTTGAAAACAGCATTGGCAACACCATGATTGAATTGCCCGATGAAACCATCTTCGACGAGTGGGAGGCAGGCGCCGATCTTCAGTTGGTTGATTTCTTTGGCGAAGGTTTGTTCATCCCCACCTTCGGTCAGACCCCACAAAACTACCCCGATGCCAACGGCCGCATCCTTATTGGGCAGTTCACGGTCGGCGCACCGCTCGATGGGTGTTTCAACCTCCAATTCAGGAAATTAAACCCCGACGGCACGATTTTCCAAGGTGGCACCGGGCCCAACGGTACCGTGAGCTACACCGATTTCTATTGCTTCAATACATCCACAGGTAGCGGCTGTCAAGGCGACTTAGACAATTCAGGCGGCATTACCGCCGTTGATATCCTCATCTTTCTGGCCGAGTTCGGCTGCACCGGAAACTGTCAAGCCGATTTTACCGGCGATGGCGTCGTAAACGCGACCGACCTCGTGGTTTTGCTAAGCTTGTTCGGACAGACCTGTCCGGCGACGAACTAACCGTCAAGAATCCTGCACATTTGGCTACATTTGGTTGATGTGCAGGATTCTTGTTTTCTTTTTTTTTCTTGGTTGGATGGATGTGGAGCTGTCTGCGCAAGGCGATGACCAGCTCGCTCACACACGGCATTTTTCGCCCTCCGTCGGATTGGGGTGGTATACCTTTCGCGATTTCGGCACCTCACCGCTGTTTTATGACGGGCCGGGACTAAACCTCTCCTTGGGAAGCCAATGGAGCTCAACCCGCTCAGAGAGCCGGTTCAACGCCTCAACCCACTTCGCACTGACGTCAGCAAACGTGCCGCAAAGCAACTTCCTCCAAGCCGGCGGAAGCGCCTTCTTCCTCGATTTCCGAATCGACGGAGCACACCTTCGCCGATTGCGAAAACCCGCATCGGAGCGCTTGGAGGTGTTGGCCGGAGGCAGGTTTGTATCTGACCTCCTGCTTCGTCAAAACAGTGGCTTCGGCAACGCCCAAGTGGGAACCGATGTGCTGGTCAACCTCCTCGCATCGGGAAAGGTCAGCTACGACTTTTCACGGCAAAACGCCGATACCCTCAATCTGAAACTCATCCGCCTGCGGCGAAAACCAAAAACACAAAAGCTAGATTTTCAGCTGGATGTTGGTGTTTTGAATTTCAACTACCTGCCCGGCTACGCTTATGTGCACGACAGTGAGCTCACCGGTGAGCCCGGTTTGAGCTGGGCATTGGCTGATCACCGCTGGAGGCTCAACGGTTGGCGGCTCGGAACGGCGTTGGGCTACCAGCGGCAGCGCTCAAACGGCAACGCCATGCGCATTGACTACTGCTGGGAAGCCGTGCACGCCCCCGGACGATTTAACGCGCTGCAGTTTGCCTCGCACCAAGTGCGCTTAGTGTTTATGTTCAATACCAAAAAACCGAACGAATGAGGACATTCATGCTTCTTTTGGGCTTGTTTTCGCTTGTTTCGTGTGAAAAAGTGCTCTTTGAACCCGATTTGGCGAGCAGTGACCCTTATGCCAATTTCGACTACCTCTGGAGCCAACTCGATGCCCGTTACAGCTATTTTGAGCTGAAAAACATCGATTGGGAAGCCGTTCGGGTTGAGTACCGATCGCGCATTTCTGCCAGCATGAGCGAAGAGGAGCTGTTTGACGTAATCGCCGACCTGCTCAATGAACTTCGCGACGACCACAGCAACCTCTTTTCACCGTTCAATGTGTCGCGTTACAACATTGAGCTGCAGCATCCGGTCAATTTCAATGCCCGCACGGTAGAAGAGTTTTATTTGCCCGAAGGCCGCATCACGGGTCCCTTCTTCCACGATTTCATCGCCGACGGCGAAGTGGGTTACATCCGTTACGGTTCGTTTAGCAGCACTATTGGAGCGCAGTCAATCGCGCATGTGCTTGACCGCTATTCCGAAACGCGCGGTTTGGTTTTTGACCTCCGGGGCAATGGCGGAGGAAGCATTGTGAATGTTGCACGGCTGCTCGAGCGGTTTACCGATGAGCCGGTTCAAGCGGGGTGGTTCATCACCCGAAACGGACCGGCCCACGGCGACTTTGGCGAGCGGCAAGATTTCAGCGTGACACCTGCCGACGCAAGGCGCTACACCAAGCCGGTCATGGTGCTTATTGACCGCGGAAGCTACAGTGCAACAACCATGTTTGCTGTGGCGGCCAAGGCCTTTCCCAACCTGACTTTGGTGGGCGACACCACCGGTGGCGGCGGCGGTTTGCCCAACGGCGGCCAATTGCCGAATGGCTGGTACTACAGGTTTAGCGTAAGCCAACTGCTCGATCTAAACGGCGAGAACCACGCCGAAGATGGCGTGGTTCCTGATATTGTTGCCGCATTTGACTGGTCTGATCTTACCCGCGATGAGATCATCGACCGTGCGGTAGAAGAGCTGATTGACTGAGTCTATTTCAAGCCAAGGTCAACGAGACCGATGCGGCTTTCACCCTCGTAGATGAAGACTTTGTAATCGCCTTTTTCAAGTTCGTTTCCTTCGGGTATAGTATAGAAGATACACACATCCATTTGGCTGTTGTTGTAGTCGATGGTGCGCATCACCGAGTAGGGCAGTTCGCCTTCTGCACCGAATTTGGCGGTTGCATTGCCGTCAGATGCGGGCAGCACAGTGCCATTCGGAGCAACGATGCGCATGTAGAGCTTCTTTTCGCCCGGTTTCGCAATGCGGTTTTCAACGATGGTGAAGCAGGCTTTGATCATTTCTGTTTTGCTTGCACGCGGCGTCTCAACCTGTTTGCCACTGCTGCGCAGGTTAATGGCCGTTGCCGAGAGCGAGGTTGCTTGCAACACTTGACCTGTGCTGATGATGCCTTCCATGTTTTGTTGGCGCTCGAGCAGCTCTTTGTTCTTGGTGCTGACTTCATCGACCTTGCTGCGCATCTCTTGGTTTTCGGCGATAAGCACTTGATTGAGCTGGTTGAGCGAGTCAATGGTAAACACATAACCCTTCATGATTTCGCGCAGGGTTGCGGCTTCTTTCTTCAGTTTTGATACGCTGTAATCGCGGTCTTTCACTTTTTTGAGGAGGTCGTCGATTTGCATGCGCTGATCGGCCATTTCAGCCATCAAAACGGTGTTTTCGGTTTTGAGGGTGTCGTAACTGAAGCGCAGTTTTTGCAAATCGAGCTCAAGCGCACCGCGCTCCATGTCGAGCTGGTCGATGGTTTCTGTTTGGGTTTCGATGGTGTCTCCGCGCTTTGACAGATTGTAAGCCAGGTACGCACAGGTGAGAAGAAGGGCGATGATGATCGCCAGGTAGCCTTTGTTGCTCATGGTGAAAGAGTTTTCGTCTACGAAATTAACGGTTTGCGCAGACCTGCATTGCCTCCAAGGTGGCATGTGTAGGCTACTTCTCAACAGACGTGTGTGTTAATAAAGCAGGTGCGCAGTGTTTTCGTTTATGCGCAAAGGGGTTCAGTTTTTCACCCAGCGCACCACGCTTCGGGCGCCGTTAATCTCCTCAAAAACAACAAAGTACATTCCGGGGGTAAGTGCAGTTACATTGAACGACCAGCGGTGTGAAGCTGCGATTTCACCGCTGACCCGACGTCCGGTGGCGTCAACGAGCCATGCACGGCCATGCAATGGGGTTGTGCCAAACAGCACATTGTTGGCGGGGTTCGGGTAAACGGTTACTGCATGGCCTGGCGATTCGTGCACTCCGACCGTGCTTTGGAATACGGCCGTGAAGGTGATGTTGTCATCAAGCACGCCGCTCCATTGCGGGTTGTTGACATCAACGATTACGCCGTTGGCTTCCCAGTGGCTGAAGGCGTAGTTTTCGTTGGCCACGGCGGTCATGCTCACCGGTACACCATCAAAGTAGATGCCACTCCATGGGTATTCAATGGGTTCGATGGTGTTGAGGGCGATGCTTCCTGCTCCGAAGGGCTGTACAGCAAGCTCAAGTAGGTAGGTTTGACCGGGATTCAAGACGTCTTGCAATTGATCGCGCACCACATCTGACTTGCACAACAATTCGTCTTCGAGAATTTCATGGTTGTTGATGAAGTTGTTCATCGCGCCGCTGACATTCCAGGGGTCGCCCCACCGGGCAAAGGTGTTGGGCATTTCGAGCACGAACCGGTTGAAGAACGCGTTTTCAATTGCGGTCAATCGCTCAGGTCGGTAGGCCGTATTGAGCAAATCGGCGAAACGGGTGATGAAAAATGTTTGGTAATCGTCGTTCTCCATACTGCGGTACCACACCCGTGTGAACCAGTTGTCGGCACCGATGTCGAAGAGGTGCTGAAGACCGTTGAAGTTGCAATCGGTCCACCCGTTGGGGCTCAAACTCAGTTCGAGGTCGATGGTTGAGAAGCGCCAACGGTTTCCGGTGCCTTCTGAGCGGTGTATTTTGATGTTGTTCCAAGGCCAGTCGGTGTTGCCAATCCAGGCTTGACCGATCATGTAATCGGTATAGTACTGCATGTCGAAGTAGTTGTCGACTTCATTAAGGTAGGTCTCGCTTTGCGGATCAAGCGATTCGGTGACGATGAGGTCATCAATGTAGTTTTGGGCATCGCCTGCGACGGCGCGCAGCACGCCGTTGTACCAAGCACTCACCGAGAGAAGGTCCATGTCGTCGCTACTGCCCGGGGCATTGTCAGCGAGTTCATAGAATTCTCGATCTAGTTTTTCCCGCATCTCGTACAGCCCGAAGTACTGGCCATTGATGTACACTGTGGCCGGACGCATTGACGAGTTGTAGTTGTTGGTTTCGCCGGCGATGATTTCAGTAAGGGCACCGTCTTTGTACGGGATATTCAAGTACTGGTTGCTGCCGTTTCGGAGGTAAAGCTTGCTGTATCGGCTGCGTTCTTGTTTTTGGGGGATGAGAACCTGATTGACCGGCTCCTCGTTCAGTGCGCCTTTCGCCATTTCAAGTCGGAAGGAGTGCTGCGGATGGTACCGGCTACCTCCCCAGCCGCCGTCGATTTGCATGGCTGCGCTGCGCTCAAACACCAACGGATGGCCGGTGGTTGAATCGAAGTAGGCCATCTGCGCGAAGCGCTCCCAATCTTCCCACCAGTTTTCGAAGATGCCTGAGGGGCCGTACAAATGCTGCGGATCAACCGCCACTGAAATGATGGGCGTGGCATGCGATACGTTGATGAGGTAGCTCGCTGTGGCGGTTTCGCTGGGCACGAGGCCCGGACTAAATACCCTTGCCCGAATCACCATCGATTGGTAAATGGGCAATTCAGTGCCGTCGTACAAACTGCTTGTTGGCTGGGGTTCGCTGCCGTCAGTGGTGTAGCGAAGTTCAGTGTTGCCGAGGTTGGGGTTTGATATCAGCACGCTCTGCACCGTTGGGTACACGCCACTGAGCAGCGAAAATATGGGTGCGTTGGCAACGCCTGAGGAGGCATTGCCGCTGTTTTGAGCACCGGGCGTGGCATTTGCGAAGAGGTTGCCGTTGTTGCCACCATCGGGTATACGGCCCGTACTGGTATTGGTCGCCGGACAGTTTACAAAAACGGCATCGACTAAGTCACCATTGCTGTTTCTGAGAAACACCGTTTCACCGGCTGAACTGATTTTGAAATTCGTGTGGAAGTAGGCGCCTGAGTTCCCGATGAACTGGTTGTTCATCTCGTCAAGCGGCAATTGCTTAATGGAGATGGCGAAGTAGCTGTAAAACTCGCCTTCGGTTTCGGCCACGTCAAAGGCCAATTGGTTGATCGTTCCCGGTTGCAGACCTGCCGCTTGAAGTTCTTCAGCCCGATAGAGCATTTGGTTTCGGGCGCTCGAGTACCAGTTGCCATAAGGGGCGGGGTAGTCGGTGAGGCCGTTTATGCTGTTTCCATTGCCGACTTGCTGATTGTTGAAGCGGATGTTGGGTCTGCGCGTGTGCGTTTCGCCTGCACCGGCACTGCAAGAAGCGTCACTGCCATCGTTGTAGCTCACAACCGTTGATGTGAAGGGCAGTTCGGTTTGCCGAAAACCGCTGTTGATGGTGTACTGCTGATTGTTGTACGAACAGGTGTTTACCACGAGGTCTGAAACCCCGTCCCAAACAAATGGAGCGTCAAAGAAATGGGTGTTCCAACCTGCTTGCGGGGTGAAATTGGTGGTGAAGAAAACGTCTTGAAAAGGATCGGAATACTGGCGATTCTTTCCGCTGCAGAACACCAACAAGTGAGCGCCCGGTTCAAGGGTATACGACCCGAAGACAAAGGGGTTGCTGTCATCCGCTTGGTCACTGAGCGTGTAACCGGAGAGGTTGACTGCTTGGCTTCCGGCATTGTAAAGTTCAATCCAGTCTTCGGATTCCTCGTCTTCATCAAGGACGATCGAGAAGTTGCGGTTGCTTACTTCATTGATAAGAACCTGACTGCACAGTGCAACAGGTGCCAGAAACGCCACAAAGGCCAGCAATATTCGGTTCATAAGAAGGTCTCAGTAACCGAAAGGTACGAAAGGGAGCGGTGGCTTGCTCATCCATCCAAAACAAAAAGAAATCCATCACCTTGATTCTTCGTACCTTCGCCAGCTAATTTATCACCATGCGCGCCAAGAAGAACCGTACAGGAGCAGCCCCAAAGGTGAAGGGGAAAAACGCCGGCAAACACGCGTCAGTGCCGAAAGACAAGGCCGAAGGCAAGGAAGCAGGCGAAGGCAAAGCCGCTGCCGGTAAGCCTGCGTTTGGCAAACCCGCCTTTGGTAAGCCCGCGTTCGGAAAACCCTCGTTCGGCAAGTCGAAGTTCGGTAAGCCTTACGGTGAAAAGCGCAAACCTGCTCCTAAGCCGGCTCCGGTTAAGGCGCCGTCAGACAATGACCCCATACGCCTCAACAAATACCTCTCCAACAGCGGGGTGTGTTCGCGCCGTGAAGCCGATGTGCTCATTACCACAGGCGTGGTGACTGTAAACGATGAGATCATCACTGAATTGGGCTACAAGGTGATGCCCGGTGATGTAGTGAGGTACGACGGCGGACTGATCAGCCCTGAAAAACTGCAGTACGTCCTCCTCAACAAACCCAAAAACATGATCACGACGATGGATGACCCACAGGGGCGCCTCACCGTGATGTCACTCATCAAAGGCGCCACCAAGGAGCGTTTGTTCCCCGTTGGGCGGCTCGACCGCAATACAACCGGCCTCTTGCTCTTTACCAACGATGGCGAGTTGGCCACGCGCCTCATGCACCCGCGCAACAATGTGCGCAAGATTTACCACGTGACCTTGGCGCAAAAGGTGAAGTCAACGCACATCGATCAAATCCGCACAGGTTTTGAGCTTGAAGACGGCTTTATCAAAGCCGATGCGGTTAGCTATGTGGGCGACGGAAGCAATCCGTTCGAGGTAGGCATTGAAATCCATTCCGGCCGAAACCGCATTGTGCGCCGCATCTTCGAACACTTCGGTTATACGGTGGTGAAGCTCGATCGTGTGGTGTTTGCCAACCTCACCAAGAAAGACCTACCGCGCGGTCGTTGGCGCTTGCTGAGCAAAGAAGAAATCGGCATGCTCTACATGACCGTGTGATCAACGCCGACGATTCAGCAGCAAGCTGTTCGTCACCACACTCACACTGCTCAAAGCCATCGCGGCCCCAGCCACCATGGGATCGATCGTAAAGCCGTTGATGGGGTAAAGCACGCCTGCGGCCAAGGGTATACCGAGCACATTGTACACAAACGCCCAAAAGAGATTCTGACGAATTGTCTTTCCTGTGAGCTGCGCCAGTCGAATGGCTTCAGGCAACTTGCGCAGATCTGACGATACAATGGTGATGCCCGCAACGTCCATAGCAATGTCGGTGCCATGTCCCATCGCAATGCTGGCGTGTGCCGTGGCGAGCGCGGTGCTGTCGTTGATACCATCGCCGACCATGACCACTTTTCGTCCTTTCGATTGCAGCGCCTGAATGTGTGCGGCTTTCTCTTCCGGGAGGAGGCCCGATGACACATTTGCAATGCCGGTTGCATTGGCCACGCTTTGGGCCGTGGCTGCGCTGTCTCCGGTGAGCATGTGCACTGTAAGTTTGTGCTGCTTGAGGTTTTCGATGGCCTTCACCGAGCCGGGTTTTATAGGGTCAGCAATGGCCAACATGGCGTGCACGGTTTTTTCGTCGAAGAAGATGACAACCGTGTGGCCTTTGCGGCTCCATGCATCGAGGCGCGTGCGCTGGTCAGTGGAGAGCTCGATGCGGGCTTCGGTCAGCAGTCGAAGGTTGCCCACGAAAAACCGCATACCGTTGTGAACAGCGGTTACACCCTTTCCGGTGAGGCTTGCAAAGGCCTTAATCTCGGCGGGTTGGTCAAGGTGCAGTGCGCTGGTGATGGCGCTTGCGAGCGGGTGTTCAGAGCGCTGTTCCATGGTCAACAGCACATTGGCGGAGGCGCGGTCAGCGTGCATCCAATGCTGATCAACCACTTGCGGTCGGCCTTCGGTAATGGTCCCGGTTTTGTCGAGCACTACGTCGGTCACGTATTCGAGGGCTTCAAGGCTGGCGGCATCCTTGATGAGAATCCCCGTGCGCGCACCGCGTCCTATGCCCACCATCAGTGCGGTTGGGGTGGCCAATCCGAGTGCACACGGACATGCAATGACCAGCACCGTGATGAAGGCCAAGAGGCCGCGTGTGAATCCATCCTCCCCACCAAAAACGAACCACAAAATGGCCGAAAGCACAGCGATGCCCATCACTGTTGGGACGAACACAGCGGCGATGCGGTCAACATATTGCTGCACAGGCGCTTTTGACGCTTGGGCGGCTTTGACTTGATCAACGATTTGGGCGAGCAGGGTTGAAGCGCCCACTTTTCGCGCCTCAAGCACAAAGCTGCCTTTTTGGTTGAGGGTGCCGGCGAATACGGCATCGCCGGGCGTTTTCAGCACGGCCAGGGGCTCACCGGTGAGCATATGTTCATCAACGTACGATTCGCCTTCGGCAAGGTGGCCGTCGACTGCAATGCGTTGCCCGGGTTTCACGCGAATCAAATCGCCAATGCTGACCAGTGCGAGAGCGACTTCTGTTTCGCTGCCGTCGGGGTTGATGCGCAGCACGGTTGCGGGCTGTAGTCCGATGAGTTTTTTAAGGGCATCGGCTGTGTGCTGACGTGCGCGTTCTTCGAGCAGTTTACCCAGCAAAATAAAGGTAATGATGACGGCTGCCGCCTCGAAGTACAGGTGGGGTTCAATGCCTTGTTGCTCAAGCACGTGCGGAAAGAACAGGTTGAACAAACTAAAGGTGTAGGCCACGCCGGTGCTGAGGGCTACCAGCGTATCCATGCTGACTTGGCGGTGGGTCAGTTGTTTCGCTGCGCGGATGAAAAACGATCGGCCAAACCACGCAATCACGGGGGTAGCGAGCACGGCCTGCGCATAGCCGCTCCATGGGAGGTGCATGAACACCATGGCAAGTACCACAAGCGGAACCGAGAGCGCCGCCGCCGCAAGTGTTGTGGTGCGAAGTTCGCGCAAGCGTTGCGCGTGGTGATCGTCGGCTTCGCCCGAACCTTCGGGGGTGTCGAGCAATTCGTATCCGATGCTGAATACAGCGTGTTTGAGGGCTTCAGGATTGGTGAGCTGCGGGTCGTACTGAACGGTTGCTGTTGCGCTTGCATAGTTTACCGAGGCCTCTGATACCCCCTCAATGGCGTTGAGGGTTTTTTCTACGCTGCCTGCGCAGGCAGCACAGCTCATGCGAAGTACTGGAAAGTGTTGGGTAGCGAGTTCGGCCATGGTACAAAGCTACCCTTAAAAAACAACCCCGGTGCATTCACCGGGGCTGCTAAACCTTAACCAAACTATTACAATTTGCCGCCCTAGAGAGGTGGGCGGCCACCCTAACTAACTCTCATTAATAGAACACTGTAAGGCTGTATTGGTTCATTTGGCAAATACAAATAGATGCTAATTCCTGAACCAGTCTTTGTACATGACGTAGTTCGCGGCCAGTTTTTCAAGTCTGGCAAGGCTCTCTGAGGCATCAATGCGCTTGACAAGTTTCGCGGGTACACCGGCATAAATGCTTCCGCTTTCTACATGAGTACCTTCAAGCAGCACGGCTCCTGCGGCAATGATTGAACCGCTTTCGACCACGCAGCCGTCCATCACAATGGCACCCATGCCCACCAACACACGGTCATGCAGGGTGCAGCCGTGCACCAGTGCATTGTGGCCAATCGAGACTTCATTGCCTATTTCGGTTGCTGCTTTTTGGTAGGTGCAGTGAACCACGGCGCCGTCTTGCACATTCACGCGGTTGCCGATGCGGATGCTGTGCACGTCGCCGCGCACCACGGCATTGAACCAAAAGCTGCACTCGTCGCCGCACACCACATCGCCTACGATGGTAGCATTGGGTGCGATGAAGCAGTTGGTTCCGAAACGCGGCTCAACACCGTTGACGGGTAATATCACAGCCATGTTAGCGGGTTTTGGGCATTCCCATGCCGAGTTTTTCACGCACCCGTTCGAGCACTTCGCGGGCGACTTCACGGGCTTTTGCCGCGCCGGTTGCGAGGGCTTCGTCGATGTGCGATTTATTGGTCATCAGGGTGTGGTAGTGCTCTCGTTCGTTGGCGAAGTGGTCGGTAAGCGCTTCGCGGAGGGCGGTTTTGGCGTGGCCCCAACCGTATCCGCCTGCCTGCAGCTTCTCGGCCATTTCGGCGCCGGCGGCTTCGCCGGCCACCAAGGTGTACAACTGGTGGATGGGGTTGGATGCAGGGTCTTTCGGGTCTTCCAACGCCAGCGCATCGGTGACGATGTTCTTGTTGATGAGGTTTTTCAGCGCTTTGTCTTCGGCAAACACGTCGATGGTGTTTTGCCGCGACTTGCTCATTTTATGTCCGTCGGTACCGGGAATGTACATGGTGTTTTCCTGCACAAGGTCTTTCGGTATGACAAAGGTTTCACCCATTTTGTGGTTGAACCGCGAAGCCACATCGCGGGTCATCTCAAGGTGCTGCAACTGGTCTTTGCCAACGGGCACATACTCGGCGTCGTAGAGCAAAATGTCGGCAGCCATGAGCATGGGGTAGGTGAATAGACCTCCGTTCACGTCTTCGAGGCGGTCGGCCTTGTCTTTGAATGAATGGGCCAAGGTGAGCCGTTGGTAGGGGTAGAAGCACGAGAGGTACCACGTGAGCTCGGCTACCTCCGGAATGTCTGATTGGCGGTAGAAAGCGGTTTTTTCAGGATTCAATCCAAATGCCAGCCACGTAGCGGCGACCGAGTAGGTGTTTTCGCGCAGCACATCGGCATCCTTGATTTGGGTGAGCGAGTGCATGTCGGCGATAAACAGGAAAGAGTCATTGGCGGGGTCATTCGCCATCGCAATGGCGGGAGCAATGGCCCCGAGGATGTTCCCGAGGTGGGGAGTTCCTGTGCTTTGAATTCCGGTCAGAACGCGTGCCATGGCTGAAGTTTGCCGCAAATATAGGCAGCTCAATTCGATAACCCGATTAAACCCATGGGCAGCTTTGGCGTCAAATTTGTAGGTGACTGAATAAAATCATCCGTCCTCCTTCTACCTTTGGTACACTCAACAACTCGCTATGAAATTGTTTAAGCTCCCCACATTCCGTTTTGGAGTGCTCGCTGTGTGCGCAGCACTGCTGTTCGCATCCTGCCAAAAAGACCGCTGGATTGATGAAGAAGAAGCCGCCGCTGAAGTCGAAAGCGCGCTTGCTGGCAACAACGGTGGTCTCGCGCACGAAGTCAACCTTAAAATGGCTTACGTAGCCAACGATTTGCCGGGGTTGAACTGCGGACAAACCGCCTCCGTCACCCGCACCTTTGTAAAAACCACCGGTAGCCGTACAGGTGAATTCACCTATACGTGGCTCATTAACAAACAATGCACAGCTATGGATACCACATTGGCGTGGGATAGCCAATTCAATGGTGTGTACGACGCTCCGCGTTCATCGGGCTCAACCATGGGTACCCGTGCATGGACGGCCACCAACGTGGGCGCTGACCATGAACTCATAACCCTCAACGGTACTGCGCAACGCTCGGGGTCGCACGAACTCAAAACCGGTCGCAACCGCATTTACAACACGGCAGTGAGCACCACCTACACAAACTTAATCGTTGACAAGGCCACGCGCCGTATCATTGCCGGCACCGCTGTATCGCAAATTAACATCGCCGGCAGCAATGGCGGTAGTTACGACTTCACCGCGAATGTGACGTTCAACAACGACGGCACCGCTACCTTCGACATCAACGGCCAAGCCTACGAAGTTGAGTTGTACAATTAAAGTTGCACTTGCAAAGTGATGTAAAAGCTGCGTCCGTCAGCCGGTAACAAACCGGGTCCGGGGTAGGCTTCAGCCCTTCGCGTGAAGTACATGGCATTGAAGAGGTTGTTGCATGAAGCCTCCACTTGAATGTGCTCAGAGAAGCGGTACTTCGCGCTGACGTCGCTCACGGAGTATGCCGGAATCAAACCTTCAACCGCGGTGGCCGTGCGCACGGCATTGCTGGCGTCGCTAAAGTGCTCTGAGGTGTAGTTAAACTGAAAGCTTGCTGTGAACTTGTCGTAACCTGCCGTAATGCCTGACCTTACGATGAGATCGGGCACCATTTCAACCTTGTTGCCGTCGATACCGTTGTTTCGGCTGTTCACGTAGCGAGCATCAATGTAGGCTGTGTTGACGAAGGCCGTAAGCATCCACTTGTCACGGGTGCTCAAGAGCCAGCGCTTTAGGTTCAGGGCCGCGTAGGCTTCAATGCCGAGGGTGCGCGAAGCGCTCACGTTGGTGCGGAAGCGGTAGTCAATGTACAAAGGCGGGACATCGGCCTGCAAGATTTGCCCAATTCGGTTGTTGTAGTACAGGTAAAATGCAGTGACTTCAAAGCGCAGTATCTGGTCAATGCGGCCGCGAAAGCCCAAATCGGCTGTATAGCCGCGCTCGTCGCTCAGTTCGGGGTCGATGCGAAAGTTGGGGTTGGCAATGCGCAGGTCAGAGAAGTTGATGGCGCGGTAATTTTGGGAGGCATTGGCATAGAGCGACAAGCGGTCATTGATCTTGAATTGGCTGCCAATGCCTGCTATTAGGAAGCTTCGGTTGCGCTCCAGTTGTTCGTTGATGCTTTGGTCGGCAATGACATTACCGGCAAAGTCAAACACACGCTGGCGGTAGTAGCCTTCGGCGCGTGTTTCGATGTGTTCGAAACGAAGGCCGGGTGTGATGCTCCAGCGTTCGCTGAGTGAAATTACGTTCTCAAGAAACCAGGCGTAGTTGAGGTTGGGAAAGGTGTAGTCGCTTCCTTCCAGTCGGTGACGGTTGAGGAATTCGAAGGAGGGCCCATCGCCATTGTCGGCGTCGCCCTGCAAAGCTTCGGTATGTCCGCGGTAGAGTCGTACACCGGTCACGAGGGCGTGGTTGAGCTTGAGCAGTTCAAATTCTTTGAGGTAGCGCAGCTCAACGGCCACGTTGTTGAAATTGCCTTCAATGAGGGTGCGGTTGCCATTGAAATCGAGCACGTTGATGCGTTCGAGGTTGCCAACGGCTTTTCGGGAGGCGTCGAGCGCAAAGGCTTTGAGGTTAGCCTTCGATGTGCTGTTGAAGGTGTGTGTGTAATCGAGCGCGATGAGCGTCCAATCGACATCGAACCAGTTTCGGCTGCGGTTGCTGATGAGCGGATCAATGGCAAACTGAGCGTCGGTCAAACCGCCGGGCTGCTGGGCCAAGTAGTGCATGCGCGTGAATTCGAGCTTCAGGTTGTGGCGTTTGTTGGGGGTGTAGCCCAAGCGCACAAAGCCGCTGTTGAGGGCAAATTCGCTGTTGGGTCGCCAGCCGTCGCCTTGCTTGCGCTGGTAATAAGCGAAGTAGTTCAATTTGCCTTTGGCGAGGGTGCCGCTGAACAAGTTGAAGCTGTTGATGAAGTTCCATGAGCCGTAGCTGTGCCGACCGGTGTAGGCAAAGGGTTTTTGCGTTTCCGCTTCGCGGAAGACGAAGTTGATCATGCCGCCAAATTGAGTGCCGTACTGCAGCGAAGCGGCCCCGCGAATCACTTCAATGCGCTCAAGCACTTCAGCGGGTGGGGTGTAGTAGCTCTCAGGATATCCCAGCGCGTCGGCACTGATGTCGTAGCCGTTTTGGCGGGTGTTGAAGTTCGATGTGCGGTTGGGATTGAGACCACGACCGCCGATGCCGAGCTGCAAACCGGCTCCGTCGCTCTCCCAGATGTTCAGGCCGGTAATGCCGCCAAAGATCTGTCGCGGATTGTTGGTGGCGGTGTTGGCCGTGAGGTTGGGCAGCAAAATGACCTCGTGTTTCTTCGCTTCGTAGAGCGTGAATTCGCGGAAGCGCTCGATGTAGGCGATGCCAAATTGGGCCTCGAGCTCAGTAGCCACTTCGGCCTGGCCCAGCTCAACAGTGGTGGTGAGCTGCACTGGAAGCGCGAGTTTGACCGTTGGCGACTGCACCGAAATGCTGCGGTCTTCGGCAAAGAACCGCATCGACTTGAGCTGCAGTGTGTAGGTCCCGTAGGGGATCTCGTTGAACGTGAAACGGCCGTCGGTTCCGACTTCGGCACTTCGCTGCAATTCCGGAACCACCACCAAGGTGAACTCAACGGGAGTGGCGTACGGCAGTTGCAGTCGTCCGCTCAGGGTAGCCGTTTGCGCGTTTGCGCGGCCTCCGAAAAGCACAGCACACACCAGGGCAACACAGGCGATGTAGAGCTTACTCGTGGGCATACAACCAGGTTTTGGGTGCCCATCCGTCAGTTACGGTAAGCAAGTTCAAGGTATCCGAAAACAGCAGTTTGCTCGGCGCTCCGTTCAAGGTCACGTACACCTCTGCGCGCACCCGTGGGTCGCTCATCCCGCCTTGGCGGAAATGCTCACCCAGAAAATGCGCAAACTGAACGATCATATCGGGCTGCATGGCCATTTGCTTCTCTTGGTGGGGGTTCAGAAAGTCGTCGTTGAACACCACCCCCTCACGTCCATCCATCCCATCCCGAACATAAAATGTGGCGGTGCCGGCCTTTTCCATGAGCATCACACGCCAGCCGAAGCGGTAGCCCTCTTCTGTCCAAAACAGGTTTCCGGGGTAGAGCACGAAGCGCCACGGAAAGAGCAGTTGAAAGAGGCAATAGATGCCGATGACCGTTGCCAAAGCGCTCGGCCACCGGATTGCAGTTTCTTTTTTTTCTGTTTGGGATGGATGGATGAGCGGCTTCCAGAGGCGCAGATGCCATTCTTCAGAGAAGAAGATGAGTGTTGCCCCAATCATCACCAGCGGAAAAACGCCGATTTGAAAGAGCCAGCCGGTCACGGCGTGAAAACCAATGACAGCGAGGTAGGCCAAAACACGGGTTTTTCGCCAGAGCAAAAGGAAGGGGATGCTGACGTCGTACAGCATGCCAGCCCATGAAAACACCCACGGGGCGCAGTCCCACGCGAAAAACGGACCCAACACCGGCAGTTGGTCGGCGGCCGGTAGCCAAATGCGCAAGGGCATGGCATCGATGAGCCAGGTGGAATTGATTTTGGCGAGGCCGGCGTAGAAGTACACCAACCCAAGCTGGAACTTCAAGATGTTAATGGCATAAGCCGGCATGTGATCGCTACGGAGGCTGGGGTTGCGCCACGCGTCGATGGAGCCGTAGCGGTGCGCCGGCAAGAAGATGAGCAGCAAACTCACCAAACTCACAAAGTAGTAATGGTTGAGGTAGTAGGTGAGGTCAATCAGTTCAAAATAGGTGAAGAGCACAAACACGAGCACGGCACTGATGCGGTAGAAGGCGCCAAGCATGACGCCAATAGCCGCGAGGCACAAGAGAACGTGCAAGGCGTACATGGCATCAACCGAAAATGGCTTTACCCATTCGAAGCCGTAATAACTGAAATGGAAGACGGGATTGGTGTAGTGGTCTTCGATCCAGCCGAGCAGCATGAACCTCAGGGTGCTAAACAGCATTAAAGCGCCGAAGACCACTCTGAACGTGGTCAACGGCGCAATGTGATTGGAATCAAACAGGTAGGGCGACAGGCGCGCTCTCCAATCCATAGTGCTGGTTTAGTCTCCGTCTCCGCTGCTGAAGGTGATGGTGATGCCGAGCAAGCTGCTCATGTCGCTTTTGAAGAAGCGGGTGTGCTGCTGCAGGCGTGTGTGCAGGGTGTTGAGGGCGTCGAAGTTGCTGTCGATTTGGGCTTCGAACGAGGGCGAATCGGGCAGAGCGTTCAGTGCAGCATCAATCTGTGCCAACTGCGCTTCTGTTGATGCGATGAGGGCGTCTCCTCCGTCAACACTGGCGATGTACTCGCGCCAGCCGATGCCATCGGTACCGGCAAAGTTGCGTCCGTACCAGAGGTCAACGAGTGCTTCGTGGTGGGCGCGCAGGCAGGCCAGCGAGAGTGCGCTGTAGCGGGCTTCCACGAGCTGCGGCTCGGCCTGTGTTTGTCCGGCGCGGAGGCCCAACGGCAGCGCCACTTTGAAGTTCTTGAGGGCCTCGAAGCTCTTTACAAACTCGTTGTAGAGCTGTGAGGTTGAGCTGCCAACGTCGGTACCCGTGTTGCCGATGAACTCGGCAAGGTAGCCGTTGTTCCAAGCAGCGTTGAAGGCACTCATTTGGTTGGCAAGGCGGTTGCTCACAGCGGTGAGGTAGGCGCGGCGGTTGGCATCGGCAAAGGCTGCCAGGGTGGTGGCTGCATCTTCGGCGAAAAGCAGGTAGTCGATGCCGTGAAAGCCGCGGTTGTCGCGGTTGAAGTCGTTCAAAGCGCTGTTTCCTGCGGCGATGTTGGCTTCGATCAAGGCCGTGTTGGCCGGCCAGGTGGCGACTTCTTCGGTGATGCTTTTGGCGAGGCCGGCTTCCCCACCCGGACCAAAATTGAAGCTGTTGACCTTCATGAAGTCAAGGTAGGCTTGCTGCCATGCGCTGTGGGCCGCGGCGAGGGTGGTTTCATTTGGCGAAGCGGTGAAGGCCGTCACGGCGGTGTTGAGCTGTGCCGTGCTGGCATCTGCGATGCCCACCGCGGGGATGATGATGTTCTGACCGTAGTTCACCAGCATCGCGCGGCGGTCAAACGGTGCGGTGGGCTCAGAATCGTCTTTTTTGCATCCCGCGATAGCGGAAATCAACACAATCAATCCGAAGCTGATGTAAAGAAGTGGGGTTCTCATGGGGATGTAGTTGACAAAGTCCGGTGCCTCGTATGAAGCACCGGACGTTCAAAGACCTGAAATGAACTTATCTGCCCTGGACGGCAATCCAGTTTTGTTTGAAGCCTTCCACTTCGGCGTCGGTGAAGCCGTAGGTGTTTTGGAGGATTTCTTGGTATTCGATGATGTTCGGTACGGTGCCGAAGCTATCGGTGATGTAGTTGTACATCGTGCCTTCGGTTGATGGTGGAGCGAGCAGGAGTTCGAGCACCTGGTCAATCTGTGCATCGGTGATGGTGCGGTGCTGTTGTGGTACGGCGCGCCATCCGTGCACAAAGCCAACGGCTTCAGAGAGGTCGTGCAGTGCACCGCTGTAGGTAGTGGCTACCGGGTTGCTCGATGTTAGCTTGCTGGTAGCTGCATGGCCGTAGTAAATCGCTGTTGCCATGACACCGCTCTCGATGATTTCTTTGAGTTTGGTGATGGCGTCGTCGCGATCGGCGTTGAAGGCTGATCCGGCTTCAATGGCCGCTTTCAGACGGATGAATTGATCACGGGTGCGTGTGTAGAAGCCGGTACCGTCGTTTTTGTCGCGACGGGCCGCATACAGCGCCAAAAAGGCATCGGGTGTAGGCGTGTTGGCGGCGGTACTGGTGTTGGGGAAGTTCGGGTGCGCACCGTAAATGGCGATCATCCTGTCAACGGTCTCGACCGTGAGTTCACCTTCAGTGAGCGTGAGGAAGTGGTTGTACAAAGCGGCTTCAAAGAGGCCTTTCTCAACCTCTTGCAAGCTTTCTTTGGCGCGGCGGTTGAGCAAACGGTTGCCGTACACCCCGCCAACGGTGGCAGTAGCGCCTTGGAAGGGGTCGTAGGTGTTACCACTTGAAGAAGCAATCTCGGGGAAGAGCTGGTCAACCACAATCGCCTCGAAGTACTCAGGAGTGAGATCAGCCAAAGAGGGCGTTCCGGTGGTGAAGATGCTGTTCATTTGGCTCTCTTCATGGATGGTGGCATTTGCACTTTCGGGCTGTTTCATGTAGCTACCGAGTGCGGCGAGCTGGGCACGCACACCGTACTCTGCCGTTGTGTGGGTATCGTAGTTGGGCGAGCTGTAGCTGGTAGGGATTTGAAGGCCGGGTGCAGTGGGTGTGGGTTCAGGCTCTTCATCTTTTTTGCATGAACTGAGTGCGAGCAGTGCTGCTGCGAAAGGAAGGACGGTTCGAAGTGCGAATTTCATCGTTGTGTGTTTTTGAGGGTCATGCAGGCTTGGCCAAACTGCGGTGCAAAACTGCTGTTTAGAATCGTTCTACACAATCCCACAAACAGGGTATTTGGTGGGTATGGGGCAAAAAAAGGGAGGCACATGGCCTCCCTTTTTGCTTGAGTGTAAGGGTCAACGCTTCTTATCCGCTGCACATTTCGCAGTCAGGACCGTTTTCGATTGAGCACGCGATAGCGGCTTCGTTCTGCTGGTCGGCCATTGACTGTTGCTTTGCTGTCGGGGCGGGTGCCTCTTGGTACTTCTTGTCGACAGTGAATTTGATGGCATCGCGTGCGGCCTTGGTGCGGAGGTAGTACATGCCGGTTTTGAGGCCTTTGCTCCAGCCGTAGAAGTGCATTGAGGTCAGCTTCTGGAAGTTTGCATTTTCCATGAAGATGTTCAGCGACTGCGACTGGCAGATGAAGGCGCCGCGGTCGGCAGCCATGTCGATGATGGTTTTCTGAGAGATCTCCCAAGCGGTTTTGTAAATCGCTTTGAGGTTATCTGGAATCTCGTTGATGTTCTGTACCGAGCCGTTGTTGGCGATGATTTTGTTTTTCATCTCATCGTTCCAGAGGCCGAGTTTGCTGAGGTCGCGCAGCAGGTGCTTGTTGACCACGATGAACTCGCCTGAGAGCACGCGGCGGTTGTACATGTTTGAGGTGTAGGGCTCGAAGCACTCGTTGTTGCCGAGGATTTGCGCAGTAGAAGCGGTTGGCATCGGAGCGAGGAGCAACGAGTTGCGCATACCGTGTTTCTTGATTTCCTCTTTGAGGGTGTTCCATTCCCAGCGCTTGCTCGGCTGCACGCCCCACATGTCGAACTGGAGGATGCCTTTTGATGCGGGCGAGCCGTCAAAGGTTTCGTAGGGCCCTTCGGCGATTGCGAGGTCTTTTGACGCTGTCGCGGATGCGTAATAGATGGTCTCGAAGATGTCGCGGTTGAGGTTGCGGGCTTCTTCTGACTCGAAGGGGTAGCGCATCATGATGAACGCATCGGCGAGGCCTTGCACACCGATTCCGATGGGGCGGTGGCGCATGTTTGACTTGCGCGCTTCAGGAATCGGGTAGTAGTTGCGGTCGATGATGCGGTTCAGGTTGCAGGTAACGCGGTAGGTCACCTCGAAGAGCTTATCATGGTCAAACTCGCCGTTCTTCACGAACATTGGCAAGGCGATTGACGCGAGGTTGCACACGGCCACTTCGTCAGGTGCGGTGTACTCGATGATTTCGGTGCAGAGGTTTGACGAGCGAATGGTACCGAGGTTTTGCTGGTTTGACTTGCCATTGGCGGCGTCTTTGTACAGCATGTACGGTGTGCCGGTTTCGATTTGCGACTCCACAATTTGTTGCCACAATTCTTGGGCGCGCATAGTTGTGCGGCCACGGCCTTCTTTCTCGTACTTGGTGTAAAGGGCTTCGAATTCAGGACCCCACGTATTGGTCAATCCCGGACATTCGTTGGGGCACATGAGCGTCCACTGGCCGTCTTCTTTCACGCGCTTCATGAACAGGTCGGGCACCCAAAGAGCGAAGAACAAGTCACGTGCACGGAGTTCTTCTTTTCCGTGGTTTTTCTTCAGGTCGAGGAAGTCGTGGATATCGGCATGCCACGGCTCGATGTAAATCGCGAACGAGCCTTTGCGCTTGCCACCGCCTTGGTCAACGTAGCGAGCGGTGTCGTTGTACACGCGGAGCATGGGCACGATACCGTTTGAGGTGCCGTTGGTGCCTTTGATGTACGAACCTTTCGCGCGGATGTCGTGAATGGCCAAGCCGATACCACCGGCGTTTTGTGAAATTTGGGCGCAGGCCTTGAGGGTATCGTAGATACCGCCGATGCTGTCTTCTTTCATGGTGAGCAAGAAGCAGCTCGACATCTGCGGCTTGGGCGTGCCTGAATTGAACAGGGTTGGGGTAGCGTGGGTAAACCAGCCCTCGCTCATCATGTTGTAGGTTTCAACCACCGATTCGAGGTCGTCTTTGTGAATACCTACAGCCACACGGAGGAGCATGTGCTGCGGACGTTCAGAAACCATGCCGTCGAGTTTCAGGAGGTACGAACGCTCCAGGGTTTTGAACCCGAAGTAGTCGTAGTTGAAATCGCGGTCGTAGATGATGGTAGAATCGAGGAATTCGCTGTTGGCGTTGATTACCTCCATTACGTCTTCGGCAATCAGCGAAGCGCGTTGGCTGGTTTTCGGGTCAACGTAGTTGTAGAGGTCGCTCATCACTTCGGTGAACGACTTCTTGGTGTTTTTGTGCAGGTTCGAAACCGCGATGCGCGACGCCAGCAGGGCGTAATCGGGGTGGTTCACCGCGTTGGTGGCGGCCACCTCGGCAGCGAGGTTATCGAGTTGCGATGTGCTCACACCGTCGTACACCCCTTCAATAACGCGCATGGCGATTTTGGTAGGGTCGACAGATGGGTGAAGACCGTAGCACAGCTTTTTGATGCGTGCGGTGATCTTGTCAAACTTGACCGCTTCTTTGCGGCCGTCGCGCTTAACTACAAACATAATGGCTCCTCTTTGGTGGTTCTAAATAAGGCTTGTTTTAGGGGAAGAATCCCCTTTGACACCTCCGTTTCCAGAAGTGCCGACAATAGGTGAAGTACGTTTTGGGGCAGGCGGGTTAGAAGTCGGCGTCCATCGTGAATTCTTGGCTCGAAGCCGATGCGCCATTGGCTACACCTGCTTTTTGGTACTCAGCCACACGCTTCTCGAAGAAGTTGGTTTTACCCTGTAGCGAGATGAGATCCATGAAGTCAAACGGATTGTTTACGTTGTACACCTTATCGTTGCCGAGCTCAACGAGCAAGCGGTCAGCAACAAATTCGATGTACTGCGACATCAAGTCAGAGTTCATGCCTATGAGCTTCACAGGAAGTGCATCGATGATGAAGTCTTTCTCAATGGCTACCGCGTCGGTGATGATTTTCTCAACGGTTTTCTTGGGCAGCTTGTTCACGAGGTGGTTGTTGTACAGCAAGCAAGCGAAATCGCAGTGCATGCCTTCGTCGCGTGAAATCAGCTCATTGCTGAAGCTGAGGCCCGGCATCAAGCCGCGTTTTTTCAACCAGAAGATGCTGCAGAAGCTGCCTGAGAAGAAGATGCCCTCCACTGCGGCGAAGGCCACCAAACGCTCGGCGAAGCTGCCGTTTTCAATCCAGTTCAACGCCCAGTCGGCTTTTTGCCTTACGCATTCGAGGGTTTCGATGGCGTTGAACAAGCGCTTCTTCTCGGTATTGTCTTGAATGTAGGTGTCAATCAGCAGCGAGTAGGTCTCCGAGTGGATGTTCTCCATCATGATTTGGAAACCGTAGAAGAATTTGGCCTCGGTGTACTGCACTTCAGCCACGAAGTTCTCGGCGAGGTTTTCGTTCACGATGCCGTCGCTGGCCGCGAAGAACGCAAGCACGTGCTTCACAAAGTAACGCTCATCTTCGTTCAGCTTGGTGTTCCAGTCTACCAGGTCAGCCCCCAAATCAATCTCCTCGGCAGTCCAAAAGCACGCTTCTGATTTCTTGTAGAAATTCCAGATGTCGTCATGTTCAATCGGAAACAACACGAAGCGGTTCGGGTTGTCGGTCAGAATGGGCTCCTCCACCGTTGTGTTCTTTGGGAGCACCTCTTCAATGGCCATTTGCTTTTCTTGTTCCATGGGTTTGGGGGCTAGTTGATCCATTACGCTGTTTATTGAAAACCTCGTTTGCGGGTTAATTATTGTTGAACTTCGTTGAATTGCCGTGGTTCTCAGGGGGTTAAACCTGGTGCTTTGGGAGAGATCCGCTAGCGTCAACCGGCCTTACAAAAGTTGCCAATAACCACCCTTGAGTCAACCTTAAACAATTCACATTGACCCGAAGTTTTGAACACCGATGTAGGACAATGGCGTGAAACGTTCGTGAAACCTACACGCTCTAAAAAATGACTGTTGTTATTAACCTCTCATTGCCCTACTTTTTTGGCACAGTTTTAGACATTACCGTCCGAAAGAGGGCTGAAGCCCTTGAATTTGCTCATTTTTTGGGTGGATGGATGCGCTGTGCCGTCATCCACAAAATGCCCTTTTTTACCTTCGACCGGAGATTTTAACGTTTTATTGGTGACGATTTAACACGCTCGGAAGGGGGTAAACTGACAGTGTGTCGCCTTTCAAATGGATGGCATCATTTTCGCCGTGTGTTTTGGCCTGCGGGCCACCGAAGATTGTATTTTTGCTCCCGCTGCAACGCAACTTTGTAATATACGTATCCGAACCCCATGTTAGGAACCCTAAGCAAAATCCTCAAGAAGGTCCTCGGCGACAAGGCCGAAAAAGATATCCAAGAGGTACAGCCGATCGTTGACCGCATCAACGAAGTCTTCGCAACCCTCAAGAACGAATCGTCGAATGACCTTCGCCGCCGTACCGAAGCCATGAAGCTCCGCATCCGCGAAGCGATACATCCGCTTGAAGAAGAGATTAACCAACTCAAGGTGCAAGCCGATGCGATGGACGATGGCGCGCTCGATGCCAAAGAAGCCATTTATGAGCGCGTTGACGCTATTGGAAAAGACATCAACACGCGCATCGAAGAGGTGCTCGCTGAAATCCTCCCCGAAGCCTACGCCGTAGTCAAAGAAACCGCCCGCCGCTGGCGTGAAGACAAGGCTATTCGGGTTACAGCCACTGATTTCGACCGCGAAATCGCTTCGCGCCGCAACTCGGTCGAAATCAACGGCAGCGAAGCCGTTTGGCACCACACATGGGATGCCGCCGGCACAGAAGTCGTGTGGGACATGATGCACTACGATGTGCAGCTTGTGGGCGGTATCGCCCTTCACCGCGGCAAGGTGGCCGAGATGCAAACCGGTGAAGGCAAAACCCTCGTGGCGACCCTGCCGGTATTCCTCAATGCCCTCGCCGGAAAAGGCGTGCACGTGGTGACCGTGAACGATTACCTCGCCCGACGCGACAGCGAATGGATGGGGCCGCTGTTCGAATTCCACGGCATGCGCGTTGATTGCATCGACAAGCACCAGCCCAACTCCGATGCCCGTCGCCGCGCTTACAACTCTGACATCACCTACGGCACCAACAACGAGTTCGGTTTCGACTACCTGCGCGACAATATGGCAGGCGACCCAACACACCTCGTACAGCGCAAACACCACTTCGCCATCGTCGATGAGGTTGACTCGGTGTTGATCGATGAAGCCCGTACCCCGCTTATCATCTCAGGGCCAACCCCAAAAGGCGACCAACAAGAATACGACGCCCTGAAACCGAAGGTGCAATTGCTCGTCAATGCACAAAAGCAGGTCGTGACCCAATTCCTTGCCGAAGCCAAAAACAAGCTCGGCGATGGCAATTCCGACAAAGCCGCGACCCAAGAAGGAGCGCTCTCGCTCTTCCGCGCTTACCGCGGTTTGCCGAAGAACCGTGCGCTCGTGAAATTCCTCAGTGAGGAAGGCATGAAGCAAACCCTCCTCAAAACCGAGGGCTTCTACCTCCAAGACAACAAGCGCGAGATGCCCAAGGCCGATGCCGAACTCTTCTTCGTCATCGATGAAAAAAACAACCAAATCGAACTCACCGAGAAAGGCCTCGAGCTGATTTCGCGCAACATGGAAGACGACCAGTTCTTCGCCCTGCCCGACATCGCTACCGAACTTGTCAATGTTGACAACAGCGGCCTTTCTGACGACGAAAAACTCAAGAAAAAAGAAGAACTCATCAACGACTTCTCGGTGAAGTCGGCCCGCGTGCACACCATCAACCAATTGCTCAAGGCCTACGCGCTGTTTGAGAAAGACATTGATTACGTGGTGATGGACAACAAAGTGAAAATCGTTGACGAGCAAACCGGCCGTATCATGGAAGGCCGCCGCTACTCTGACGGTTTGCACCAGGCCATCGAAGCCAAAGAAAATGTGCGCGTAGAAGCAGCTACCCAAACCTACGCCACCATCACACTGCAGAACTACTTCCGCATGTACCACAAGCTCGCCGGTATGACCGGTACCGCCGAAACCGAGGCGCAAGAGTTGTGGGACATTTACAAGTTGGATGTGATGATCATCCCGACCAACCGTCCGATGCAGCGCAAAGACCAGCAAGACCTTGTGTACCGCACCAAGCGCGAGAAGTACAACGCCGTGATTGACGACATTGTGAAGCTGCGCGACGAGGGGCGTCCGGTACTTGTAGGTACCACCACCGTTGAAGTGTCGGAGCTCTTGTCGAAGATGCTCACCATTCGCAAGGTTGACCACCAGGTGTTGAACGCCAAGCTGCACCAGCGTGAAGCCGAGATTGTGGCCGCTGCGGGTCGTCCGGGGGTGATTACCATCGCCACCAACATGGCCGGTCGCGGTACCGACATCAAGCTCACCGCCGAGGTGAAGGCCGCCGGTGGTTTGGCCATCATCGGTACCGAGCGCCACGACTCACGGCGCGTTGACCGCCAGTTGCGCGGTCGTTCAGGCCGTCAAGGTGACCCTGGCAGCAGCCAGTTCTATGTGTCGCTCGAAGACGACTTGATGCGCTTGTTTGGCTCTGATCGCATCGCCAAATTGATGGACCGCATGGGCATCGAAGAAGGCGAAGTGATTCAGCACTCGATGATCACCAAGTCGATCGAACGCGCCCAGAAGAAGGTTGAAGAAAACAACTTCGGCATCCGTAAGCGCTTGCTTGAATACGACGACGTGATGAACTCGCAGCGCGAGGTCATTTACCGCCGCCGCCGCAATGCACTCTACGGCGAACGCCTCCGCTTCGATATCGCCAACATGTTCTACGAACTGGCCGAAGCCACCGTACTTGCCCACCACGATGCGAAAGACTTTGACGGCTTCCGTTTGGCGGTGCTGAAAGATTTCGGCATGGAGTCGCCCTTCGATGAGCGCACCTTTGGCAGCAGCGCGCCCGACCAACTGGCAAACGGGCTTTTCCAAGCAGCCGAAGACGTTTACCGCCGTCGCCTCGATGACTTGCGCCAAGAGGCCTACCCTGTTATTCAGCGCGTTTACGAAGATGCCCGCAACGAGTTCGCCAACATGGCCGTGCCGTTTACCGATGGTGTGCGCGGCTTGCAAATCGTTGCAAACATAGAGAAGGCGTACGCCACACAAGGCCGCGAGCTCGTTCATTCACTCGAAAAGAACGTAGTGCTTTCAATGCTCGACAATTCGTGGAAAGAACACCTCCGTTCGATGGACGACCTGCGCACCAACGTGCAGCACGCCCGATTTGAGCAGAAAGATCCGCTGCTCATTTACAAGTTCGAGTCGTACCGGTTGTTTACGGCGATGATTGCCAAGCTCAATGGTGATGTGGCTTCCTTCCTCATGAAGGCCCAATTGCCGGCACGGGTTGAGAACGTGCAACGCGCACCCGAGCCGCGTCGCGAAGAGCCCCAGCGCCTGCAAACCAACAAGCAAGACGTTGACAACATCGCTCAGGCCTCGGCGCAGATGCGCCAAGCTGCTCAGAACGTTGGACGTCAGCAGCCGATTGTGCAGCCGCGCAAAACCGAGAAAACCATTGGCCGCAATGACGCTTGTCCGTGCGGTTCAGGTAAGAAATACAAGCAGTGCCACGGCCGCGAGTCGTAAGTACTGCACGCCAATCAAAACAACGAAGGCTGCTCCGGAGATCGGGGCAGCCTTATTTGTACGTTGAGGTGGCGTTGCATGGCGGCGGCAAAGAGCGCGCAGCTCTCGGGCGTGGTGACGCTGTTGGGTTGGTGCATGAGCAGGTGCACCTCAGTGAGACCGCCGGTGTGCCAGTCGGCAATGCGGGCGGCCCATTCGTTCAAACGTGTTTCATCGCTCGGGTGGAGGTCATTGCCGCCGAAGCGGAGCAGTAAAAAGGGCGCCGTGACGCGCATGTGCACGGCATCGCGACGTCCGGCCGTGTCAGAAATCACCGCGCCGATGCCCAATTCTTCCATCGCACGCCATACGTTTTCTGCGGCTGCGTCGTCCGTAAACCAATCGGGGTGTCTGAATTCAACAGCCAAGGCCAGTTCGCGTGGCCAGCGGCGCAGGTAGTCGATGAGTACCGGGGCACTTTTGGGCGCGAAATTGGGCGGCAGTTGAATGAAGCAAGGGCCGCGCTTCACGCCCAAGGCCAACAGCGCCTCAATGAATTCATCGGTGAGGCCTTCGCAGTTGTTGAAGCGCCGGTAGTGGGTGATGAGTTGGGGAAATTTCGGACAAAACCGAAAGTCGTCATCGGCGTAGCCTGCCCATTTCGCCAAGGTCTCGGGCGGATGAATCTTGTAGTGCGTAGCGTTCAACTCAAGTGTGCCGAATTGCTTGCAGTACCACAGCGGCATGTCTTTTTGTGCGAGTTTGGCCGGGTAAATTTTGCCCTTCCACTCGGGAATGTTCCACATGGTGCCGCCCACGCGCACCTCGAGGGGTTTGCCCGGGGCATGGCGCAGCAGCCGTTGGGTTTGCGGGTGGTCAGCGGGCAAGCGCAAATCAAGCCCGTCAACGCCATCGAGTTTGCCGTATTTCATGCTGTAAAAATCGGAAATGCGCAGCATTCACGTACTTTGCACCGAACGAACCGCATGGAAACCCCGAACGAACCGATTGA
>DAITMF010000018.1:0-56602 GCA_036835325.1 Flavobacteriales bacterium
GCATGCGGAAACGAAGCCGTACGCACCTTGACCATCAACTTTGTTGATACCACTGAGCCTGAGTTTACTTCGGTACCTGTAGATGTTGTGATTGATTGCAACGATGCATTGCCAACTGACAACGCATTGGCCATTGACAACTGTGACGACGATGTATTGGTGACCTTCACCGACAACGTTGAAGTGAACGACTGCGGCACAATTATTGAGCGCACGTTCGTAGCCGTTGATAACTGCGGAAATACCTCAGTTGCGGTTCAGTTCATCGAGAAAGTTGACACGACTGCACCTGTAATTGTCTGCCCTGCAGCTTACGTAGTAAACTGCGACAACGGCTCATCAGCTCCTGAGTTCGCCGGATTCGCTACTGCGACCGACGATTGCTCTGCGGTAGAAATCACCTTCGCTGACGGACCTGTTAGTGGTGACTGTCCTTCGACCTTCGAGCGCACTTGGACTGCGATTGATGCTTGCGGAAACAGCGACTCGTGTGTTCAGTTGATTACTGTGAATGACTTCGCAGATCCAATTATCAACTGCCCAGCCGACATTACCATCGACTGTGCCTCTGCAACTACGCCTGATGTGACCGGTATGGCAACAGCTTTCGACGACTGTTCGGAGCCGGTCATTACTTACGTTGACACCCCAATTACAGGCGACTGTCCGTTTACCTTCCTACGTATTTTCACGGCGACCGATGCATGTGGCAACGCGAGCTCATCTGCTCAAACCATCACCATCATCGATACTGAGGCTCCGGTTATCTCTGGCGAGGATGAGGTACTGACCGTTGAATGCGATGTTCAGCCGGTAATCGTACAGCCAACCGTTGTAGACAACTGTGACGAGAACGTGGTTTTGGTTCCTTCAATGGAAACGATTCAAGGTGACTGCGCCAACGAGCGCACCGAGGTGTACACCTGGACAGCCATTGACGCTTGTGGCAACGAAGCCGTTCGCACTTTGACCATCAACTTTGTTGATACCACTGCGCCTGAAATCTTCGGAGTTCCTGCAGATATCACCATCGAGTGCGATGAGGAAGTGCCATCTGTATTACCAACTGCTATTGACAACTGTGATAACAACCCTGTTGTATCATTGTCAGCGATGACTATCCAAAACGAATGTGGTGAGACCCTCGTTCGCACTTGGACAGCTATTGATGCATGTGGCAACGTGTCTGAAGTGGTTCAGAACGTCACCATCATCGACACCACCAACCCGGAAGCCATCTTCGTGCCAGCTTCAGTGGTAATTGAGTGTGACGATGACATCCCTAGCGAACAGCCGATCTTCACCGACAATTGCGACCAGTCACTTGAAATCATCCCAAGCTCTTCAATCACTAACGTGACCGAATGTGGCGAGGTTATTGAGCGTCAATGGACAGCTATCGATGACTGCGGAAACAGCGTGACCGTGAGCCAAACCATCACCATCAGCGACACAACTGCGCCGGTGATTGTTGGAACTCCTGCTGACGCAACCGTTGACTGTGGCATGATTCCTGCAGCAGCTGAATTGACCGCAACCGACAACTGTGACGCAAATCCTGTTGTTTCGATGGAAGAAACCATCGGAACCGGCTGTCCTTACACCATCACACGCACTTGGACTGCAATTGACGCTTGTGGAAACTCAAGCAGCACGACTCAAGTGATTACCGTGGTTGACAACGAAGCCCCTGTGCTTGTTGGTGTGCCTGCAGACGTTACTGAAGAATGCGGTAGCTTGCCTTCAACTGTTGATGTAACGGCTATTGATAACTGCGACACTGAAGTGCCGGTTACCATGACCCAAGAAATTGAAGGAGAGTCTTGTCCGTTGACTGTAACGCGCACTTGGACTGCCATCGACGCGTGTGGCAACATGGCTCAAGCGACTCAAACCATTGTCATCGACGACGAAACTGCACCTGAGTTCACAGAAACTCCTGCAGCGGAAATCACCGTAGAGTGCGACAACGTTCCAGCAGCTTCAGCCGACGACGTTGAAGTGGCTGACAACTGCGACATTAACCCGAGCGTTAGCTTGGTTGAACAGATTGCCGATCTCGATCCTGCAATTGGATGCGGCTACAAGATTGTGCGCACCTGGACTGCTACTGACCTCTGCCAGAACAGCAGCAGCTTCGTACAAATCGTAAATGTGATTGACACTACTGCACCAATCTTGGTAGGTGTTCCGATGAACGTACAAGCTGAATGCGACAACATCCCAGCAGCTGCGACAGTTACCGCGTTTGACAACTGTTTTGATGGCGCAATCGTTGTAAACCTCAACGAAGCCATTAACCTCTTGGATTGCGGTTACGAACTCGTTCGCACATGGTCTGCATCTGACAACTGTGGCAACACAGCTTCTGCTTCGCAAGTACTTACGGTGATTGACACGACTGCTCCTGTGGTTGTGTTTACTCCGGCTGCTCAAACCATTGAGTGCGATCAAGCGCTTCCATCAGTTGAGCCAGTATTTGCCGACAACTGCGATGAGATGCTTGAAGTGAACGTTATCGTGAATGAAACGCCATTGGCATGCGGTTCGGAAATCATCCGCACATGGACTGCGACCGATGACTGTGGAAACAGCGTAAGCACTTCACAAACCATCTATGTGGTTGACACAATTGACCCAGTATTGGTAGGTGTGCCTTCGAACATTGAAGTTGCATGCGATGCGATTCCTGCTCCTGTTGTAGTAACCGCAACCGATAACTGCGACCTCAACGTTACCGTTGAATTCAACGAAGAGATCATCAGCGGTGGTTGTCCGTACACCATCGAACGCACATGGACTGCAACCGACAACTGTGGCAACTCAGTTTCGGCTACCCAAGTGCTGACTGTAATCGATGAAGTGAACCCAGTATTGATCGGCGTTCCAGGAAACGTAACCGTTGACTGCAACACCATTCCTGCATTCGCTGTGGTGACTGCTACCGACAACTGTACCGAGAACATCGAGGTGTTCACATCAGAGGCCTTCCTTCCTCTTGAAGAGTGCGGCTACCAACTCACCCGCACATGGAGCGCATCTGATAACTGTGGAAACTCGGTTTCAGCATCACAAATTATTACCGTCATTGATACTGAGGCTCCTGTAGCTGACTTTGTACCTGCTGATCTCGCCCTTTCATGTGAAGAAGAGGTACCGTTTGCTGACGCGAGCTTCAGCGATGACTGTGACATGATGCTTGAAGTAGGTTTCAACGAAACTACCGAGCCAGGTAACTGTCCGAACAGCTTCACCATCATCCGTACCTGGACTGCCGTTGACGACTGTGGCAACGAAGCTTCTGTAACCCAGAACATCGTGATCAGCGACACCACGGCCCCTGTATTGATTGGTGTACCTGCCGATACCACCGCTGAATGTGACGCTGTTCCTGCTGCTGCTCAGGTATCAGCAACTGACAACTGTGAAGGTGTCGTGTCTGTTGTTCTCCAAGAAACCGAGGAAGCGCTTGACTGCGGTTACAACCTCATCCGTACTTGGACGGCCACCGACGTGTGCGGTAACAATGCATCAGCAACGCAAACCATCCTTGTAATTGATACAACTGCACCTGTTGTAATCTTCGAACCTGCTGATGTAACCATCGAATGTGACGAAGCAGAACCAGCAGGTACGCCGATCTTCGGTGACAACTGCGACAACAACCTCGAAATTGTAGCCATCTCCGGAATCACCAACGTGACCGACTGTGGATACCAAATCGAGCGCGTTTGGACTGCCATCGACGATTGTGGAAACAGCGTTTCTGCTACCCAAGTGATTACAGTGGTTGACACTACGGCACCTGTGCTCGTTGGTGTACCAGCCGACGCAACTGCTGAGTGCGACGCTGTTCCTGCTCCTGCGGTAGTGACTGCAACCGACAACTGCGACGCGGCACCTGTTGTAACCATGGTTGAAGAAGAAGAGCTGCTTGATTGCGGTTACATCCTCACCCGCACATGGACGGCTACAGATGCATGTGGAAACAATTTCAGCGATTCGCAAGTCATTACAGTGGTTGACACAACTGCACCTGTTGCACTGTTTGATCCTGCCGATGTGACCATCGAATGCGACGAAGAAGAGCCGGTTGTTAATGCAATTTGGTCAGACAACTGCGACCAAGCTTTGACTTTGACCGCAGGTTCTTCAATCGCTAACATCGATGGATGCACCTTCCAAATTAACCGCACTTGGACTGCCACCGACGCATGTGGAAACAGCACTACTGTTGATCAGGTGATCACCATCATTGACACCACTGCACCTGTATTGGTTGGTGTTCCTGCTGATGTGACTGCTGAATGCGACGCCGTGCCTGCACCTGCAGTGGTTTCTGCTACCGACAACTGTTCAGAGAACCTCGTAGTGGCATTCGTTGAAGACATTGAAAACCTCGACTGTGGTTACATTCTTACCCGTACATGGTCTGTGGCTGATGCCTGTGGCAACATCGCTGAAGAATCGCAAGTCATTACAGTGGTTGATACTACCGTGCCTGTTATCGTAAACGGCCCAGCAGATGTTACTGTTGAATGCGACGCGGTTCCCGGAATCGGCATGCTTGAGGTTGAAGACAACTGTGACCCAATGCCGGCGGTTGAGGCGATCGACGAAATCGAAAACCTCGATTGTGGTAAAATCATCACACGTACCTACACTGTTACCGACAACTGTGGCAACAGCGCAGTACACGTTCAAACCATCACCGTGGTTGACACTACTGCTCCTGAGTTCACTGTAGAGGTTGAGAACATGACCATCGATTGCGATGCTCAGCTCCCAATGGTTCCGATGGTAGGTGCTGAAGACAACTGTGACCCTATGCCAGCATTGAGCTTCAACGAAACTGTTGAACCTCTCGATTGTGGCTCTCAGGTGACACGTACATGGACGGCCGTTGACAACTGTGGTAACGAGGCTGAACTTGTTCAAATCATCACCTTGGTTGATACAACTCCTCCGGTATTCGATACCGAACTCGAAGACATCACCGTAAACTGTGAAGACTTGAGCGTTCAACCGACCGTTACGGCTACTGATAACTGCTCAGGCGTGAACATCAACTACAGCGAAGAAATCGTTGTAACCGGTTGTCCTTACATCCTTGAGCGCACCTGGACTGCCACCGACGGATGCGGTAACGAAGCCACGCTTACCCAATTGGTGACCGTTATCGACGAAGAAGCACCGGTGTTTGAGGCGTTCCCATTCTTCATCAGCCTCGCATGTGACGAAGTTGCTGACTACATGCCAGCAGCATTTGACAACTGCACCGCTGAGGTGACCGTTGAAATCGTTGAAGAGTTGACCTTCTCAGGTGGCTGCCTCGGAGTGCTCTCTCGCACCTACCGTGCGACTGACCTCTGCGGAAACGAAACCTTTGCTGAGCAACTTATTCAGCAAATCGACAACGTAGCGCCTGAGCTCTTCAATGTGCCTGAAAGCGTAACCATCGAGTGTGGTGAGGAAATCCCTGCTGCGCCTGATGACGTGTTTGCTACCGACAACTGCACCAACGTAAGCATCAGCTTCACCGAGGTTCAGACCAACGACTTCTGTCCGTACGAAATCATCCGTACTTGGACCGCAGAAGACCAGTGTGGCAACGAAACCGTGCATACTCAGGTAATCACCGTAACTGTTGAAACCGATAACTTCAACGTGACTTTGTTGACCTATCCTAACCCGATGGACAACCAGTTCAACGTTCAGTTCACCGTACCTATGGATGCCGATGTGGTTGCCCGTGTGTACGACATGACCGGACGTGAAGTACTTCAGGTATTTGACGGCAAAGCCGATGCGCGCCGCCTCTACCAGATGGGCTTCAGCAGCATTGAGTGGACACCAGGAGCGTACATCCTCATGATGAACGTTGACGGTGAGTTCTACCAGCACCGCATGATTGTTACCCAAAGCCGATAAGGCACTACTCTCACTCTGTGAATAAACGAAGGGGTTCAGCTTGTCTGAACCCCTTCGCTTTTTTCTACCTTCCGCTTCATGCAAGAATTGCTCAATCTCAAGTGGGTCATCGGCAGCGCGCCCCTTATTGAATCAACCGCATTGAAAGGCAAGGCAGTGGCTGATTTGACCTGGTGTTTTGATCGGATGGATGAGGAGTCTTCGCTTTTTGAACGCGTGCTCGCCCATCCGGGAATGGTGCGTGATTATGTCGACGGCGATGACAAGCGTCTTTTGCTCGGAAAACGTTTCGAACGCTACATCTCTTTCTGGCTCGAGCACTCTGACCATTGGGAGCTCATTGCCCGAAATGTGCAAATCAAGCAATCGACCTATACGGTGGGTGAGTTCGACTTTCTTGCGCGTTACCTGCCCAGCGATGAAATCGTCCATTTTGAAGTGGCCTGCAAATTTTACCTGGCATCCCGGCACACCAAATCGGCAGAAGCCTTTGTTGGGCCCTCTGGCCGTGACCGTTTGGCCGACAAACTCACTACCCTAAAACGGCAACTATCGCTCGCCGACCATCCGGCCGCAAGGCCAGAACTCAAAAAACTGAACATTGATCGCGTGCATCCTTTGGCTCTTGTCAAGGGCTTTTTCTTTTACCATTTCACCCATTTGCTCGATTACAAAGCGCCGCATGGAGCACACCCCCAGCATCGGGCCGGGTGGTGGGCGTATGCACACGAAATGAACGAGGTATTTGCCAGCGAGGCCGCATGGGCCATCCTCCCAAAATCAGACTGGTTGGCCGAGTCGCATTTTCATTTCACGGACGAACACGTGATTTCGTCGCGGCAAATGCCGCATGCATGTGCTGAACACATCGCTGCGCAAGGCCGAGCGGTGATGGTGGTTCAACTGTTTCTCGATGATGGTGTTTGGAACGAGCTTAGTCGCGGTGCTATTGTGACCGATCGCTGGCCTAACATACGTTAACGGTATTCGGCTAATAAACGCGACAGAGGTGCATTAAGAACGTTCTGGAATCTGCAACTTTGCATGTCAGTTAAACCTCGGGGGCACGAAGCCGTCAAACCCTGATAGGGCCGATTGAAGCAAGTGGTATGATGCGTCTATTTTTTGTGGCGGTGCTGTTTACGGCAACGCTGAGTGTACTTGCTCAACCGGGCAATCGGGGAGGAGAGGGCTCCATTCAAGGTAAGCTTTCAGGTAAGGTGGTGTCAACCATCGACGATGCTGCGGTAGAATTTGCGACCATTACGGTGCTTTCGATGCGCGACTCGTCGATTGTTACCGGAGCAATTACCGGGCCCGGCGGCCGCTTCAGCATCACTGACCTGCGTCCGGGAAGGTTCATCGTGCGCATCAGTTTCATCGGGTTCATTACCTGGGAGCAATCGGGCATTGGCATCAATCCGCGCGATGGCTTGATCAAAGACCTCGGCACCATAAGGCTCGAGCCCAATGTGCAGGCGCTAGAAGCGGCCGAAGTCGTTGAGAAGAAACAGTTCATGGAACTGATGATGGACAAGCGCGTGTACAACGTGGGCGAGAATTTGGCCGTCACCGGCGGGTCGGCGACCGACGTACTGGAAACTTTGCCGTCCATCGAAGTCGATACCGATGGAGCCATCCAGCTTCGCGGGTCATCAAACGTGAATGTGTTGATTGACGGCAAACCGTCGGCACTGGCAGGCGATCGTCAATCCATCCTCGAGCAAATTCCGGCATCGAGCATTGAGCGCATCGAGGTGATAACCAACCCAAGTGCACGGTACGACGCCGACGGCATGACCGGCATTATCAACATCGTGCTCAAAAAGAGCAAACTCAGCGGCTTTCACGGAAATGTTTCAGCGACCGTAGCAACCGGCGATCAGTACAACGGCTCGATTTCGCTCAACAACCGATCGGGCAGGTTGAACCTTTACAGCAACTACGGTTACCGGTATTCAGACATGTTCAACCGGGGCTACACCGATCGAACGACCTTTCTTGATGGGCCTGATTTGGTTCTCGACCAAACCCAAGACGGTTTTGGTATTCGCAGCAGCCACAACGTCAAAGTCGGCGCCGATGTTCAGGTGAGTGATCGATCAGAACTCGCTGCTTCGGGCACGGTCAATTTTGGTTCGAACTTGGGTGAGGAGCAGCAACTCTACTTTCAAAACTTCTCGGATGGCAACGAGTTGCGCAATTACGAGCGCTTTTCAAACGAGAATGGTGAGAACTTCGGTTACGACGTCAACCTCGGTTGGCGTACCATCATCGATGGCCGTGACCACGTTTGGAGTGCCGATGTGCAGTACGGAGAATCAGACCGTACACAGTTCAACAGCATTACCAATACCGATTTGCTGCCCAGCGGTGAGCCGGTGAATGGGGTCACTGATCGCGAGCAAAACGAAACTCCGGGCTACAACGACAATCTTACCCTTCAAACCGATTACGTTCGACCGCTGCACAACGGCGAAGGAAAATTCGAAACCGGATACAAAACCATCGTGCGCACCCTAACCAATGGCTTCTTTGGCGAAATCTTCAATGGGGCAACCCAACTTTTCGACCCGCAAGTTGATCGAAACAACGACTTCCGCTTCACTGAGGCCGTGCATGCCGCTTATGCCTCGTACGGAAGGAAAATCAACAAATTTTCGTTCCAAGGCGGGCTACGCGCTGAACAAGTGTACTCAGAATCTGAGCTCATCACCACCGGCGAAGTGTTCAACAACGACTACTTTTCGCTGTTCCCAAGTGCCTTCTTGACCTACAGTTTAACCGAAAAGTCAGACGTTAACATCAGCTACAGCCGACGAATCAGCCGCCCGGGTGCGCGTCAGCTCAATCCGTTCCCGACCTACACCGACGAGCTCAACCTGTTTCAAGGCAACCCTTTCTTGCTGCCTGAATACATCAATTCATTCGAGGCAGGCTACTCAGTGCGCCAAAATAAAACCTTTTGGATCGCCTCAGTTTACGCCCAAGACGTGACTGACGTGGCAACGCGGTTTAGCCGAGTTGACACCAACGGCATCACCACAGGCACTTGGGAGAACATTGCCCGCCGCCAAAGCTACGGTCTTGAGCTGGTCGTCAACCAAGAACTGACCGACTGGTGGAGTGTGAACCTCAGCGGCAATGCTTACCGACGCGACAACAACGGAGGCAACATTGAGGCGGGCCTCACGAACGTTGCTTACAGCTGGTCAATGCGCGGCATGAGCACAATGAAATTTAAGAACGGGTTTAACGTGCAACTTAGTGGGTTCTACCGGGCTCCGGAGCAGTTTGTACAAGGCAATTTCTCGGGGTTCTGGTTCACCGACATCGCGGTGAAGAAGTCGCTGCTCAAGAACAAAGCATCATTGACAGTCAACTTGCGCGACATCTTTGACACGCGTGAATTCACCTTCGGACTCAACGACCCGCGCTTCGTCCAAGAACGCTACCGCAAGCGCGAATCGCGCAACCTATTTGTCACTTTCGCCTACAAGTTCGGCAAGCTTGATAGCAAAGACAAACGTTCGCGCTCACGCGGAGAAGGCGGCGATGGAGGCGGCTTTGACAGCATGGATATGGATTAATGGGGATGGATGAGTAGGCTTTTGTACGGATGAACAGCTTCAACCGTTCAAACTACTTGATTTCTTCGTAGTCAATGTATTCACCCGATTCATCATCGTTCAAACGCGGGGTTTTCTTTTTTTGTGCCGATTGCCTACCCGCGTCGTACGCTCTGCGGCGTTCGAGTTCGCGGTAACCCTGGTACCATTTGTAGATGACTCTGATCAGCCAAATGAAAACAATGACACGGATGATGTTAAAAACCATGCCGCAAAGATAACCAACCGCTGCAAACGCAGGTCTAGCGAACCAGCTTGATGGTGCCCGTTAAATTGCGCTCGCCTCCTGCATTCAAGCAGCGGGCCGAATAGTCAACGATGTAGAAATACATGCCTTCGCTAAGTTCGTCGCCGTTTTCGGTTTTGCCATTCCAACTGCAAGCACCGTCGACAATTTGACCGCCCCAGCGGTTGAATATGCGCAAATTGGCATAAAAAACCGGCACATTGCACAGGTTGAGATCGGGATTCAAGAGGTAATGGGGACGGTAAACGTCATTGGTTCCATCGCGGTTTGGACTGAAGATGTTCGGCATAACCACCTTCGAAGGATCGATGTACGGGATGATTTCTACCGCCACGTCGTCGGTGAAAATGCAGCCGAAAAGGTCAATGGTCACCGTGTAGTCGCCGGTTTCGACGACCTCGATTACCGGGTTGTTGGTGCTACCCGTTGGAGTTAGCCAAACCACGTTGGCATTGGGCACCGTGGCGTTCAACACCACCGTATCGCCCTCGCATACACGGGTTTCTGTGGGCAAGCCCAGTTGTGGAGCTACTACGTATAGCACGTTTACAGTATCTGACACTACGAAGCACTCGTTCGATGCCGTTGCAAAGAAGGTGCCGCTCTCGGTTACTTCAAGTTCAGTTCCATTGGTGCCATCTGACCAAAGCACGGGCTGCACATTGTCGAGCGTTACTGGAAGGTCGTCACAGAGAAAAAGATCAGGACCAAGGTTTACGGTAGGCGAAGTGATTTCAATGACTGTAGTAATCACTTCAACGGCACACGGTCCGTTTGATCCGGTCACAGAATAAACACCTCCGGTTGTAACGTCGAAGGTGCTTGTAGTGGCACCTTGGTTCCATTGGTAGCTCAGTGCTTCACCGGGTTCGAGCACCAAAACATCGCCCGCGCAGAGCACATACTCATCCTCCAAAGACAAATCGGGGAAAGCGAATACATTGGCGATAATTTCAAACGACTGGGTTTCATCGCCGAATGTAGCATCAACGGTGACAGTGTAGCTGCCTGGCTCACTGTAGGTGTAGCCGGGGTTGATTTCGGTGCTGGTGTCTTCGTCGTTCAATGAATTGGGATCGCCAAAATCCCAAAATACCGCGTCGGGTGCTTGATTGCTGAACAACGAGAAGCTGGTTTCGTCGCCGAGGCACACATCGGTTACTTCAGGTGATACATTCAAGAGCGCTCCGCAGGTAAAGTTGGGTGTGCGTGGGAAGAACATGTCTTCACCGCCACTGTACGGTGCGACATTGGTCACAAAGTTGCAGGCTGCACCGGCTGCATCCGGATTTACGACTCGGTCAATGCGTTGGTTTTCATTGTTTAAGACGTAAATCATTCCGTCTGGTCCGAGTTTGATATCGCTCACGCAGTCAGAAAAGAACGTACACTGGGTAACGTTGAATAGGGTGCCTTGGGTTAAAGTAGAATTTTGGTTGATTTCGAATTGCGTGAGTGTGTAATTGTCACCCGTTGTATAGAGGTACTCACTCGACGGTGAAAAGGCCAATCGGGTGCGGGCAGATAGACCTGATGTATTGTCAATTGAACTGCTCCAGTTGCCGGTTACCTCGCCCACTTCGTTGTCGTAGTTGAACAAACCGATGTAATGGCCTTTGAAAGAAACGGCTATAAGGCTGCAGTCGGGTGAAAGAGTAGCGTCGTCAAGTTCATCGTACCAACCTACCCAAGTCCAAGTGGCAGAGCCTAGACTGTTAAAGGCAATTTCTGTTGCATTCACATCGAATGTGCGGATGAAACAGGTGTTGCTTCCAGAATTGTTGTCTGCTGAAATCAGCCAAAACCCACTACCGTCGGGTTTGGTGGCCACCATCAGTCGTCCGCCAACGGCGAAAAAACCAACTTCTTTCTCTCCTTCGACGATGGCTCCTAGTCCTGAATTGGCTGCCAAGTCAATCAATGTATAGTCAAGGCCACCGTTGAGCTTGCTGCGTACCAAGTACACTTGGTTGGTGTTACCGGGCTTGGGAATGAAGACGTTTTCAAACGAGAATTGGCTGAAACCGCCGTCGGGCATAGGAGTGCCATCGGCGTAGAAAAGGGTTTGGTGGTCGACGTAGAAGAGAAGATTGCCCGATGCATCGCTGTAGGCCGAAGCCCGACGATCGTTCAACGTTTCGGCAGCACTTGTGCCTGCAGTGACTGAACCGCCGTTGAAGGCCAACGAGTAACCATCGGCAAATACCCAATTGTTGTTTTGGTTTTGACCTGTTGCAAAGAAGGTCAGGACTAATGCGTACAAGGCAAGAAACAAACGCATGGAAAGCGGTTTTGGCAATTGTTAGATGCCAAAACACGCAAATAAGTTGCATCACAGTGTTACTTGATGTCGGCAGGCTTAAGTTGCTTTCGCCGAAGCGCTTCGCGTTGATCTTCGGTTAGTTCACGGTCATAGTTGTACAAGGCCCCTTCCCAGGTTCCATAGAGCGGATTGGGCAGTACGATGTAGCTGTTTGCGAAGCGATTGCGGTCATCGTTGACATAATTGGCCCGCTCAGCGGTGTTGGCTTTGTCGTACTTGCCATCGAAATCACCGAGGTTGTCACCGATAAGCAGGGCGATCTCGAAGCCTAGGGCCTGCACCGAATCGCGTCGTGAGGTTTTGTCAGAAGTTGTGGTTTTGAGCAAGAAACGCTCGGCTTCGGTTTGCGGAATACCCAGATTACGCATGTTTTTCTGGGTGGGTACCAAGGCCGATACGTCGCGGTTGGAGATGTAAAATAAGGCAACACCAAGTGAGTCGGCGAAGTTCATGAATTCTACTGCTCCAGGTACGGCCGGCGCTGCGGCAAAATCGGTCCACAAGGCCCATGTTTCATTCGAAAAGGCCATGCCGTTGGCGACTTGCCATGCGGTGTAAGCGCTGTTATCAAGCACGGTTTCATCGAGGTCAAAGACAACAGCCAGTGGCGTGCTCATGTCTTCACGCGCTTCGCAACGCTGTGAAATTCGCTCCGTTGCAATGGCATAGGCCTGCAGGCACAAGGCTTGGTACTCGGCCGACTGCTGAACCCAAAGGGTTGACCCTAGCAGGTACCCTTGTTCGGTGGTGTGCTTTTGTGAGGCTTCATCATCATACCCTGAAGTGATGCAGCTGTTCAGGAGCACAGCCGTAGCCAGCGAAAGGGTTGCAACAATTGGTAAAGAATGAGAAAATCGCATGTGGTAAAGTTTAATCAGAGAACTAAATTCGGCAAAAATGTGTCATTAGGTTGAAATTTTACGTTGTTCCACTAACACTTTTCTAGGTGCTACGATTCTTTGCTCTTCTTTTTTTGGTTGGATGTGCGGCTTCAGACTCAAGTACTCCGGTAGTACCTGAACAAACAGCGGTGGGTAACCTACGCGCTGCTTCTGAGAATGAGACAACAGCGTACTTCGCTGCCGGATGTTTTTGGTGTGTTGAAGCCATTTACGAATCGGTTGAAGGAGTTACCGAAGCCGTATCGGGCTATGCAGGTGGGATGGAGTCAAACCCAAGCTATGAGCAAGTTGGTTCAGGCAAGACCGGACATGCAGAAACGGTTATGGTGATTTACAATCCTTCGGTTGTGAGTTACGAAATGCTTCTTGAGGTGTATTACGGCATGCACAATCCCACCACGGTTAATGGTCAACACCCCGACTATGGCCCCCAGTACCGCAGCATCATTTTTTATACCAACGAGAATGAGCAGCGTTCCGCGTTTAAAGCGCGTGACATGGCACAGCGTTTGTACGATTCACCGGTAGCAACGGAGATCGTTCCTTTTGAGAAGTTTTGGCCCGCTGAAGATTACCACCAAGACTACGAAAAATTGCACCCTGAAAACAGCTATGTGCAAGCCGTTAGCATTCCCCGTTTGAATCGCTTCAAGACAAAGTTTCCGCATTTGCTTAAGCAAGCGTCTGCGTCGAAGTAAGGTGGGTGTTGGGGAAGATCAGTGTAAAGGTGCTGCCTTGATTTTTCTCTGATACCACCGAAATTTTCCCACCGAAGTTCTCGGTAATTTTCTTGACCAACGACAGTCCGATGCCGGTTCCAGGGTAGTCGTTCTGTTTATGCAGCCGTTGGAAGATGCCAAAGATGCGCTCGTAGTGCTCTTGATCGATGCCGATTCCGGTATCGCTTACAGAAAGTGAGAAGTGATCACTATTCAACGCGCAATGAACGTCAATCTGCAAAGGCGCGTTTGGCTTCCTGTATTTAAGGGCGTTGCCGATGAGGTTATTTAAAATTTGAGCCCAAGGTGTTTTGTAGGAGTATACGATGGGCAGCTCTTCCATCGTGATTTTGGCATTGCATTCATCGATTGTTGCTCGGTGCAAATTGAGAACATCGGTGAGAAGCTCATTCAAATCAATTCGCGACACAGGTTCATCGAAACGCGTGATGCGTGCATAGTTCAAGAGGTCGTGAATGATTTGCTTCATGCGCTGCGCCCCGTCAACCGCAAAGCCAATGTATTCTCGTCCACGTTCGTCGAGTTGATTGCCGTATTTCCTTTCAATTTGGGTCAAGAAGCTGCTGACCATGCGCAAGGGTTCTCGCAGGTCATGGGAGGCGACGTAGGCAAATTGTTCAAGGTCTTTGTTGGAGGTTTCCAACTGTTGTGCTTGTTGCGCCAATTGGCGGTTCAGTGCCAGGAGTGCTTCTTCAAAGGCCTTTGACGCCGAAATGTCTTGCACGCTACCTACCATTCGAATGGCTTGGCCGTTATCATCTCTGACAAATCCTCCTTGGTCGAGGCAGTAGAGGTAGCTTCCGTCAGAGGTTCGGTAGCGGTATTCTTCGAACCAACGATCAACGAGCGGGTTCATGATTGCAGCGTTGAGCGAATCTGAAACACGTTTGTGGTCATCGGGATGCATAAGATCAGACCACGTATCAATCGTAGGGGCGTGCACCTCAGGGTCGTAGCCGAACACTGTCGCGAAGCCTCGGCCCCAGTACAGTTCATCGGTTTTGATGTTCCAATCGTAAATGGCTTCGTTGGTGACGTCGGCAATCAGGATGAAACGCTCGTTTGATTCGCTCAGGTCAAGCTGAATGCGTTTACGTTCATCAATGTCTTGAAAACTTCCCGACAAGCTAACGCACACACCGTCTTTTAGCACGGGCTTGCCTATGGTGCGTATCCATCGTTCGTTTCCTTTGGCGGTGATGATGGGCAGTTCAAGGTCCCATCCTTCACCGGTGCGCATGGCCAACTCAACACGCTCTTTGATGAGTTCGCGCGCCCATCCTTCCTTGTAAAAGTTGATTCCATCTTCGATCGGAGGAGGGGTATCTCCATCCACTTCGTGAATACTAAAAACCTCAGGCGACCAGTAGAGTTTGAGGTCGGGCATAGTAATGTCCCAGCTTCCGTTTCGAGAAAGTTCAGAGGCTTGACTTTGAAGCTTCTCAAGCCGCCGCCGTTGCGTAACATTGTGTGATACGCCGATAACGCGGTAGGGCGCGCCGGTGGCATCACGAAATGCGTAGGCCGCATCGAGCACTGTTTGGTACTTCCCATCAATAACGCCATGACGGTATTCGAGCTGCCAGTAATTCTCGTCTGAATTGGTGAGGAACGCTTTGAACGACGCTGCCACCAGTTGTTGATCTTCCGGATGGACGTGCGGATTGTGTTCACCCAAGGTATAATCGTATGAACCGGATGGCATGCCAAACTGAATCTGGAAGCCCTCTGATCGGTACAAATGGTTGCGTTTAAGGTCTAAGTCCCAAATCGCATGCGCACGCACAGAAAGCACGCCGTCAACCCGTTCGGTGCTTGTACCGCTTACAAATACTCTGCTTGGCTTTGGAATTGAGTAGTCTAACCCCAAATCTTGGCGCAAGAGCATGAGGTTGACGATGTCAGATGCGTACTCGAGCGACTGATCGCGTAAGGTGGTAATCTTAAGGTCGAGTCCACTTTCAGTGCGGTATAGGCGTGAAGCGATGGCGACTATCCGTACCTCGCCGTCTTTTCGTAACAACGAAAACAAGGCAGGCTCATCAGAACCTTGCTCGATAACCTGTTTATGCCGTTCGGCAATCTGTGCAAGTATTTCTTCAGAAAACAGAACCCCTACAAACCGTCCGTTCAATTCTTCAACTGTATAGCCGGTAAGTGCCGCCATTTGCATGTTGGCCCGGTGAATAATGCCGTTTTGGTCGGTGACCGTCATGGCAATAGGTGCCTGCATGAAAGCCTCATCGGTATCGGTGACAACGGTGTCTTCGGCTTTTGTGTTAAAAGCGATCACAACACTTCCGGGCTCGCATGACGTAGGCAATTCAGCCGCGTAATCGAAGCTTACCGGTAGTTCGAATTTTCGTTTCAGAAGTTGAAAAAGCGGCTCGTGTTCGTTCGGTGGACTAGGCAATACGGCGATGACTCCCAAACCGGTAGCGCCAATCAGCTCTGCAATAGATGCAGCATCGCTCTCAGCGCTCCCTAGGGAAACATTGAAAACAAGAGCAGCTTTTGTTGTGGCTACCGCCGATGATAACGCATGAACAGGTTTGCCCATAGCACAAACAATCCAGAGGTCTGATTAGTCTTAAGGGTACACTAAATCGCTCAGTTCGTCGTGTAGGAAATGTCTGATAGTGTTGCTATACCGTAAAAATACGCTCTACCTATTTCGCGTGAGCCAAAAAGGTTGTTCGAATGATTGCCACACAAGCCATCAGTTGTTCTTCGGTCATGACCAAGGGCGGTGCAAAGCGAATGATGTTGCCGTGCGTAGGTTTGGCAAGCAATCCGTTGTCTTTTAGTGCGACACACAAATCCCATGCCGTTGAGCTATCAGGTGAGTCATTGATGACAACTGCATTGAGCAAACCTTTACCTCTTACAAGCGAAATCAATGAAGTTTCACTTTTTAGTTTGTTCATTTCGTCACGGAAAATGCGGCCCAAGCGTCGTGCATTCTGCGCCAATTTCTCGTCTTTTACCACCTCAAGCGCAGCGATGGCCACTTCACCTGCGATGGGGTTGCCTCCGAAGGTTGAACCGTGTTGCCCGGGTTTTATGACGTTCATGATGGCGTCATCGGCGAGCACGGCAGAGACTGGGTAGGCACCTCCAGAGAGGGCTTTGCCAAGGATGAGAATGTCAGGACGCACATAGGTCGCTTGGCGCTCGCAGTGGCCTTCACATGTGCAATTTCCGCACACCGCCAAGAGTGAACCGGTTCGGGCAATGCCGGTTTGAATCTCATCGGCAATGAAGATCACGTTTTGCGCCTTGCACAATGCGGCTGCTTGCGCCAGGTAATCATCAGCCGGGGTGTTCACGCCCGCTTCGCCTTGAATCGGTTCAACCAAAAAGCCGGCAACGTTGGGGTCTTCCAAGGCCTTGGCAAGCGCATCAATGTCGTTGTACGGAATTGAAATGAAGCCCGGTGTGTACGGTCCAAAGTTTGTGTTCGAATCGGGGTCGCTCGAAAACGAAACAATTGTGGTTGTACGTCCGTGGAAGTTTTGCTCGGCAACAATGATTTTCGCTTGGTTGGCAGCTATCCCCTTCACCTCATACGCCCATTTGCGGCAAAGCTTCAGTGCGGTTTCAACGGCTTCTGCACCTGAATTCATGGGCAGTACTTTGTCAAAACCAAAGTATTCGGTCACGTACTTTTCGTACTTACCTAGCACACTGTTGTAGAAAGCGCGTGAAGTAAGGCACAGTTTCTCGGCTTGGTCTTTCATGGCGCCCACAATGCGCGGGTGGCAGTGGCCTTGGTTGACTGCCGAATAGGCCGACAAGAAATCGAAGTAGCGTTTGCCTTCCAAATCCCATACGTACACACCTTCGCCGCGGTCAAGCACCACCGGTAAGGGGTGGTAGTTGTGTGCTCCATGACGGTTTTCAAGTTCCATGGCTTCGGCCGAAGAGAGTCGGGTATCAATCATAACACTGGTTTTGGCAAGCAATGCCTGCAATTACTGTATGTACAAATCTACGATTTCGGCTTCAGATTTCAGTACTTTCGCACCATGTCTGCACCCACAAGCCGCAGTCAGGAGTCGCGTTTCGAAACCGACTTACGTGCCCAGTTTACGTACGAACCCACTGAAGGTCAAGACCGATTGATTCGGTTTCTGACCAAATTCATGTTTTCTGAAAAACCCAACCCAACCCTGGTTATTCGAGGGTATGCAGGTACGGGCAAAACCACCATGACCGGTGCGCTCGTGAAGGTTTTGCGGCAAATGCGCAGAAAAGTCGTGCTGATGGCACCCACCGGCCGGGCGGCCAAAGTGCTCTCTTCGTATGCCGAGTACCCCGCGGCCACGATTCACAGAACCATCTACACCAAAAATGCCGACAATGCCGGTGTGAGCTTCAGTTTGGCCACAAATACACGGAAGAATACGGTCTTCATGGTCGATGAAGCCTCGATGATCGGCGAGGGTGGAGGCATCGAAACCGAAGGTTTTGGTGAACCACGCGACCTGCTTGATGACCTCATGACCTATGTGTTTTCTGGCGATGAATGCCGCTTGATTTTGATCGGCGATACGGCACAGTTGCCGCCGGTTGGTAGCGACGATTCGCCTGCACTGCGGTGGCAAGAACTGGCCAGTCGTTACTATTTGACTGCCGCCGAGGTTGAGTTGAAAGAGGTTGTCAGACAGGAACTTGATAGTGGCATCTTGTTCAATGCCAATACCTTGCGTTTGCAGTTGGCGATGAATGGCAGCGGATTCCCACAGTTGTCAATCGATTCGTTTTCAGACATCAAGCGCATCGATGGCACCGAGTTGCCTGAGGTCTTCGATGTGCTCCAAAGCCGCTACACCGAGCAAGGGGTCATCATCATCACCCGATCAAACAAACGGGCCAACCAGTTCAACCAGCACATCCGTCAGCGCATTTTCTACCGCGAAGAAGAAATCTCAGGCGGTGATTTGCTGATGGTGGTGAAGAACAACTATTTCTGGTTGGAGGGTTTCAAAGAAGCACCCACCGATTTCATTGCCAATGGCGATACACTTCAGGTACAGCGCGTTATACGCTACCAGGAGCGTTATGGATTGCGCTTCGCGGATGTGGAAGTTCAGATGCTCGATTACCCCGCTTTTCCTTCGTTTGAGGTGAAGGTTTTGCTCGATGCACTGATGGTGGAACAAGCCAATTTGGGTTTTGACCGCATGAAGCGCTTCTATGATTTAGTAGCAGCCGACTACTTGCACCTCGGCTTCAAACGCGCCGTTGCTCAAGCGGTTCGAAAAGATCCGTTTTACAATGCCTTGCAGGTGAAGTATGCCTATGCTGTAACCTGCCACAAGTCGCAGGGCGGACAATGGCCCGCAGTGATCGTTGACCAAGGCTACCTCACCGAAGACATGCTCGATGCATCCTTGCTGCGCTGGTTTTACACGGCCTTTACACGCGCTCGGCGCGAACTGTGGCTACTGAATTTCTCCGATTCGTTTTTTGGTGGATGAGGATGTTTGCTTGCATTGCATCCATCCATCCGAACTCAAGAAATGAGATTTTACAACGTTAGTAAAACGTTAAGCGAAGGTTTCCAAAATAATTTTCTAGTTTTGCCTTACGAACGTCTTGTATTGCCTTCAATGTGTGATTGGGATGAGGCAATATTGGCACCCTTTGCGTGAAAACGTGAAGGGTGTTTTTATTTTCGGCGGAAGAACAAAATCACCAGCACCGGCAGCAAAAATAGGTCGGCCAAGACGGCAAACAGCAGGGTCATGCTCACCAGCAAGCCGATGTAGAAGGTGCCAAGAAATTCACTGAGAATGAGCGTTAGAAAGCCGGCGCAGAGAATAAGTGAGGTCACGATGATGGCCTTTCCGGTGCTGATGTACGTCCGTTTCAAGGCGTAGAGCAATGATTTGCCTTTGCCCAACTCAAGGCGCAGCTTGCTCATGAAGTGAATGGTGTCATCAACGGCAATGCCGAAGGCAATGGTGAAGATGATCGAGGTGCTCACTTTCAGGTCAATGCCCATGAAACCCATATAACCGGCAATCATCAGCAGCGGCATCATGTTTGGAATCAGGCAAATGATAACCATTCTGAGGCTTTTGAACATCACCGCAATGATGATCGAGATCACGATAAAGGCAATGGCCAAACCAATGGTCATGTCAACAGCGAGGCTTTCGTTGTTCAGGTCGATCAATGTGGCGGTTCCGGTGACTTTTGCCTCGAAGCGTGGATTGGGCAGTTCGCGCTCGATGAAGGCGGCGAGTTCGGCGTTTTTCACTTTGAACACTTGGGCTCCCAAGTCACCTGTTTTGCCCTGCATGCGAATGAAACCGCGTTCTTCGTTCACGAATAAGGTGAGCAGGGAATCGCGGTCAAAGCGGCGAATGCCCTTGACAATTTGGTCAAGTTCGGCTTGCGAATCAGGCACGCGGAAGTACGATGCCGCGCCTCCTTTCAGTTCGCGGTGAGCAGTTTTTACAATGCGCACCGGAGAGACCAAGCTGCCCACTTCGTATTCGTTTACAAGAAACGAATCGACCAGTGCGAGCTGTTGCATCACTTGGATGTCATCCCATCGCTCGCCTTCGTTGAGGACGATGGCCAACTCGAACGGACGTGCCCCGGAGAAGTTGTTTTCGAAAAACAAGAACTCCTGCTTCAGCGGGTCACCGTCGCGAAGGTCTTCGAGGAGGAAGTTGTTGACATCGATGCGCAACAAGCCTACCGTGCTTGCAACAAGCACAACGGCTGATACAACAAGTACAACGGTTTTGTTGCGGATGGTCCAACGGAAAGCGCTGTGCAATTTTCGGTTCCAGAACACGGCGCTGTTCGGACGTGCATCGATGTTGGGCTTGGGCGATAGAATCACCACCGCCGGTAGCATGGTGAAGGCTAAGAAAAAGGCCATAAAAACCCCCACCGCGGTAGTCACCCCAAAGCTGGCAATGGGTTGAATGCTCGAGGTGAGCAAGGTGAGAAACCCAATGGCAGTAGTGACCGATGTGAGCAAAGTGGCCAAGCCAACTTCCTTGAATGCCACGCCAATGGCTTGGATTTTGGTTAGGCCTTTGCGCAGTTCTTCGTAGTACCGAGTGAGTATGTGCACCACGTCGCTCATCCCAACCACGAAGATGATGGTGGGCAAAACGATGAGCATCAGGTCAATGGGTTTTCCGACGAGCTTCATCCATCCCAAAACCCAAACAGCGCTCAAGAGCACCACCGAAATGGGTACCCAAATGCCCCACGCCGAGCGGAAGGCGATAAAGAGAAAAAGCACAATCAAAACGACTCCCAAGCTCATGAACACGGCCAGTTCGCGCTGCATGGTTTCAACGTAGTACACTTGTCCGGTTGCACGTCCAACCGCATGCTCGCCGTCAAAACTGTAGTTGTCAAGCACGGCGAAAATGTCGCGCGAGAGCGTATCGCACGCTTGTTTGGAGAGGTATTGTTTGTGGTTGAGTTGGATGAGTAGCGATTTGCCATCTTCGGCGAAAAAGGTGCCAATGAGGTCGCCTTTGTTCCAGATGGCGGCACTGTCTTTCTGCAACAATTCGCGGCTTTCGCGCCGCAGAAGTGGACGGGTGAAAACTGTACCGATGAAGGGGTCACGCGAAGCGGTAATGAATTGCGTGGGCGAGAGTATGGTATCGATGTTGGCGAGCTGATTGAGGTCATTCACCAGCGCTTCGGTTTGCTCGAGAAAGTCAGGTTGAAACACCCCTTCGCGGTTTTCGAGTCCGACGATGATGTAGTCGTTGTCGCTTTCGAAAACATGGCGGAACTCCCTAAAAAACTCGGTTTCTTCATCGCCTTGCGGGAAGAAGTTTTCGAAGTTGTAGTCGAAATCAAGCTGCAGCGCCAAAATGGCACTGATTACCGTCCACAATCCCAAACCTGCGAGCGCCCATTTGGCCCGGCGCGTCCAACGCTGTTCCGTATTCATTGCTTTCTAAAACAAGCGTTGGCGTTGGGAGTTCTCAGCGGTGTGCGATTATGCCTGTTGGAGATTCAGCAAGGTGATTTCAGGCGGCATCCCAACGCGTCCGGGGAAGCCAATGAAGCCGAATCCGCGGTTTACGTGCAGGTGTTGACTGCCTTCGGTGTACAAACCGCCCCAACGACGGTAGCGCAATCGGGCGGGAGAGAACTTCAATCCGATGGCGGGTATCTCAATTCCCATTTGCATGCCGTGGGTGTGTCCGCTCAATGTGAGCTGAATGCCTTGCTCTTTTCCGAGTACCTGTTCTTCCCAGTGGGTGGGGTCATGCGAGAGCAAGATGCGGCAGTCGATGTTTTCGGTTCCGCGAAGTGCTTTTGGCAAATCGCCTTGCTGCTTGAAGCCTTTGCCCCAGTTTTCAACGCCGACCAAGGCCATCCGATCACCGTTTGATTCCAGAATGCGGTTTTCGTTCATCAGCAAATCGAAGCCCATTTCGCGGTGGATTTCGATGATGCGCTTGCGGCTTACCGCGCGCTGTTCATCGGTCATTGCGCCGTAATCGGCGTAGTCGTGATTGCCGAGAATCGAGAACTTGCCTTGCCGAGCTTTCAGTTTGGCGAAGACGTCAATCCATGGTTCAGCTTCCGAGGCTTCCACATTTACGAGGTCGCCGGTGAACAAGATCAAGTCAGGATTGAGCGAGTTAATGAGTTCGATGCTTTTTTCGATGGGTTCACGATCGTTTAAGAAGCTCCCAAGGTGGGCATCGGAGATCTGCACCACCTTCCATCCGGCGAAGCCGCTAGGCAACTTTGCCAAAGGCACAGTGTGGTCAAGCACCCTGAATTTGTACTTTCCGAGGGTTACTCCGTAGAGAAAGCTGGCGAAGGTGAGACCCGCACCCACGTATCCGACGCGAGTAATGAAGGTTGACCGACTGATTTTCGTGCCGGTATCGGTCAAGTCTGTGCTAGCGCTCACACCTGAGGTCATCAATTTGCTACCCACCCATTGGAACCCAAGACGCAGGTCATCGAGCAGGTGAAAGGAGGCCAAAACGAGTTTGGGCGCTCCAATGACCATGAAGGCGGCCATAGATACCATCAGCAAGGTAGGGTGGTCAGAGCGCCATTGGCGAAAATTCACCATGGCGAGAATAGACAAGGTGAATGTGGCTGCGGTAAGCAACCAGTAGCCCCAAATGACCAGTTTGCGGGTTAGAGGTGCGGCGTTGTCAAGCGAAACAGCGATGCTTTTGAAGGCATAGAGTTCGATGAGCAACATCACTGCGATGACAATTACGATTCCGATCACGGCTGATAAAAGATTTGGGCGCATACGTTCGATGCAAAAGTACGGAGATAACCGCGGTGCGTCTTGTTATGTTGTTGTGGATGGATGTTAAATCGTGTTGAATGGTAAGGCTTCAGTTCTCAATGAACTTGCCGCCTCTGCGAAGATTCAAGTAGTCGATGAAGTACAGCACCCGAAGTGAAACACTGTTTTGCTGGCCGAGACCAAGGGTGCGATCGAGATTATCGATAAAATCGTTGAGAATGACGTCAGAGTTGTCTTGTATGTCGTTCTTCCAAACCACACGCAGCTCTGACCCCGGTGAGAACACCCAGGTAAACCAGCAATCGATGTTGAAGGCGTTGTAGCTGAGGTCGCGGGTGCTTCCGGTGGGGGTGATGCCTTCGGTTCTGCCCGATGCCGATTGCCAGCTTTGCAGCGGTTCGCCGAGTATGCCGGCATCGGTGAGTGCACCAAAGCGGTCGTATTCAACGGTGCTCCAGTAGTGGCGCAGGCGGAAGGTGAGGCCCATGCGGTTGGTGAAGATGTAGTTCACCGAGAGCAGGTTGGTGTGCACGGTGACATCGCGTTCGCCGAGGATGCTCTCTCCGGTAGCTGCGAGCGAAGCAAAGCCTTCTTCGTTGTAGAACCGGTCTTGTTCGTACTCGTAGACGAACATCAATCGGTCGCTGAATCGGATTCTGGGCGATACGTTCCAGTAAAACCTGCGCCAGTCGTGGCGATCAAAGCGGGTGTCATAAATGCTGGCGTCAAGGGCGATGACCCTGCGGTAGTCGGTTGACATCCATCCTCCGAGCATAAGGCTAGCCGGTCGGTGAAAGAACCTTCCGGGCACCCGTGGTTCGAAGTAATCGAAACTGCCTTGAGGCTCCCAATACACTTCAAGGGCGTAGGTGTCAAACGAGCGGGTGGTGAATAGGGTGCGGTGGTAAATGCCCATGCTCACAAAATTGTTGGGCATGAACAGCTTGTCGTAGTTGATTTCAAGGGTTGACCGCAGCCAATTTATGCGCCACCACGGCGAAAACTGGCGGTAAGTGACGCTGGCTGTACTGGTCACATAGTTAGCATTCCGCAGAAATCCGAGGTCGTTGTGGTCGTAATCGCGCGAAAGCACGCTGTGGGTGGCGCCGTAGTTCCATTTGCCTGAGATTTTGTTCAGACCGACGTTGTACCGGTAGCCGTTGTTGTCATTGGTGGGTGTGCGGCTAAATTTGTGCGAGTAGGCGCCTCCACCGGTAATGCTGATGCGGTTGTTCTCGTCGCGGACGTCAAACTCGGCTCCGCTGACATTGGCGTCGTAAGTGTCGCCGGCGCGCATCACATTAGAGTTGATGAGGGTAACGTACGAGTTGCGTCCGAGGTTTTGATCAGCGACGAGCACACTGTAGTTGGTCAACGGGGAGGTTTCAACCTGCCGTCGGCTGCCGTCGGCGCGTTCGATTTCGGCGAAGCTAGCAGCTGTTACGGCGTTGAAAACACCCAATCCGAGGCCGTTGGCGTTGCGTCCGCTGATTTTTGTGGCGTTGATGAGCTGCGCTTCAAGTGGATTGACCACAAGGGTTTCACCCTCGCCAACTTCAGCGAATGCTCGGCTGTAGTTGATTGGCCTACCGCCAATGCGCCGTGAGTAAAACAGGCCGCCTTTGTTGAACAGCTCTACACCTTCGGTGAAAAACTGCCGTTGTTCTTCGAAGAAGACCTCAAACGGCGTGAGGTTAAGCACAACGTTGTCAGAGCGCACTTGGCCAAAGTCAGGTATAAGAGCCATGTCAAGCGTGTAGGCGTCGTTGATACCGTATTTAAGGTCCATTCCACCGCGCAGCTGCTGCGTGAGGGTGCGGTTTCCGGAGTTGTCGGAGTTGGTTTCAAGGTAGCCTACTGCGTAGGGATAGAGGAAGAGGCGAACGGGCGGACGAATGTCATTGATGTTGCGAAGCACCCCGCTTTGGTTGACGACGCCGGGAACTTCGGGGTTTACCGCATTCCAGTAGCTGATTTCTCGCCTGCGGCGGATGCTTCGCGCGAAGTTTAAGTCCCACACCTGTTCGGCAGCTTCGGGAAAGCGAAGTGCGCTGTAGGGTATTTTGAATTCAGCCACCCAGCCTTGCTCAGTGCGTGCGGTGTTGCACTGCCAAACGGCGTTCCAGAATTCGTCTTCACCAAATGCCGTGATTTGCGCATCGTACTGAACGCCCGATGGCGTGACGGTGAACCGGAAGCCGTTAATGCCATCGCGAAAGCAGCTGATGTACACGTCAAAGAAGTCGGTGTTTCCTAAGTTGTCGCGGTCGGTGAGTTGGCTCAGGATGGAGTCTGGTGCGGTATCGTAAAGCAGTGCCCCGATGTAGAGGGCATCGTCATCGTAAAGCACGCGTACAACGGTTTTCTGGGCTGGCGCCGCCCACGGTACGGGCGCGTTTTGGGTAAAATCGGTAGCGATGTCGGCGTTTGCCCATGCGGCTTCATCGAGGCTTCCATCGACTTTGATTGCCTCTGAGAGTTTGTAGGCTTGGAGCGAGCGAACGGCCGTTTGCCCGAAGCAGTTCAACCATCCCGCCAGGAGGAAAAAAAGAAACAATACGGTACGAAATACGGTCGCAGGCATCGGTTCAACGGCTCATTGCGGCGCAAAGGTACCGCATTCGCTAAGGCGGAACAATTGTAACCTTTATGGGTTCACTTCTTTTGGTTTTTGGATGGATGAGGAAGCGGCCGACTCTTGGTATCTTTGCACAAAGAACAACGCCATGGGCATTTACCTGATTCTTATTTTGGTGATGGGCGCCAGTATGTTGGTGCAGCAGCAGCTGAAATCGAAATTTGCGAAGTACAGCAAAACCCCACTTAGCACAGGGATGAGCGGACGAGAGGTTGCTGAGCAGATGCTTGCCGATCATGGCATTCGCGATGTGAAAGTAATTTCAGTGGCCGGCCAATTGACCGATCACTACAATCCGCTGAAGAAAACCGTGAATTTGAGCCAATCGGTGTACGATCAGCGCAATGCAGCGGCTGCGGCCGTAGCGGCCCATGAGGTCGGCCACGCTGTTCAGCATGCCCAGCAGTATGCGTGGTTGCAATTCCGCAGCAGCATGGTGCCCATTTTGAGTTTCACCAGCAGCATCATGCAATGGGTGATTTTGGCGGGCATTTTGCTTATTCAAACCTTCCCCACCTTAATGCTCATCGGCATCATCATGTTTGCCTTCACAACCGTGTTCAGCTTCGTGACCTTGCCCGTTGAGTACGACGCATCGAACCGTGCATTGCGGTGGATGAAAGACCGCAACATTGTAAACCAACGTGAAGAAGGCATGGCCAATGACGCACTCAAGTGGGCTGCACGAACCTATGTTGTGGCGGCTATTGGCAGCCTTGCTACGCTGTTGTACTATATTTCTATCTTTACTTCAAGAAGACGATAACCAAAATACGCTTTTGACATGCGAAAAACCTTTTTAACCGCAACAGCGGCCGTTCTAATTGGCACATTATTTGTTTCATGTGGTGGAGATGCCTCTTCAACCGATGCAGGTATTACCGAAGACCAGGCCGTTGAAATGGCCGCCGAAACAAAAGCCATTGAAGAAAGCCTTCAAAAGGCCGAAGACATCTCCAAGAAAATCGAAGAAGAATTGAAAAGTCTTGACTCTGTGGAGGAAAATTCATCAACCGATAAGAAGTAAATTATGAAGAAGTACATTGCACTGGCTGCACTTTTCGTGTCAGCAACAACCGTATACGCTCAGCAAGAGAAGCCGGCTGCTAAGCCACAAGCAACCGAACGCACTGCCCCGCAAAAAGCAGTGGGCAACGAGAAGAATGCTGCTGACCGAACCAAGCAGCAAACTACCGCTGACCCGAACTCAACCATTCAAGGCCGCGAGAACTTCAAGCAGCAAAATCGCACGCCTGAAGTTGAAGCCAAGGAGAAAGCCATGGATGAACAACGCTTGAAGGAAGAAAAAGAGCGCGCCATGCGCCAACGTGAGGAGGCCATGCAACGCGGGGGCCAATCGGCTGATTCTCGTCAACGCATTGAGGGCGCGGTACAAACAATTGATCGTTCAAGCTTGGATAAGGGCAAGGTAAAAGAACGCCATTCTGAAGCGCAGACCCAAGCGAAAGCGGCTATTGAACGTCTTGCACAGCAGTGCGATGACCTCCAAAACCGCATGATTGAGTTAAAGAATGAGGTACGCGAAGGCAAAGCAGCAGGCTTGTCTGACGATGACCTCAAAGAGAACTACATGCGCATCGAACGCCTTGGAGCGCTCTTGAATACCGCGCAACAAGAAATGTACTTTTTGCAGTATGCTTCAACCGCAAAATCGCAAGAGGCAGCTCCTTCAGGAATGCCTGAAAAAAAGTAATACACTGACTTGAAAGAACGAAAAGCCCTGATGTCAGGGCTTTTTTGTTTCAATGCCGGGGTGTTTAACATGGTTCATTAGCTCATTCAGTTCGGTGGCAGCACGCAAATGCTTGAGCCAGGCTTTGCCTGCGGTGAAGTCAGGTAAGTTGGCGGCTCCAACCCCTATGGCTTCGCAAAGCCAAATGTAGAAATCAGAAACCGTGCCGCCGGAACTTGAAAAGTGAAGCAAACTTGAGGCACCTGCCGACTTGCTCATTTTGCCGTTGCCATCGTAAATCAATCGGTGATGGAAATGAGCGACCTCGCCGTAGCGCGTGGCACTGAGCTTTTGGGCAATGTGCTGTTGCAGACCCGATGAAGGCAGAAGGTCAGAACCTCTGATGATCAAATCAACACCCATTTCCAAATCGTCAACAATGCTGGCGATTTGGTAGGAGGGCAGTTGTTTTTTTTGGAGGATGGGAATGGGGCCCGGATTCACGGCAAGGTTCATTTCGTAACGGCTTCCGCCAAGGTCGGTCAGCACATGCTTTTCGGGCAGGTCGTTCAATCTTAAAACGTTTTCATCCGATAGATGGCGTTGCGAAGTGAGGCAGTTGCAATGCAGGTTTTGACGCGCAGAAAATTCCTTTCTTGAGCATGAACAAGCGTAGAGCAGATTCATTTCATCAAGCTGTTGAACGGCACTGCGGTAGGCATCAAGCTTTTGGTGTTGGCTGAAATTGCGCGCGAAATCATCGGGCGAAGATGGGCCTAAGTCGGGTTCAATGCCTAGCCAATCGAGTTGTTTGAAGATGTCGGCGAGGTATTCCGGTCTGTAGCGCTCCCGGTCGAGGTCGTCGATTCGAAGTGCCAAACGAGCGCCAGTTTTGGCAGCGAACAATGCGGTAATCGCAAATGAAAAGGCATTTCCACGGTGCAAATAGCCGCTTGGCGTAGGGGCAATACGTGTTAACGCATACGCGTGCTCATCCATCCCACCAAAAATACGCATGTTTGCACTGAAACTCATGGAACTTACAATCACCTTTTACAACGTCGAGAATCTGTACGACACGGTCGATGATCCGGATGTGATCGACGGAGATTTCACGCCAGGTGGCGATTTGGCATGGGATGAGCAGCGTTACAGAACCAAAATCGATCGCATTGCTGAGGTGATTTTCGCAACAGGCAGTGACGGTTTTCCACCGGCGTTTATTGGCCTAAGCGAAGTCGAAAACGAAGCTGTCTTGCATGATTTGGTGAAGCACGAGAAGCTTGCGAAGCTTCCTTACAAAGTGATTCATTTTGATAGCCGTGATGTTCGGGGAATTGACGTGGCATTTCTATTTAGCACATCGGTTTTTGAATTGGATGGGACGGATGAGCTGAACTTCGAGGTACTTACGGGCGAGGAGTTTGGGGCACGTGACATTCTGCATGCTTGGGGCCGATTGACCCATGCGAACGAAACGCCGATGCACTTCTTCGTTAACCATTGGCCATCGCGCCACGGCGGAGAGCGCGAGTCGCGCCACAAACGTTTGGCGGCTGCTGAGCGCTTGCGCGCGACCGTTGATGCGATTCTCAATGACCAACCCAATGCAGGAATTGTGATTATGGGCGATTTCAACGACGAACCCGGTGATTACTCGCTGAATCATATTCTGAACGCGGGTGAAGACCCTCAGCGTCCGTCGGCGCTTTTCAATCTCGGATGGAAGCCCAAAAAGCGCAAGCGTGGTACCATTTCACACGAAGGTGAATGGTTTTTATTTGATAGCATCATCGTGAATACGCGCTTGACGGGCAGCGAGCCTCCGCGCATTCGCCGCAATGAACTCTACATTTTCGATGAAGACGGCACGGTATTTTATGAATCACGCTCGAAAGAAGGCCGGCCCAACCGCACATTTGTTGGCCACAAGTACAAAGGCGGCTACAGCGATCATTTGGCAGTTTATTGTCGGCTTTCCGTTTGAGGTTGCGTAAGTTTGCAGCAGAACAGACACCTAATTTTCATACTGTGAACGCTGTTAAATCACTCCTTGCCATCGCTCTATTGGGGGCAGGCCTGTCGTCGTGCGTAACCTTGGATTTACGTCCTACAAAGCGTATCGAGGCTTTGCTCTTCGTTGTGGAGGATTTTGATGCGTCACGTGCCATCACGTATCCGTATTCGTTTGAACTCGAAGTTTACCGAGCGGTGCGCGATACTTTCAACCTTGATTCGGTGCTTGCAAACGTGTCAACTCCGCACGAAAAGGTAATGAAGTTGACCGACTTTACCCATGGTTTGGGATTGAAGCTCAAGCGTGATTTTAACCACGATCTGAATGTGGGCGATTTGATGGTGGAAATGCGATCGGACAAAAAATTGCCGCACAATGCACCGGCCGTGTTGCTTACAGGGGCTGCTCAAGCCATTGGTTTAAAAGCGCGAACCGTTTTCTTAATGACCAACGATTGCCAAGAAACCAAAGAAGATGCCGGACATTTCATCACCGAGGTTTGGATGGATGACGTTAAGCGTTGGGCGATGTTTGATTCCGAGTACAACATTGTTCCTATGGTTGGTGACTACCCTTTGAGTGCGTTGGATTTGCAAGCATCGATTATCAATAACCGTCCGTACCGTTTTATGCGCAACGGAAGCGAAGTTTCAAACGATGTTCGCGTAGATTACCTCAAATTCATTCCACACCATTTGTTCTACTTCGCAACGGCCTACGATCAGCGTGTTGCCCCTGATATGCCCACCCGTCATGGCGATTTCACCCATTTGATGCTCGTGCCTTCGGAGGTTGAGATCCCGGTTGTTTTTCAGCGAGCGTACCTTCTTGATGCCTACGAAGTGACCCACAACAAGGCTTGGTTTTACGCGGCACCTTGATCAGCGAATACCTCCGATCAATCGGCCTTGCCCATTTACACCCACTGCCGGAGCGGGAAGTTTGATGAATCCGAAAAGTGAGCGAAAGGCCCGAAACCAGTTTCGCCTGGCTTCGATGGCGTGCAAGTTCAGGTCAAGCGATAGATAGAATTCGCGTGTACGTTTGAAATCAGGACGTTCAGCACCTGCTGCGAGATTTGGGAACTCATTTACACTGCCGCCGGTCATGCCATCGGCGCTGTATCCGAATGCTAGGTTCAGCCATTTTGGCCAATTACCGGCATTTCCCCAGTTGTGCGGGTTGGTTGACAGCCAGTAGGCCTGACCGTTGTAGTCTTTGAGCAGTTGTTCGGCATAGCTGTTGCCCAAAAGGTCAGGCCGGTAGTGCGGGTACGGTGAAGGCAAGTGGTTGAATTTCATGCGCAAGCGCTGTTCATTCCAAAGCAGTTCTTGGCCGGTGTAAAGGGCGATGCCGGCTGTGTTGGCGAAGAAATCGCCTGTTGAAAAGCCCCATTGTGCAGAGAACCCATCGAAGACCTCAATGGCGCTTAAGTAGGTGAAGCTGACAAGCGACCCGGTGAGCAATGCCGTATTTTTTTTTACGCCTGAGTAGCGAAGCGATCGATCGCTCAATTCGGTGATGTAGTAACCAGACATGGCGTGACCGACCTTGTCCATTTGCAACCATTGATCGTTGTCGTTGAAAAAGTGGAAGGGTTGTTTTTCGAAGTCGCTGTACCAGAGAAAGTGCAATCCGGTGAGTGATCCGGTGTAGATCACTGCTCCGGTTATTGAAAGGGGAATCAAACGCTGTGGCACCACCGAGCTTGAATCAGCGGGTTCTGCTGCTCGTCCATCCATCCCAAAATGAAGTAGGAAAAAACTGATAATCAGTGAATATGAAACTTTATTCGCCCACATTCGATTAGCTTTAAGAGTCGCTCTGAGAAAACGTGAAACAATGATGCTATCGAAAGGGGAAGTTAGGCATTCGTTCTTCGCCCAAGGCAAAAGCCGGCAAGGACCTATGCAAGGGGTAATTTTTTACCGCTTAATGAGTGCCATTGGCATTGTCGCTACCCTCGCATTTGCTTTTTACTTCTTGGTTGTTTCACCAGGGGCACATGAATTGTACTTCGACCGTGCACTAACCTTGGTGCTTTGTTTGGCCAATTACGTGTACAGTTTCAATCGTGATTTGGTACGAAAACGTTTGTACCGGTCAATGAACGTCATTTTCTATGCGTTCACAGCGCAAACCATCATTGCAGCAGCCTTGCACGGTTTCGCTTTTGAATATCTGGCTGCGGTATTGCTCACCCTACAAGCTATTTCGATTTCGTTCAAAGACCTGCGTCAAACCATCGTTTACTTGACTTCGGTGAACATTTTCACGGTTGCGTTGGTGGCATGGTTTGATGTAGAAGCGTATTCACCCTATTTCGTTACAGGCAGTGTGCTGATTTCGACCTTTCTCTTGTTCTTGGTTGTTCGCATTAAAGATACCTACCAGCGGCACCTGAGTTTGCAAACCGAGCTCATGCAAACCATTGTGACCAAAAGCCAGGAGGCGAAGTTAATCACCGATTTTGAAGGTGTGATTTATGAGGCCTCGGCGCAGGTAGAGCGTATTTTGGGGTATACCCCTGAAGAAATTAAAGGCGTTGACTTTACGCGCATTCGAAAAGCACCCCTCACCGAAGAAGAAGACAGCGAAGGTGTGCGAAAACTGCTCACCAATCGCTTTTGGAACGATGAGGTCGTGCTCACCCGCAAAGACGGCACTGACTTTATGGCCTTTGTGTCGATTGGTTACTTTAGAAAGTTTGATGTAGAGTACTTGCTGTACAGGGTACGCGACATTACAGAAGAGTACAACGCCAAGCAAGATATCATCCGTGCGCGTGACGAGGCTGAGAAGGCTCTTCGGGCGAAAAGTGATTTCCTGGCCATGATGAGCCATGAGATTCGCACACCGATGAACGGCATCATTGGCATGACTGAGCTGCTTCGGGGCACTCCACTCAACGGCAGTCAGCAACGGTTCATTGACACCATTTCGAACTGCGGCCGCGATTTGTTGGTCATCATCAATGACATTCTTGATTTTGCCAAGATCGAAAGCGGAAAACTCGATTTCGAATACAGCACCTTTGAGCCGCATGTGATGGTGAATGACCTCATGCTGTTGCTCGGTAATCAAGCTTCAGAGAAGGGGATTTCGCTAACTGCCAAAGTTGGGCATTGTGTTCCTCAGTGCTTGAATGGCGACGCTTTGCGCATCCGGCAGGTGTTGATCAACTTGCTCGGAAACGCAGTGAAATTTACCCTCCAGGGCAGTGTTCACCTTGAAGTAACGTGCATTGAAGGTGAACGCTTCTCGTTTGCGGTATCAGATACAGGCATTGGCATTCGGAGTGAAGACCTTGAACGTCTCTTTGAATCGTTTGTACAGGTTGATTCAGGCGCTGCCCGCAAGTTTGGTGGCACAGGGCTCGGGTTGGCCATTTCGAAACGCATTGTTGAGGCTATGGGAGGGCGCTTAACGGTCGAATCTGAATACTCCAAAGGTTCGTTGTTTACCGTTGAGATCCCCTTGGCCAGGGTTGCGCCCAAGCCTTCACCGAAGGCCGTGGCTGAGGTTAAAACCGACGTCGTTGACCTCGAGCCTGATGGAGAAGAGCGCTTCGCTGCATTGAAGGTGTTGGTGGCTGAAGACAATGCCATCAATAGGCAAGTTGTTGGCTACCTTCTTCAGCGATTGAATATTGAGGCCCTGATGGCCCACGATGGCAAAGAAGCCGTTGAACTTTCTGAGAAGTTTCCGATTGATTTGATTTTGATGGATTTGCAAATGCCCGAAATGGATGGATTGGAAGCCACTCGCCACATTTTGAACCGCCCTGATCAAAAGCCGCCACAGATCATTGCAATGACCGCAAATGCCCTTCCGGAAGATCGAAAACGGTGCTATGAGGCAGGTATGATTGATTTTCTGCCCAAACCCATGTTGCTCGATGATTTAAAAAAGGTGCTTAACGAAGCGCTTCAACGTCAGGTTTAACAACTCGGTCACATATTAATCGGTTAGCTTGGTTAACTTTGTGAAACTGATCGATTAGCGTTGACCGAATTAACTTCATACAATTACCGAACCAAGACGAAGGCTTTCGTAGTCGTAATCGTTGCAGCCATTTCGTCTTGCGTTCTTGGAATCTACCTCTCTCGTCCTGATGCAGTGAGCAGCTCACTGCGTTGCCAGTACGCCGCTTCAGTGCAGGCGCTCGTAACCCAGGTGACTTCGGCAGTATCGCCATCGGCCGAGTCAGAGGCCGTAACCAAGTGGAAGGAACGGCACCAAGAATTGTACGATTTGTTCATTGATGACCAAGACGATCAAACCTTGTCAAATCACTTTAAATCGCTGAGTTCAGCCTACTACACCATTGACGCGCTCTTAATCGACACCAAGGCTCCCGGGTTGGCAGCAGCTGGTCGGGCGTACGTCCAAGAGGCTGAACGAATATTCACATGGGAGACCTCACGCTTCAAACAAGCCGAGCAGAGCCACCTGAACTTCACGCTGATTTTACTCGCCTTGGTCGCAACGGTTACGGTATTGCTGTATCGGGTTTTGATAGTAAGATCGTTCGGAAGGATGGAGGACGTGCTTTCGGGGCAACACGAACTCATCCGAACTGCTGAAACACAGCAACTGCAAACCCGAGAGTTTGTGCATCAGGCGCTTTCAGGTTTCAACAATGAACTCGAAATGGTGATGAAGCAACGCACTGTTGATCTTTCGTCTGAACTTCGCAATCGCTTAACAAAACTCTACCGTTCTACCCACAGTGCTCTGGCCTACACCCGCGAATTGGCCAGGGATGGTCAGCGTGTTTCGGTGCCGATGTCACTGGAAGGTCTATTGTCGGATGTGGCTGAATACATTCGTACCCAAACTGAATTGAATGCGTCAGACATGAGTTACAAAGTGAACTCTGCCATTCGTTCGGTTACCGGCGATGCTGATTTAATTGGTCCACTCCTCAGTCAAGCGTGCATGAGTGTGCTTGAACTGCCGGGTGTGCGCGGCATTGCTGTAGAAGTAGCTGCCGTAGCTGCCGAAGCCGACTTGGTGCAGGTTAGTTTTTTCATCAATCCGTTAGCCGCTTCCGATGCCGATGCCAACCAGCAACTTGCGGGCGCTTTTACACGCGAGGGTAAGTCAGGCGATTTCGGTATCACCCTCATCGATGGGTTGGTCAAAACCATTGGCGGGAAGTACTACTTGGAGGGAACAACCAAACGCCGGTTGTGTATTCAACTCGTTTGCGAACGCTACGACGATGAGGTTTCTTCAGAGAACAATCATTCGCTCGACGGTCGACGTGTGTTCGTGGTCGACACCGACATTGAACGTCTTCGCATGCTCGTTCGACAGCTTAGCGGATACGGCATACAAGCCACTCCTTTCAACAGCCAGCAACCCGTACTTGACAACCTCGGTATTTTGCGCAAATTCGACGCCGGTATCGTGGTTAACCGTGAAAACGGTTCAACTCCGAACGAACTGATGGATGTAGTGCGCCAAGACCGTGCCCTTGAAAAACTGCCCGTGATTGGCCTCTACCCCGAGTCTGACAGTCCTGGGGCAGGTGTTGTTTGGGATGCGTTACTTACCGGCAATTATTCTGAAGCAGAAGTTGTTTCTGCTTTGCGTTTTTGTTTGCCGGACGCTCCATCGAATGCCCCTGGTGAGCAATCTACTTCGCCAAGCCGGCCAACTGCTCTGCAACGCGCGCGTCGCTAAGGTATTCGTCAAAGGTCATCATCTTATCAACGCAGCCTTTTGGCGTTAACTCAACAATGCGGTTGGCAACTGTTTGCGTGAATTGGTGGTCGTGTGAAGTGAAGAGCACCGTACCGGGGAAATCCATCAATGAGTTGTTGAAGGCGGTGATTGACTCCAAGTCAAGGTGGTTGGTGGGTTCATCAAGCATCAACAAATTGGCCTGACGCAGCATCATGCGCGAAAGCATGCACCGCACTTTTTCTCCACCTGAAAGCACATTGGCTGCTTTTTGTGTTTCTTCTCCGCTGAACAGCATTTTGCCCAAGAACCCGCGAATGTACACTTCATCTTTTTCGTTGCTGAACTGACGCAGCCAATCAACGAGGTTAAGCTTGGTGTTGAAGAACTCAGCGTTTTCAAGCGGCAAATAGGCCGTCGTGATGGTTTGTCCGAACTGAAAACCACCACTGTCGGCGTTCATCGACCCATTGAGGATTTCAAAAAGCGCTGTGGTTGCCAAGCTGTTTCGGCTGATGAAGGCGATTTTGTCGCCTTTGTTCACGTTGAGGTTGAGGTCAGTAAACAGCGCAACGCCATCAATCGACTTCGACAAACCTGAAATGTGAAGAATCTGGTCACCGGCCTCGCGCTCCTCTTTAAAAATGATGGCCGGGTACTTGCGCGATGACGGTTCAATGTCGTCAAGGTTAATCTTATCAAGCAGCTTTTTACGGCTGGTTGCCTGCTTCGACTTCGATGCATTCGCACTGAAGCGTGCGATGAACTCCTGAAGTTCTTTCTTCTTTTCTTCGGCTTTTTTATTGGCCGATTGACGCTGGCGTAACGCCAACTGGCTGCTTTCGTACCAAAAGCTGTAGTTGCCCGTGAAGAGCTTTACTTTTCTGAAATCAATGTCGACAACGTGCGTGCATACCGTGTCGAGGAAGTGACGGTCGTGCGAAACCACAATTACGGTGTTCTTGAAGTTAAGTAGGAAATCTTCAAGCCAATTGATGGTGTGGAGGTCAAGGTCGTTCGTAGGTTCGTCAAGGATGAGCACGTCGGGGTTGCCAAACAGCGCCTGCGCCAATAGCACGCGTACCTTTTGGTTACCGTTGAGGTTCTCCATCACTTGATCGTGCACGGCTTCTTCAATGCCCAAGCCGCTCAAGAGTGAAGCAGCATCCGATTCGGCATTCCATCCGTCCATCTCAGCAAAGGCGGTTTCCAACTCTGACGCCCGAATGCCGTCTTCATCAGAAAAATCAGCCTTGGCATAAATGGCATCTTTCTCGTGCATGATGTTCCACAGTTCGGTGTGGCCCATCAGCACAGTATCGATTACCCGCACTTGGTCAAAGGCATAGTGATCTTGTTTCAATACGGCCATGCGGCGGCCCGGTTCGAGGTGGATACTGCCACGGGTGGGGTCAATCTCACCGGAAAGAATTTTCAAAAAGGTCGATTTACCGGCACCGTTTGCACCAATAACACCGTAACAGCTATCGCCTGTGAACTTGAGGCTTACCTCATCAAAAAGAATGCGCTTGCCGAATTGAAGCGACAAATCATGTACTGAAAGCATGAGAACGTGGAAATTTTCGGTGCAAAGGTAGCTGTTTGTTTAACAAAATTTGAGTCGCGTGCATTGTGCAGCCGCGTTGAAGCGGTTACATTAGTCGACCGTTTCATGATTGAACTTCGCAACATTACCAAGAGTTACCGCACCGGCAAGAATGCTATGCAGGTTTTAAAGGGCATCGACCTTGACATCGCCAAAGGTGAACTCGTCTCCATTATGGGCTCATCGGGCTCTGGCAAGTCTACCTTGCTCAATATTTTGGGCTTGCTCGATGGACATGATGGAGGCACCTACCGGCTTGATGGCATGCCGATGGATAAACTCGATGAATCAACCGCAGCGAAGTACCGCAGCAAGTTCATTGGGTTCGTTTTTCAAAGCTTCAACCTTGTCGGGTACAAAACAGCCCTCGAAAATGTGGCACTTCCTTTGTACTACCAAAAGGTTCCACGCAAAGAGCGCAACAAAAAGGCCCTTGAGTACCTCCGTAAAGTGGGTTTGGCAGAGTGGGCCAATCACTTGCCCAATGAAATGAGCGGTGGCCAAAAACAGCGCGTCGCCATTGCCCGGGCATTGATCACTGAACCGCGTGTAATTTTTGCCGATGAACCCACCGGCGCACTCGACAGTGTTACCAGTGAAGAGGTGATGCAGTTGCTTAAAGACGTTAACCGTGAAGGTATCACCGTGGTCATCGTAACCCACGAAAATGACATTGCTGCGCAAACTCAAAGGGTCATCCGGTTGAAAGACGGCCGAATTGAGTCATCCGGCGAAGCCGAGAAAATCATGCACCATGTTTGATCGCGACAAGTGGCTCGAAATTTTGCACACCATGGTGCAAAATCCGCTGCGCACTTTTCTCACCGGCGTGAGTGTGGCCCTCGGTATTTTCATTTTGGTGGTGATGCAGGGAATGGGATTTGGTTTGCAAAACGGCGTGTTTCAGCAGATTCAAAACGATGCGGTCAACTCAATCTGGGTACGGAACGGCCAAACCAGCCTTGCCTACCGCGGATTGAACCCCGGACGTTGGGTGCGCTTCGACAACCGCGACCTAAACCACGTGGTGCAAAACATCGAAGGCGTTGCCGGGTACTCAGGTCGCGTGGGCATTTGGAATGCACAAATGACCTACGGTAAAGAAACCCAAAACTTCGGCTCACGAGGCATTCATCCGGGCAACCAAGAACTTGAAATGGTTGAACTCACAGCCGGGCGCTACATCAACGAAGGCGATTTGATCGAAGAACGCAAGGTCGCCGTCATCGGAAAAACAATCGTCGACGACCTCTTCAGAGGAAAAGACCCCATCGGCGAGTACTTTACATTGAACGGCGTGCAGTTCGTAGTCATCGGACATTTTGAAGACCCCAAAAGCCGCTGGGAAAACCGCCAGGCCTACATCCCAATCACCACGGCCCAGAAAATTTTTGGCCGTTCTGACGCACTCGACATGTTTGTGGTGTCAACCGGTGACCTTTCATTTGACGAAACCAAGCGCATGGCCGTTGACATTGAGAACTACCTCAAAGAGCGGCACAACATTCACCCCGACGACAATCGGGCCATTCGTGTCACCAACAACAACGAAGAATTCAAAACCTACCTCGATGTGTTCGTGGGCATCCGAATGTTTATTTGGGTTATTGGTGGGTTTACCCTTCTTGCCGGCATCATTGGCGTGGCCAACATCATGTCGATTGTGGTTAAAGAGCGCACCCGTGAAATTGGCATTCGAAAGGCGTTGGGGGCGTCGCCGTTCACCATTTTGTCACTGATCATTCAAGAGGCCCTCTTTCTAACGCTTGTGGCGGGCAGCTTCGGTTTGGTGGCCGGTGTAGTGCTGCTTGAGTTCGCGGGCGATGCCGTTCAACACGAATACTTCGCGAACCCGGCGGTGAATTTTGCAATTTGCGCCACCGCACTGGCTGTGCTTGTCGTGGCCGGCGCATTGAGCGGACTCGTACCGGCGCTTCGAGCAGTCGCTGTTAGTCCGGTCGAAGCATTAAGAACCGAGTAATCATGGGGCTATTCGATGGTGATAAGTGGTTGGAGCTGTTGCAGGTGATTCTGCGCAATCCGGTGCGCGCCTTCCTCAGCGGGTTGGGCGTAGCTTGGGGCATTTTCATGCTCATCATCACACTGGGTTCAACACAGGGGCTTGAAAACGGCATCCGCGCTGACATGCCCAACCGCGCAGAAAACAGCATGTTTTTGTGGACGATGGGCACCTCCATGCCCTACAAAGGGTTCAAAAAAGGCCGTTACATTGAGCTACAGAATGCCGACGTTGACTACATCAAAGAAAACGTGGCCGCTGTTGACCTTGTTTCACCGCGCGTTCAGCTCGGCGGGTGGCGCGGCGCAAACAATGTAACGCGCGATGTAAATGCGGGCGCATTCAACGTGTACGGCGATATGCCTGAATACATCACCATTGAACCGATCGACGTGTACAATGGCCGGTACCTCAATTACGGCGACATCAACGAAGAGCGGCGCGTGTGCGTGATAGGTGAGCGGGTGCGTGAAGTGCTTTTTCCCGAAGGAGGCGACCCTGTTGGCGAATTCATCCAAATCAGTGGAGTGAATTTCACGGTGATTGGGGTGTACAAGTCGTTCAGAAGGGGAGAGGATGCCGATGAGGCCGTTCAATCGATTTTCGTACCCTTGCCGACCTTTCAAAAGGTGTTCAATTTTGGCGATTACATCGGATGGATGAGCATACTGATCAAGGAAGGTGTGAGCGCAAACGACGGTGCTGACGATGTGGTGGCTGCTTTAAAAGTGCGGAAGAGCGTCCACCCCGACGACCCCCGCGCTTTTGGATTCTGGACGATGGCTGAGGAGTTTGAAGAGGTGAATGCTGTTTTTTCAGGTTTCAACATCGTTGCCATTGTATTTGGAGGATTGGTGTTGCTCGCCGGAATCATTGGCATCGTGAACATCATGCTCATCACCGTTCGTGAGCGCACCAAAGAAATTGGCATTCGCCGAAGCATCGGCGCAACGCCCATGACGATCGTGCGGCAAATCGTTGCCGAAACCGTTTTTTTGACCACCTTGGCCGGCCTTACCGGTATGATTTTCGGCGTGTTCGCCCTTGAAGGGGTGAATCTTGCCCTTGAAGGAGCCGGCGACGCCGGTTCGTTTCGCGAGCCGGGCATCGACGCAACAACCGTCATACGCGCCATCGGAGTGATGGTGCTCATGGGCGCCTTCGCCGGAATTTTACCCGCCCTTCGCGCTGTGGCGGTGCAACCCGTTGAAGCGCTCAGATCTGAATAACGAATTGTAAACCTGCATACATGAACAAAGGTTGCCTTTACGCTCTCATCGTTTTTGTGGTTGTCATCCTCGGAGGAGCAGCCTTTACCTTGTATTTCCTCAAAGCCAAAGAAGATACGGGGCCATTGCTCTACGATACCCAACAGCCGGTAATCGGCAACATCGTAGCGCGCACCGTTGCCAATGGTAGCGTGCAACCGCGAAAAGAAGTGCTTATCAAACCGCAAATCAGCGGAATCATCAAAAGCATCTTCGTTGAAGCAGGCGACCGCGTAAAAAGCGGTGACCTTTTGGCGCGTGTGCAAGTGATTCCCGATATGGTGAGCATGAGCAATGCCGAAAACCGATTGGAGCGCGCACGCATTTCCCTTGACAATGCCAACATGGATTACGACCGTAACAAAGAGCTCATCGACAAAGGCGTAATTTCGGTCGCCGAATTTCAACAGTTTGAAATCGCCCGCAGGCAAGCACGTGAAGAACTTAACGCAGCCGAAGACAACCTCCAAATCGTGCGCGAAGGCGTTGGCAGACGCGCAGGTAGCGCCACACTGACCGAAATTCGCTCAACCATCTCAGGCATGGTGCTCGATGTGCCGGTGAAAGAAGGCAACTCAGTTATTGAGGCCAACAACTTCAACGACGGCACTACCATTTGCACCATCGCCGACATGGACGATCTCATCTTCCAAGGAAAGCTCGATGAATCAGAAGTGGAGAAGCTCGCCGTGGGCATGGACCTTATATTGACCATCGGCGCCATCGAAGACAAATCGTACAGCGCCGTGTTGGAATACATCGCCCCAAAAGGCGTTGAAGAAAACGGCGCCATCCAGTTTGAAATCCGCGCAGCGGTAAAACTCGATACCACCGATTTCATCCGCGCAGGCTACAGCGCCAATGCCAATGTTGTGCTTGACCGACGCGACAGTGTAATCACCATTTCAGAGGCACTTGTGCAATACGACCAAGCGCAAAAACCCTTTGTAGAAGTTTCAACCGGCAACAACGCCTTTGAACGTCGCGACATTGTCACCGGACTCAGCGACGGACTCAACGTTGAAGTGGTTGAAGGGCTTTCGAAAGACGATGCCGTGAAGGTGTGGAACAAACCCCGAAGCAACTGATGTTGCGCTGACGGTGGTTTGCTTACTTTTGCCGCATGGCACTCATTGAAGAAATGGACCGCAGCGGAAACCGATTGTTCCGCTACCGCAGTTACCTCCCCGTAGTATTGTACATCTTGGCAGCCCTCGTCGTTTGGGCTGAGGCCGATGACCACCTTGATCACCGTTCGCTTGCTTGGTCGCTGATTTGCTTGGGCGTGGGCTTGTTCGGACAGCTCATACGGATGTTTACCGTGGGGTTCACCCCGAAAGGAACCTCAGGACGCAACACCAAAGAAGGTCAAGTTGCCGAAACCTTGAACACGAAAGGCATTTATTCGCTGGTGCGCCACCCGCTCTATCTCGGCAATTTCTTCATGTGGCTGGGCATCATCCTGTACGTTGGCAACTGGTGGTTCAGCCTGGTGTGCACCTTGCTTTTTTGGGTGTACTACGAACGCATCATGTTCGCTGAAGAGTTTTTCTTGCGCAAGAAATTCGGCCAGATTTACCTCAATTGGTCTGATAAAACACCTGCGTTCTTTCCTACGTTTAAGAATTTCGCTGGCGCGGATGTGGAGTTTTCGCTCAAGAACGTCCTCAAGCGTGAGTACAACGGCTTCTTCGCGCTCTTCTTGAGCTTTGCCTTGGTGAATGCCATGAAGAACTACCGCGATTTCGGCTTGCTTGAAGTGGAGTACATTCTTGATCCGCTGTGGCGCTGGGCCTTGCCTGCGGCGTTTGTGGTCTTCATTGTGCTGCGCACATTGAAAAAGAAAACCCGCATTTTGAATGTGGAAGGACGCGAGTACGTCGCTTAATTAGAACAGCAGTTCTTCGGGCGAGTAGGTGAGGAGGGCGAGTTTCCACTCAAGCATTACCCGCTTTTTTTGGATGCTGATGTAGCTCATTTGCGCCGCGATGTAATTGGTTTCGCGTAGATTCACCAGCAACAGGGTGCTTTCTCCGAAAAGCATGCGTTTGTTTTCCATCCGTAGCAGTTCGCGCGTATTCTCAACGTTTTGGCGCACAAGTTCAAGTTCTTGCTTCAAGAAGGCCAACTGGTTGTTGAGCTGTTCGAAGCGCAGCATCAATTCACGTTCATACGCCGAGAGTTGGATCTCAAGCTGCTGAAGTTTGATGTTGGCCATTTTGAGTTTGGCGCGCTCTTTGCGGCTAATCAATGGAAAGTATGCGCTGAAGCCAAACACAGCAGCATCGCCTGACACCGATAGGGTTTCACCCCGGGTGCTCAGCGCTTTGCCCTTGAGGTAAATGTCGGGCTTGATTTGCTCCCGGGCGAGCAAGCGGTCGAGCCGAGCCGTTTGCACCTTGAAAGCAGCCAACTCCACTGCAGGGTTAATGAGGGGTGAACGATTCAGTTGCGAAAGTTGGCTAACATCACTGGTCCATGTGCTGTCAGGTGCAAGTCGTCCGAGTCGGTATTCGCGGTAGAGCGAAGCATCCCAAATGAGGTTGCCGGCGCCCTGGTACCAAACTTCCATAAGCTGCCGTGTTTTCAGGAAATCGGCTTCGCGTTGGAGGTAGAGGTTGTGCGCCTCGAGCGTATCCATGCCGGTGGCCAAACCTTGCCGAAATCGGGTTAAGATCTGCTGACGGCGCACAGCTGCCAGGTCGCGGATTTCTTCGCGCAGGGCCAGGTCTTGCGTTGTAGCAAACCAATTCCAGTACAAATCAGCGGCGTCGTACACGACGTATCGGCTGCGCAGTTCGAGCATGCTCACCGCGGCGTCAGCATCGATGCGTGATTTTTGCAGTTTCGTTTGGTCTTCGGTTCGAAACAACCCGTCACCAATCGGTACGGCCACTTCGGCAAAGAGTAAGCCCTCGGCGGGTGTGTTGAACTCAGGATTGATGAACTGCCCGCTGTTGCGCTCGGCACCGGCCTTCACCTTGATACCCGGAGGTAGTTGCCACGACAGTGCCGCGTTTTGGTAATTGTAGTAGTTTTTATCGTCGAAGTCTTTGTTCATCCAATCGGCATACACAGCCGGGTCGAACGCGGCACGGTTTGCCTGTACCTCTTGGTTGGCGCGCTCCACTTCGAGCTCTTCGGTGATGAGCATCGGGTGGTACAAGAGCACTTGACGCAGAAACTCACGTTCCCCGATCAAGAGTGTATCTTGGCTACTTTGCCCATCCGCGCGCAGCGCAAACAGAAAAACAAAAACCGTAAAAAGGAGCTTACTTCTTCTCTTCACCACTGTCTTTGTTGAGGTCTTCTTCGGTGTAAAACTCAGGTGGGAAACCGTTCAATTGCCGCCACAATTCATAGCCGAGTGGCACATCTTTGAGCAGCAAAATGCCCAGTGCTCCCGAGCCAATGCTGATTGGCCGCGGCCATGGACCTTCATCGGGGTCTGGCGCCAAAATTACGCGGTACTTGCCCTTTTGGTTAATGACTTGGTCAACACTCACCACTTCGGCGCCGAAGGTACCAATTGAAGCACTCGGCCAGCCGCTGAATACGAGGGCAGGCCAGCCGTCAAGCTGCAAGCGTGCCTTTGCGCCGGGGTGCAAAATGGGCACGTCCATCGCCTCAACATACAGCTCAGCAGCTTCAATGAACTCCAGTGGTTGGATGGTCACAACAGAAGTACCCGCCTTAACGATTTCGCCCATACCGCTGCTTACGGCAGCCACAATACGGCCTTCTTGCGGGGCCAGCACCATACGACCGGTTTCACGGTTGATGTAGTTCACCAGTGAGTTCTCCAGCTTGGTGCGTTCGGCAATGCCATCTTGAAGCATGGCTTGGGTGGTTGCTTGATCGCTGCGGTTTTTGGCGAGTTTGTCAGCAAAATCAGCCGCTTTACGGCGCACCTCCAGCACGGCCATTTCGTACGACTGCTTCGATACTTCGTAATCGTTGCGCGCTTTGATGAATTTGGCATCCGATTCCTGCAGCTTCAAACTGCGTGATTCAAAATCGGTGGTGGTAATCAGGCCGTCTTTGAACAGTTCTTCAGCGCGCGAAAGTCGTTCGCGTTCGATTTGAATGTTCAGCTCTTCTTGCCGCACCATGGCGCTATCGGCCTGCACTTTTTGAACCGATTGATCGACCTTCAACCGTGCTTGGCTCAGTTCGAGGTCTCGGGCTTGCTGCAAGGCGAGTTCTTGGTCTTGCAACGCCACGATTTTGTCGCGGTAGGCCGCAATGCCGTTGATCTTGGCCTCAATGAGTTCGCGGGTTCGCTGCACGAGTTGCGGGTCAAGGTATTCGGGTTTTACCTCTTCGAGGATGAGGATGGTGTCACCCTTTGCCACGTCTTGTCCTTCATACGCAAACCACTTGACAATGCGGCCATCGATCATGGTGTTGACCTGCTGCGGTTTTTTATCGGGGTAACGGCTGATGATTTTTCCGGTGGCGACTACGTTCTGCGTCCACGGCAAAAGCAGCATTAGAAAAACCACCACCAGACTGGTTACAAGGATGCGAACGACCTTAACACCTTTCGTGTCGTCGCTTAGGGTATCCATGGTTTTTGAATGTTTTACCCCGTCTTGGATGCCTTGCGGTGTGTCGCTAATGTTTAGCATAAGTCTTCACCGTTTAAGTTCGTGTTCCATTGTTCATTTTGGCCTGCGCGCATTACGACCAGCTGCCTCCGTAGCGGTTGTCGTTGGCGTTTTCAAGAACCAGCTCACCGTCTCGGTAGGCGTAAATTTTATCGAAGCTTACCCCATCAGGCAGCGCCTCTCCGAAGAAAATGACCGCCCATTGGTGTTCAGGATGAAGCAAGAATTCAACCGTTTGCTTGAAGCGTTTTGGGTCAGAAGGCAACTGTTCGGAGTCAATCAAGAGCAATTCGGGCGAGTCAATGACGTTTCTCGCTAAAAGCATACCCTTGATGATAACAGGCGAAAGGAGGTTGCTGAAGGGCAATACCACCGTGTTTTCGCCTTCAGGCAAAATTCTGATTTCGTTGAGCATGCCCATTTTGGCCAAGGTCTTTTCTACCTTATCGCTTGATATGTCACTACGACCAACTCGGATGTTCTCTAAAATGCTTGCGGTCATGAGTTCATCACGTCCCCAGAATTCGCCCATCTCTTGGCGCATAAGATCAAGGTCAAGCGACTTCACTGAGCAGCCCTTGTACAAAACGTGTCCGCCGTACTCCTGGTGCCTTCCTGTTAAAAGCATCAACATGGTGCGCACCAGCATGGGGTTTTCATAGCCGATGAACACCCGTTCGCCTTTGTTGACCTCGAAACGTGAGGTTTTAATTGTCGCGAAGTAGTTGGCCTGCTTTACCTCGAGGTTCTCCATAACCATCAAAGGTGCACTGTTGTTGAAGGCGCGAACAGTGCCTTTATCTTCGAGCTCTAGGTCGGTAACCGCACCCACTTTTTCAAGTCCGGTAAGGACGTCGTACACGCTTTCAAGGTTCATGATGATTTTCTCCACCGAACTGATGATCAGCAAGATAATGATTTCAGCCGCCACGAATTGTCCAATGCCGATTTCGCGGTTAATTACCAGCAAACTTCCCAGAATCAACAAGCCGGCTGCCACGAGCAGCTTGAACAGCAGCAGAGCGATGTAGTGACGCACCAACACCTTGAAATGCGCCTGACGAGCCTCGATGTAGTTCGAGGTGTACGCGTCGGTTTTGGTAAAATTGATGTCAGACTTTGGCGTCATCCTGAACGACTCGGTGTTCAGGGCGAGTTCTTCAAGCCAACCAACGGTTTTGTACTTCCACTTTGACTCTTTCAAACTCGTCTCGAGGCCTTTGCGCATCGATACCCGAATGAGGGTGATGACCAGAATCACAATGGCAAGGTCAAAAATGATGAACAAGGGGTGGTACAAGGCCAACAACAAAAGACCGAAAAACACCTGCAGAAGCGATGTCGAAAAGTCGATGATCAGTTTGCTCAGTCCTTTCTGAATGGTCAATACATCGAAAAACCTGTTCATCAACTCGGCCGGGTTGCTGCTCTCGAATTGATCAAACTTGATGCGGGGAATGCGCAAACTAAACTCCAAACTCGCACGTGCAAACACACGCTGCTGAAAGAATTCAATCAGCCACTGCTGGCGAATAATGAGCAAACCGCTGACGAAAATACCAATGAGGACGAAGAACACCAGCAGCACCAATGAAGTGCTTGCACGGCCGGCAATGATGAAGTTGATGATGGCCTGAATGCCCAATGGCAGCGATAGGCTGATCAACCCGCCAAAGCCTGCGATGAGGAATACGCGGGTGAGCACAGCCTTCTCTGAGCCCAAAAGGCGCCAAAGCCGTTGCCAGGGTGTAATGAGTTCTACTTTCTTCATTCGCAGCGCGGTAATTCGTCTGTTTGCTTAACTCTACGTTCTTCCCCTAAAAATGTGTCGCGAAATTAAAGTAATGCTATTATTCAAAGGGGGAGTTAACGTTTTTTCCCAATCAAGTGACCTTCGTTCGGCGAATAACCCTGCGCAAAATTCCGGGGAAGTAACGCTTGAGATAAATGCCGAGAATTTCTTTTCCACCTATGTACACTTCCGGCTTTCGTTTGTTCATCGCTGCAATGATGCGGCGCGCGCATTCTGCTGCGCTCATGCCCTTGCCGGTGGCATCGTCCATGGTGCCTTGCTTGCTGCCATCGCCTACCAAGGCATTGCGCGAAATGTCGGTGCTGATGAATCCCGGACACACCAAGGTTACACCAATGTTGGCATCGTGCACTTCAGCGCGCAGCGCGTCGAAGTATCCGTGTAAGGCGTGTTTGGCAGCGCAGTACGACGACCGCATGGGCGATGAAAATACCCCCATCAAACTTGTAATGACCACGTATTGCCCGCTTTTTCGTTCAACAAAGCGGGGAAGCAGGGCACGGGTGAGGGCAATGGTGCCGAAGTAGTTGACCTCCATCATCGTGCGGTCAACTTCGGTCGTGGTATCAATGGCCTTTGCGCGTTGGCTAATGCCTCCGCAATGCACCATGCCGTAAATGGGCCCCACGGCCTCTTCAACGTCGGCCACGGTTTGGTCAAACTCATCCGACTGGGCGAGATCAAGGGCTTGTACGGTGAAGCGATCGGGGTGGGCACTGCCGTCGCGCAGGGCTTCGAGCTCCGACGCACGGCGTGCTGAAATTACCACATGGTTGCCCGCTGCGGCCAATTGCAAGGCTATTTCACGTCCGATTCCGGATGAAGCACCGGTTACCCAGAAGGTCATTTTCATGGTATACGATGTTATTTTGGACGGATGGATGACGGTTTCGAAGAAGGTACACCTTCATGGCGAACTCTGTACGGTTTGTCGCTCATCCATCCATCCAAAAGAAAGAAAAAAAAACCGCCCCAAGCTGGAGCGGTTTGAAGTATGGAATTGACGCATTACACGTCGATTTTCGCGTATTTGGCGTTGGCCTCGATAAAGGCGCGGCGCGGCGGTACATCGTCTCCCATGAGCATGGAGAAAATGTGGTCGCATTCAGCGGCATTTTCGATGGTTACACGGCGCAAGGTGCGGAACTCCGGGTTCATGGTGGTATCCCACAGCTGTTCGGCGTTCATCTCACCAAGACCCTTGTAGCGCTGTACGTTGACGCTTGATTCGCTGCTCGCTCCACGGAAGTCGGCCATAAAGCGGTCGCGTTCATCGTCGTTCCACGCATAGGCCTGCTTGTTGCCTTTTTTCACAAGGTAGAGCGGCGGCGTAGCGATGTATACGTGGCCGCCTTCGATGAGCTCTTTCATGTGGCGGAAGAAGAAGGTCAGGATAAGTGTTTCGATGTGCGAACCGTCGACGTCGGCGTCACACATGATCACCACCTTGTGGTAGCGCAGCTTGGCGAGGTTGAGTGCTTTGCTGTCTTCTTCGGTTCCGATGGATACCCCGAGAGCGGTGTAGATGTTTTTGATCTCTTCGTTTTCGAAGATTTTGTGGTGCATGGCCTTCTCCACGTTCAAAATCTTACCGCGCAGCGGCATGATCGCTTGGAAGTTGCGGTCACGACCTTGCTTGGCCGTACCTCCAGCCGAGTCACCTTCGACGAGGAAGATTTCACACAACGCGGGGTCTTTTTCAGAGCAGTCAGCCAATTTTCCGGGCAAACCGCTGCCACCCATAACGGTTTTGCGCTGCACCATTTCGCGCGCTTTTCGAGCGGCGTGGCGCGCAGTGGCCGCGAGAATGACCTTTTGCACGATTTTGCGCGCATCGTTCGGGTGCTCTTCGAGGTAGTCGGTGAGCATGTCGGTCACGGCCTGGCTAACCGGCGCGGTAACGTCGCGGTTACCCAGCTTGGTCTTGGTTTGACCTTCGAATTGCGGTTCGGCCACTTTTACCGAAACCACTGCGGTGAGTCCTTCACGGAAGTCGTCACCATTGATCTCAAACTTGAGTTTATCGAGTAGGCCCGACGACTCTGCGTACTTTTTCAGGGTAGCTGTGAGTCCGCGACGGAAGCCCGAAAGGTGGGTACCTCCTTCGTGGGTGTTGATGTTGTTGACGTAGGAGTGGATGTTCTCGTTGAACGACGTGTTGTAAATCATCGCCACTTCAACGGGCACACCGTTGCGTTCGCCTTCCATGTGGATGACCTCTTCGATGAGGGGCTCGCGGTTTTCATCGATGTAGCGCACAAATTCGGCCAAACCGGTTTCGGAATGGAAGACTTCGGTTTTAAACTCTCCGTCGGTGGTGGTTTCGCGTTTGTCGATCAGGGTGAGCACGATGCCTTTGTTGAGGAAGGCCAATTCGCGCAACCTGCTGGCGAGGGTATCGTAGCTGTATACGGTGTTTTCGAAAATCGTACCGTCGGGTTTGAAGGTAACGATGGTACCGCGTTTTTCGGTGGTACCGATTTCACGAACGGGGTAGAGCGCCTTACCGATGCTGTACTCTTGTTCGTACATTTTTCCGTCGCGGTGCACTTCAGCGCGCAGGTGTTCAGAAAGTGCGTTTACACACGACACACCCACACCGTGCAAACCGCCCGATACCTTGTACGAGTCTTTGTCAAACTTACCGCCTGCACCGATTTTGGTCATAACGACTTCGAGTGCCGATATGCCTTCTTTTTTGTGCATATCAACGGGGATACCGCGACCATTGTCTTCAACGCTAACAGAGTTGTTTTCGTTGATGATGACCTTAATGGTGTCACAGTGGCCGGCGAGGGCTTCGTCGATCGAGTTGTCAACGACTTCGTACACCAAGTGGTGCAAACCGCGCACGCCCACGTCTCCGATGTACATTGACGGACGTTTGCGCACGTGCTCCATTCCTTCCAGCGACTGAATACTGTCTGCGCTGTACTGCTTTTTCTGTTCTTCGCTCATTGCTTTCGATTCTCAATTTTCGTTTGGGATGCCCTTCAAAAAGGGATGCGCAGCCTACTGGCACAGCAGCATCTCATGCCCAAAATTTCGACCCTCAAAGATACGGCTTTTACGCGGCAAAACGGCCTGAAAAGCCCGTCGCTTCACAGATTTATTAACACCATTTGGCGGGGTTTTCAACGGTTTTCGAAACTATGGTTGATTTCCCATTTCGTGAAGCGCAATTAAGGGTAAGGGGTACAAAAAAAGCCGACACATGGTCGGCTTTTCAATGCTTTTCAGGCGAGGCTCAATCCAAACTCACCTGGCCCGGACCTACCTTCTTCAGTTTCAAGGCGTCGTCGAGGGGGATGAGCTCGCCATTGAAGTCGCCTACCACCTTTGGTGCGCGCAAGCCCATTTGCTCGGCCTTGTCGCGGAGGTCGTTGGCGTCTTCAACCGAATCGGTCAACTCGGTAAAGAACACTGTTTTGCCGTCGCCTTTGCGCTGGGTGCGGATGCCACCAAACTGTAGCATCACCTCAACCTGATCGGCAGGCACTTCACCGCTGTACTCGCCCAACATCACGCGGAACTTCACCAAGGCTTTGTCAACCATCTCGGATTCAACGGTTTCTTGTACAATGTCTTTCGTGGGCTCTGCCACGGTCATGCCCGATTCACCCAACGAAATGCGTTTGCCGTTGCGGTAGGCAGAGATAAAGGCGTCAGTGAAGCCGGCAACCAAAAGATCGGTCTTCCGGGCAACTGCTGCCGACTTGTCGCTGTAGCTTTCAGTGACGTAACGGGTGAGGCCGTCGTCACCGGGAATGGCCAAGATGGCGCCGTGACCGGCAAAAATGTCTTCCGATAGCTCACCGCGGAAGGCGCCGACCTGCACGCGGTAAAACACGGGGTTGTCGGCTTTGGCAGCGTCAATGGCGTCTCCGGTCGCGGCAAGGGCGCCGTCAGGCAAGGCCTCCGCTTCAGCGGTAATCTCAGCAACCGCTTGCGCCTCAAGTTCAGGGGTTACAACCATTTCAGTAACCATTTCATCGCCGTTTTCGTCGGTGCTGATGCTTACCACGTCGCCGTTCATACCGCGGTCTTCAAGCTTGAGTTTGCGTTTAACGGCCTCGGGAAGGTCGTCGTACGAACCAATCAAAAAGTACTTGCCGCCCTCGTCAGTGCGCTCAAGCACGTCGGCCTCGGCCAGAATGGCGTCAATGAGTTCTTGGGTCATGCCTTCGGCTTCACGGGCGATGCGCACACGGTACACGTCTTCAGCACGGTTGGGGTCTGATTCTACACGGACAATCTGCTCGCCAAGCGGCGACGAGGTTACCCATGGAATGCTGTCGTTCCACATCAGGTAGCGTTGGTAAATGGCTTCGTCGTCCAACATCACACCATTGGCATCAACGTAGGTGTGGGTTGACCAAGGCTCGAGGTCGCGGTAGTCGGCAATGCCGTCACCATCGGTATCGACCGGACAGCCACGTTCGTCGACTTCAGCGCCTTTCGGGGTCGCCGGACAGCGGTCAAGCACATCGGCCACGCCATCGCCGTCGGTATCTTCCAATGCAGCCATGAGTTCTTCGTCGTCGAGTCCTTGGAACGGGTCTCCAGTGCGCTTCGACTTCATGCGAAGCGGATTCAAATCGTAGTTGATGGTGGCATGGGTAAACAAGAATCGGTCGTTGCGGCTGTCGCCTTGGCGGGCACCCGTACTCTGATCGGTCATGTTGTCAACAAGGTCAGTGAAGGTAAACATGTAACGTGCAGCGATTTGCGCACGGAAGCGGTCGGTGACACGGAATTGAATGCCTGCGGTGACCGGAATGGCGAAGCTGCGGTCAGGGTAAGCGCCGCGGCCGTCGAGGTTCATATCGCGCAAGTCGGTCTCGTACACGTAATCGCGCTGGAGCATGATTGCATCTGCAGCGTTGGCGGCATTCTGGTCGATGGAGCGAATGCTGCCGTCATCCCAGTAATGGTAACGCATCCCATTGGCGTCGTACAGGTCGGTTTTCGAAAGAAATTCGAACGACTCAAATCCAACGCCTACGAAGGGCTCAGCCCCACGTCCCGAAGGTAAAAAATGGTCAAAATTGTAGGTCAGCAATGCGCCACCTGAACGAATCGTTGACTGCATGTTAAACATGCGCGGGTTGGTCAACTCATTCAAATTGATTGTTCCGAACACAGTGTACAAACTCAGGTCGAGGTACGAATTGACTTCATTGGTCAAACTGAGCGTGTACGCCATATCGGCCGAACCAGGGTGGTAACCGCGGTTGTCACGTCCGAGCTCGCCATACAGCACCATGCTGCCTACGCCGAGGCCGAGCCGCGGTTTGAGCTTAAAGGTGTTGCCCGGGAGCGTTGCTCCGTATTTGTTTTCGGGGATGGATGTGCTGTCGATTTGTCCGTAAGCCGCGCCGGTGGCGGCAAAGAGGATGATCGAGACGAAGTGTGGCAGAAAATTTCGCATATGCCGTGTCATTGCTTTCACGGCTCTTTTACGCAAGCGATGCGCGAGGGTTACATCAATTGGTCGAGTAGGAGGGAGAAGCCTTCAACGGCGCCGGTTTTAAGCACGGTGGCTTGCATTCCGCCGGGCAAACGGTCGAGTTGCGGATCGATGACATACACTTCGCAATGCTCGGGGATGTAGTGGATGAGCGATGCCGCCGGGTACACCACCAACGATGTGCCTACGACGATGAGGATGTCGGCCTGGGCCATCACTGCAGCTGCTGATTCGAGCATGGGCACGGCCTCGCCGAACCATACAATGTTGGGCCGCATGCGGAGACCCTGACTGCAGCGGTCGTCGGCGGTGACTTCCCAGCGGTTGAGGGTTTCGATGGTGATCGGACGCGATTCGGAGCGGATTTGCATGATCTCACCGTGGAGGTGAAGCACATTGCTCGAGCCGCCGCGTTCGTGCAAATCGTCGATGTTTTGGGTGACCACGGTGACCTTGTAGCGGGCTTCGAGGGCGGCAATGGCGCGGTGTGCACCGTTGGGTTGGGCCTCCATCACGTTTTTGCGGCGCAGGTTGTAGAAGTGGGTGACGAGGTCGGGGTCGCGCCGCCAGGCGTCGGGCGTGGCGACGTCTTCAATGCGGTGGTTTTCCCACAAGCCATCGCTGCCGCGAAAGGTAGCAATGCCGCTTTCGGCGCTCACACCGGCGCCTGAGAATACTACAAGCGATTTCATGGGGTGAAGGTACGGGAGAAAATTTTACAATGGCTGATCTAGAGGCGTCAGGGTTGATAATCAGTAAAGTAAAAAGCTCGCAATATGTAAAGTGAAAGGCTCACAATATGTAAAGTAAATTGCTTATAATTTGTAAAATGGAGTTATCTTTGTGCTGAATTTCAGATTGCTATGTCGTCAATCATTGCCTATAAGAAACGCATTTCGGATGCTGAGCTTGAACGTAAACTGAATGCATCGGGTGCGCTGCTCATTCGGGGAATGAAGGCCTGTGGAAAAACAGAGTCGGCGAAGCAATTTGCGAAAAGTAGCATTGCCTTTGACCAAGACGCGCAGGTTGCGCTGCTCATTGATGCAGCACCGCAACGTTTGCTGATTGGTGACACCCCTCGCTTAATTGATGAGTGGCAAGAGCACCCTCAAATTTGGAACCACATTCGGCATGAAGTAGATCGGCGGGCAGCCACTTCGCAGTTTATCCTAACCGGGTCGGCCAATCCTGAAGAGCGTGTCTCGCTTCACTCCGGAGCCGGCAGGTTTACAGTATTGGAGATGCGTACAATGTCTTGGCAAGAACTGGGGCACTCGACCGGACAAGTGAAACTAGACGACCTCTTTCACTCAAAACCGATCGATACAGTCGACAGCCCGACTGATCTTGAGACGATTATTGAACGTATCGTCATCGGAGGCTTCCCAATTCATCTGGGAAAAAGTGTTGACAAGGCGAGGGAAATTAACCGGGCCTACATTGATCTTTTGACTGAGGTTGATATGAGCCGTGTTTCCGAGGTTAAACGCAATCCTGACAAGGTACGTGGCTTAATGCGTTCACTTGCACGCAATACAGCCGCAGCAGTCGATATATCCGTCCTTGAAAGTGATATTCGAAGCCGCGAAAGCTCCAATGTTTCTCGGCCGACGATTTACGATTACCTCGATGTCTTCCACAGGTTAATGATTATTGAAGACCAACCGGCTTGGAGCGCACACCTTCGGTCTTCGGCGACCTTGCGCAAATCATCAAAACGTCATTTCGCCGACGTTTCACTCGCGGTTGCAGCATTGGGGGTTGGGAGTGAGGCGCTTTTGAACGACCTTAAATACACCGGTTTTTTATTCGAGTCATTGGCTATTCACGATTTGCGGGTGTACGCTCAAGCCAATGATGCCAAGGTTTACCATTACACTGACTCGAGTGGTTTGGAGGTTGATGCCATCGTTCAAAAGCACTCCGGTGAGTTGTGTGCTTTTGAGATCAAACTTGGTGTCAGACAAATTGATGAAGCGGCGCGCAACTTGCTGCGCTTTGCTTCAGGGTTGGGCGAGCACAGCGCAAAGCAACTGCGGTCGTTGAATGTGATTACGGGGACAGGAGTGAGCCACACCCGATCGGATGGCGTAAATGTGATTTCATTGGCATCATTGGGGCACTAGCTGAACGCTTTCTCAGGACGTGTGCGTTCTCGATGCGGGAAGTCGTGTGCTCAGCGGTTTACACCACGCACGCCCTCCTTCCCAACATTTTTTTCAGCCACTGAAAAAGTGTTGGGTGTGCAAATGACGTTGTGTGGAGTATGCTGAACCTGCTGCGCTAAGTCTTTAGCTTTTATTCCTCGACGCTGAGATGCGGGCATCGGATCTACCAATGCGCATCAGAGAAGCGGTAATGGCCAGCGTGGGGTTGGTGTAAGAAACACCGTGACCCACATCACATCCACCACCACGCCAACCGTTTATCTTAGCTGCATGATCCGAATCTTCATCGCTTTGGGGGTACTGCTGGTCGCACAGGCCTGCAATGACCCTCGTCCATCCATCCAAAACCAAGAACCACAGGAAAGCCATGAAACCGCGCTGGCTGTGCCTGACAGCGTGGTCATCGCGACGGGAAAACGCATGCTCATGCAGGCACAAGATTCGCTGCGGGTGAACCTTCTGGGGGCCATTGAGCGGAGCGGACACGCTGAAGCCGTGCGCTTTTGCAACGTGAAAGCACTGCCGATTTTGTCAGAGCAGGAGTGGCCCGAGCTACAGCTCGAACCGGTCAGCATTCGGCGAACCTCACTCAAGTGGCGCAATCCGCTCAACGAACCCGATACCTTTGAACGTGAAGTGTTGGCGGCATTTCAAAAAGCGAAGCTTTCGGGCCAAGAGTTGACCCCGGTTGTGCATCACCACGAAGGGCAATACCACTTCTTCCAACCCATTGCCGTGCAGCCCTTTTGCCTTGATTGCCACGGCAGTGTTGGCTCAAACATTGCGCCTCCAACGCTGGCTGCCATTGATTCACTCTACCCCAATGACCGCGCCCGCAATTACTCCGCAGGCGATTTGCGGGGGATGTTTCATGTGGTGCTCACCGCACCATCTGCACTGCCTGGTTCACCACACTAGCTTCGCCGCTGCAACGGTCGGCGAAAATGGCTATTTGATTGCATTACTGCTTCGTTTGTCATGCCGGGTTGAATCGACGCACGATGTACAATAAAGTGACCCGTGCGAATTGACCCTTCAACGCGATTTGAATTTACAAAGCGGTTAAATGGACGACACGCTCATCGAAATCCCAAGCTTGCACGTGCACAATGCCATTTCGTTGTGGAAATGCAATTTCGTCGAGCGTCACAAGAAGCTTTGGGTAATGATCGCGAATCGCTTCCAATGCGCTGTATTCTCTCTGAACCGTGCTTTCATCGCTCAGCAAATAGGCGCACTGAACATAGATTGTAAGCTCGGATTTCTTCGCAACAAAATCAACTTCTTTATTGGGCAGAACACCCACGTAAACCGAAAAACCGAATCTTTTGAGTGATAAATAAACCAGATTCTCGAGTTGATAGCCAACCCCATAGCCAAAGCCGCTGAACAAGTAATTCCTGTACGACAAGTCGTTGGCGTAATACTTTGAATTGCCTGAAATGGTATCCTTGCCTCTGATGTCGTAGCGATCGGCGCGATGAACTAAAAAAGTATCTTCAATGTACCCTACATAATTGGCGATGGTTTCAAAGGTCGTCTTCCTCCCTTTGCTTTTTAGGAAGTTCACTATGTTATTGATCGACAAAAGATTGGAGGCGTTGTTGACCAAGTAGATGAAGACGTCTTCGAGCAACTTAGGGTCTTTTACAGTGTGACGTTGAATGATATCACGCAGCAATACAGAATCTTTCACTGAAGCCACATAATGCCGTTTGGTTTCTTCGTTTGGCAGTGCAAAGAGCTCGGGCAAACCGCCGCTTTGCATGTAGGTTAGATACGAGGCTTTGCCCTGCGTTTCGCCGGTGTAGCCCAAGTACTCAGTGAAGCTGAAAGGGAAGATTTCGAAGCTCACGTACCTTCCTGAAAGTAAAGTGGCCAGTTCGCCGGAGAGCATCTTTGAATTTGACCCACTGATATATATCTCGTACTCCTTGGTGAAATCTTGGGCGTAGGAGTTGACAAGGCGCTCCCAGCCCTCAATGTCTTGAATTTCATCGAGAAACAGATATACCTTGCCTTTTGGCTTCAGTTTTTCCAAATAGAGGCCGATCAATTTACCCAAGTCGAGGTAGCTCCTCACAAAATCAAACTCAATGAATTCTTTGTTCAAATAAAAGATTTGGTGAGGATGCACACCGGAATCGATTAAGCTTTGCGCGATTTGACGCAAGAGAACGCTTTTTCCGGTGCGCCGCTGCCCAACCAAGACCTTCACGAGTTTGTTGCCGATGAACGATTGAATAGAATCGAGGTACATAACACGTTTGTAGCCCATGTCAAGCACGTTTCCATCCCAGTTGTTGAACCGCTTTAACGCGTCGAAATATTCTTCCATAACCGAATAATTGGGTTGAATATACGAATTATTCAGTTGTGGACGAATAATTGAGGTGCTCGATGAATTTAAGCAACTGGATCCCCATTCAACTTTACAGGTTGAATAACCGAGTTCTCCCCTATCACCGCACCACCTGCACCGTCTGGTTCACCACAGTAGGTTCTCCCGTACACCGATCGGTGTAACTCACCACGTACACGTAACTGCCTTCGTGC
>DAITMF010000019.1:0-55395 GCA_036835325.1 Flavobacteriales bacterium
GTGTATGACACGACCCACAAATCAGCATTCGGCTGTGGATTGTCAATCAGCACTTGAGTAAGATCGTTCTCGTCTGCGTAAAAAAGATCGCCGAAGCTGCCAAGCGCATACACATTGCCGGCGTCGTCAAGATCAAGTGAGCGCAGCTCAGTGGTTGACCCTGAACGAAGGTGCCTCACCCAAACCAGCTCTCCGGCAGCGGAGTAACGCGCTATGAATGGATTGGTGGTGGTCGATGACCGAGTAGAACGAACTACCCTGCCTTCGCCCGGATCAAAATCTTTCGTCCCACGAAATTCACCTCCTACGATGTAATCGCCTTCGGCCAATTGTTTAATCACATTGATACCATCGAGCCGGCCTTCGCCACTGCGCAGGGTTTCGGTAAATGCAAATCCGTCAACTTGGGCCCAAATTGACGTAGAAAAGATCGAAAAGACGATGAAAAAAACAGTTCTGCACGTAAAATCAAGCATCTCAGTTAGGTTTTTGTCAAAGTTACGTCCCAATCCAACACAGACAAAACTTTGAAGGTTAATCAAATGTTAGCACCCGCACTGAAATAACCGTGCCAAACCTATCTTTGCCGCGCAATGAAGCTCACCTTCGACAACACCGAAATCGCGTTTGCCCATCGCAGCAACGTTGAACTCAGCAAGGCTTACTGGCTATTCAAGCTGGTCGGGAATCCGGCCTTGGTGAAGCTCGGCAAGGTGCTTACACGATTTGCATTGACCCTGCGCCTGCCCATTGGATGGGCACTGCGTTGGAACATCTTTCAACACTTTTGCGGCGGTGAAACAATTAGCGATTGCGCAACTGCCACCAAAGTACTCGACCGCTACGGCATTGGCACCATTCTCGACTACAGTGTTGAAGGCAAAGAAAGCGAGGCCGATTTCGATGCAACCGCCGATGAAATTGTGCGAACCGTTGAAATTGCCCACGGCAATGCACACATTCCGTTTTGCGTATTCAAAGTAACCGGCGTTGCGCGCTTTGCTTTGCTTGAAAAAATCAATGCAAACAAGGCACTGTCACCGGCTGAACAGGCTGAATTTGACCGCGTAAAGTTGCGCGTCGATAGAATCGCCAAGCGCGCCCATGAAACCGGTACACCCGCGTTCATCGATGCAGAAGAAAGCTGGATTCAAGATGCCATTGACCGGCTTTGCCATGAGCTCATGGAGCGCTACAACCGCGAACGCGCCATTGTGTACAACACCGTCCAGCTTTACCGCCATGACCGGCTTGATTTCCTCACCAAAGCCATCGCCACTGCGCGTGAAAAAGGCTACCACTACGGCGTGAAACTCGTCCGCGGTGCCTACATGGAAAAAGAACGCGCGCGCGCTGTAGAGCACTGCTACGCCGACCCCATTCAACCCAACAAAGCAGCCACCGACCGCGATTTCGACGCTGCCGTTGCACTGTGCCTCTCAAACATCGATCAGGTCGCTTTCTGCGCCGGTACCCACAACGAGACCAGCTCGCTGAGCTTGGCAAAGCTGATTGAAGAGGGTAGGCTTTCAGCAAATGACCCGCGGGTTTACTTCGCACAACTTTACGGCATGAGCGACCACATCAGCTTCAACCTTAGCCATGCCGGCTACAATGTGGCCAAGTATGTGCCTTACGGCCCCATCCGCGAAGTGATTCCATACCTCATTCGGCGCGCTGAAGAAAACACCTCGGTTAAAGGGCAAACCGGTCGTGAACTCTCCTTGATCATGCGCGAACGCAAGCGCAGGAAAGCATAACTTTCGACCAACGAAAAAGGGAGCACTTTCGCACTCCCCTTCGCTGCAACAGGCCGTGGGCTCGAACCCGCTACAGCCCTGGTAACTTCGTTTAGGCCGACTCCGTCTGCACCTTCGGTGTTTTCGACGACAGCAGCACCAATTCGTTCCCAATGACCTCGGTGACGTAACGACGCACACCTTTCTCATCGTCGTAATTTCGGGTCGACAAGCGCCCTTCGACCGCGACTTCGCGGCCCTTGCTGAGGAACTCCACGGCAATCTCGGCGGAACGGCCGTAAAAAACGACATTGTGCCATTGGGTCTCCTCTTTCTTCTCGCCGCTCTGGGTCTTGTACGACGAATTGGTCGCCAGCGTGAACGACGCCTTCTTGTTCCCGTTCTCGAAAGTCGTCAGTTCGGGATTCTTTCCCAGGTGACCAATAAGCGTCACCCTGTTTCGCATAGTGTTCATAATGTGTTGTTTAAGAATGAATGAAAAGTCTGACGCAAAGATGAAACACGGCCTCTGACCGCACCAAATATTAAACGTTTATATACGTATATAAACGTTTAACGCATTGGCCAAACCTCTCAAAATGCCCGCCACCAAAAGCCTTCAAGCTGGTTTGGAGTAACTATCTTTGCAGCGAACTTTTCCGCTATGACCCAGAAAACTGTCAGGGTGCGCTTCGCCCCAAGTCCGACCGGACCGTTGCACATCGGTGGCCTCCGCACTGCCCTCTACAACTACCTCATTGCCCGGCACCACGGTGGCAGTTTCATTTTGCGCATCGAAGACACTGACCAAAACCGTTTTGTGCCCGGAGCCGAAGACTACATCATGGAAGCGCTCCGCTGGTGCGGTATAGAACCCGATGAAAGTCCTGCCCATGGCGGACCATTTGCCCCGTACCGCCAATCTGAGCGCAAAGCGCTCTACGCCGATTACGCCTACCGCTTGGTAGAGTCCGGACATGCCTATTACGCCTTTGACAGCGAAGAAGAGATCAATGCGCAGCGCCAAGCTGCCGAAGCCAACAAAAGCGTTTGGCAGTACGATGCTTCAACGCGCAAGGCCATGCGCAACAGCCTTACCCTCGGTGCTGACGAAAGTGAAGCCCTTAAAGCTGCCGACAAATGGGTGATCCGATTCCGCATCCCTGAAAACGAAGAGGTTAGCTTCACCGACACCATCCGCGGCAGCGTAACCATAAAAACCGATGTCTTAGACGACAAGGTCTTGCTCAAAAGCGATGGCATGCCAACCTACCATTTGGCCAACATCGTTGACGACCACCTGATGGAAATCACCCACGTTATTCGCGGTGAAGAATGGCTGCCCTCCGCTCCTTTGCACGTGCTGCTTTACCGCGCATTCGGATGGGAACACCCGCACTTCGCCCATTTGCCGCTGATTCTCAAGCCTGAAGGAAACGGCAAATTGAGCAAACGCGATGGCGACAAAGGCGGTTTCCCGGTTTTTCCGCTCGAGTGGAACGACCCATCCACCGGAAACACATCAGCGGGCTACCGCGAAAGCGGGTACCTGCCCGAAGCCGTGATCAACATGCTGCTGATGCTAGGATGGAATCCGGGAACCGAACAAGAAATCTTCACCCGCGATGAAATGATCGCCGCCTTTTCACTTGACCGTGTAGTCAAATCAGGCGCGCGCTTCAATCCCGATAAAACACGCTGGTACAATGAGCATTACCTGCGCAGCAGCGCGCCGTCTGAGCGTGCGGCACAGCTCCGCGAAGTGCTGGCTGAACGCGGTTTGACCCCCGCCTCTCCCGCATCCGACGCAGTCGAGAAAATTGTAGCGATGATGACCGAACGGGTAACCTTTGTAGCCCAAATGGCCGATGCTGATTACCTCTTCGCCGCTCCTAGCGTATTCGACGATAAGGTGGTTAACAAGCGCTGGAAAGAAGGCAGTGCTGAGCTGATGATGGCCCTCGCAGGGCAACTCAGTGGCTTGAGCGATTTTTCGGCCACTGCAATTGAAACCGGCTTCAACGCATTTCTCGTTGAACGCGAACTCGGCGTTGGCGCAGTACTTCCGCTGTTCCGTTTGCTGGTAACCGGCGAAGGTGGTGGACCATCAATGTTTGACATCGCAGCTTACCTTGGCAAAGACGAAACCGTGGCACGCATTCAAAGCGGTTGCGCTAAACTGGGTTAAAATGGGTACCATTCGCGTTTCAAACATTCGCATTCGAGCGAACCACGGCTGCATGGATGAAGAAGCACGCATCGGCGGCGATTACCTCGTGCATGTGGAGTTGACGGCTGACCTCGTGCCCAGCATGGTCAGCGACGACCTCAACGACACCGTCGACTATGTCGCCGTGCACGACATTGTCCGTCGTGAAATGGCCATTCGATCGAAGTTGATTGAGCACGTCGCGGGTCGCATTCTGCATGCACTGCACCGCGAACTGGTTGGCCTCGACCGTGCACAGGTCGAAGTGGTGAAAATCGCCCCACCAATCGGCGGCGACGTTGAATCTGTTTCGGTGATTGTAAGCGGCTAAGCTTACTGAATGCTGTCTCCGCGCAAAAGCCTAAACCGTTTGCGCGCCTCAACCACGTACAAACTTCCGGGGTAATCGGTCATGAGCTTTTGGTAGAGCTCCATGGCCTTGGCTTCATCGTTGTCGATGGTTTCTGCAAGCTCAGCAAGAATGAACAATGCATCATCTGCAAGGATGTCGTGGAAGTGAAGCTCCAAAATTTTATCGAGAAAGACCTTTCCTTCGGCGTACTCGTTCCGCTTTAGGTGGTTTTTGGCCGACAACAAGTAGGCTTCATCGGTGAGCGTATGCCCGGGGAAGGTGTTGAGCAATGAATCAACGCGCATCGCGGCTTGGTCCCACCGGTTCTGATAAGCGAGCAATTCGGCACGTGCGTAGAGCTCCATCGGCACCGTGGTGGTGTCCATGTTGTAATTGTCGGTGATCAGCAAACTCAGCGCAATGGCATCGTTTGAAATCAGCTTTGACGTGCTGGCTTTGAGCACGTCGAGTTGCGCTTGCGCCCAGTCAAACTCGCCGGTATAGTAGCTTATGCGGGCATTTCTGAACTTGGCCTCAGAGCCAAGCACATCTTCTTTGAAGGCGAGCTCAACTTGCGAGAACAAGAGCGAGGCTTCCCACACTTCGCCTTCAAGCAGCAAAATGTCGCCCAGTGCGAGCTTGCATTTGGCTTGCAACGATTCGTATACGCCCGGGAGTTCGATGGCCTCTTCAAGCAGTTTGATGGCTTTTTCGCTTTCGCGGATGTGGAACGCATACACCATAGCAAGTTCCAGCATCATTCCGGCGGTTTCGGCATTGCGGCCCAAATCGGCAATCGCCACTTCATATTCGGCGGCTAGCTCTTCGAAGGCGTCAGGATCATTTACACTTCGTGCTGACAGCGATTCAAGCCGTGCACGGAGCATCTCATTGCGTGCTGCAGCGTAGTAAGGCTGCGCAGGACCTTTACCGACAACGTACGCGAACGCGTCGTAGGCGGCGTCCCAATCTTCATTGCGCCGTGCCATCGCGCCGATTTCCATCAAGCGCAATCCGTTTTCACCGAATCTGCGGTCAAGCGACTGGGCGTGCACCACTGCAGAAGCGAACTCTTTTTGTTGATTGAACAGCCAAATCAGCATTTCACTGTAGATGGCCTCTTCAGGAAACTTTTGCGACTGCCTCAAGAGCTTCACGCGCAACTGCTCTGCCGATTCAGGGTTCTCAACCGGATTCATGGTGCGGCTGAGCGAATTCTGTACGGTTTGAATGTAATTCGGACTCACCCTCAGCAGGTCAAGGAAGGAGTCAACCATCATATCGAGGTTGCCCATCATGCCCTGAACATTGGCAATTTCAAACAAGTAAGGGTATTCATCGCTCGAATCGCGTTGAGCCTTCTCATAGGTGGCCAAAGCAAAGTCGTAGCGGTTCAATTTAATGAATGCATTGGCCAAACGGATGGCATTGCTTCGACCGGCAGTCAGTTCTTTGATGGCGTTGTTGAACTCTTTCTCGGCGTCGGCTCGTCGGTCAAACTGTAAATAGAGCGAACCCAGGTCAACGTGTGCCTGTGATTTGTCACCTTTGGCCTTCAGCTTGCGCTTTACCATGTCTTCAGCAGCTTCAAAGTCGCCCAAAGCCACCAGTGTAGCCACGTACTTCTCATACACCCGATTGGTTTTATCGGATTTCCAAATCTTGTCGTAGTAAAGACGGGCTTGTTCGAATTCGCCGTTGTTGAAATAATACTCAGCGAGGTCAATATCAGATTGGGCAATGGCTGCCATTGGCGCAGCGGCCAGCAGTAAGAAGAAGATTAACGGACGAACGCGTTTCAACGCTTGTTGGAGGTGGTCCATAGGTCAAATTGCTGTGTCACCTTCGGCTCGAGGTCTTTGTACATGGCCATGCCTTGGCGCGAGTACGCTTCGGTGTTTATGAGCTCTTCACACAAACCCTGTGCCATTTGAACCTCAGTGGTGTACTGAGATTTAACGTACTCAGGGGTGATATTGTTTCCTATGGCATCGGTAGAAGCACCTGTGACCAAGGCATCTTTAAGGCCATTGAGTTGCAGGCGTGTACGTTCGATTTCACCGGGTAGGGTGCGCATGCGCTTGGGAAAATCTTTCACCAAACGGCGTGCGCGGGTGTATTCTGCGAATAGGTAAGCCGTTGCCGAATCAACTTCAGCCATTTGATCGAGTCGAATTTGCGAGGCCCGCAACTGATCGTTCATTTTGGCCAACGCTGCGCTTACTTCAGGCTCGTTGATGGTACCAAACACCGCAACCGCCGAATCAAGCGATGCCAGTGTTGAATCAATTCCGCTGATTTCGGCCGCATAGCGCTTGGCTGATGAGGTACACGATTGGGTAAATGATGCCAGTGCTACAGCACATGCAATGAAAAGTACACTACGCAGTTTCATACGATTACGAAGTTAACGATTCGCTCCCTCACGGGGCAGCCAAAAAATGACAACAGGATTATGCGATGCGGTCGAAGCCGGTGTAAGCATGAATGGCCTTCGGCAACATGATACCGTCGGGTGTTTGGTTGTTCTCCAACAATGCTGCCACGATGCGTGGCAGAGCCAAGGCGCTGCCGTTGAGGGTGTGCACCAGCTGGGTTTTGCCATCCTTCCCTTTGAAGCGGGCTTTCAAACGGTTGGCTTGGAAGGTCTCAAAGTTGGAGATTGACGACACCTCAAGCCAGCGTTTCTGCGCCGCCGACCACACTTCCATGTCGTAGGTGATGGCCGAAGCAAAACCGAGGTCGCCACCGCACAGGCGCAACACGCGGAAAGGCAGCTCAAGTTTGCGCAGCAAGCCGGCAACATGCGCGACCATCTCATCAAGTATGGCGTGCGACCTGTCAGGATGTGCGATTTGAACAATTTCGACTTTGTCGAACTGGTGCAGGCGGTTCAAGCCCCGCACATCTTTGCCGTATGAACCGGCTTCACGGCGGAAGCACGGTGTGTACCCACAAAAACGCAAAGGCAACTCGTCTTCGCTGATGATTACATCGCGGTAGATATTGGTCAACGGAACTTCGGCCGTTGGAATCATGTACAAGTCATCGGCAGGCATGTAGTACATCTGGCCTTCTTTGTCAGGCAGCTGGCCGGTGCCGATGCCCGACGCTTCGTTCACCACGAACGGAGGTATGTACTCAAGGTATCCAGCCTTATCGGCTTCATCGAGGAAGAAGCGAATGAGCGCACGTTGCAGTTTCGCTCCATTGCCCATGTAGAACGGGAAGCCTGACCCGGTGACTTTGGCACCGAGGTCGAAGTCAATGAGTTTGTACTTTTCGGTGAGTTCCCAGTGCGGCACTGCGTCATCGCCAAGCACGGGAATTTCGCCGAACTGGTCAACCACCTCATTGTCGGTGTCAGACTTTCCGGCGGGTACAAGGGCATGCGGTGCGTTGGGCAGTTTGTAGAGCAGCTCTTGCACCTCGGCTTCGAGTACCTGTTGCTTGTCGCGCAAACCCTGGGTAAGGTCTTTGATTTCGATGGAGCGCTGGCGCATCCCTTCGGCTTCGTCTTTGCGGCCCTCTTTGAAGAGTTGACCGATTTCACGGGCGAGGTTGTTGGCTTCGGCCAGCAGAGAGTCGAGTTCAGCTTGGGTTGCGCGACGTTGTTCATCGGCACTCAAAATGGCATCGAGGGTGTCTCCGGCTTGGAGGTTGCGTTTGGCGAGGGCTTTTTCGAGTTCATCGCGCTTCGCGCGGATATCGGCCAGGGTTAGCATATACGACAGTTTGGGGTGCGCAAAAATAAGAAACTCCCTTCCGAAGAGGAAGGGAGTTCGACGCAATCGTTGTTGCGGTAAGAATCAGTTCTGGTCGATCGGCTGAACCGATACGAAGCTGCGGTTGTCGCGGCGCTTACGGAATGCAACAACGCCATCTACAAGTGCGTAGAGGGTGTGGTCTTTCCCGATGCCCACGTTTTCACCTGGGTGGTGCTGGGTACCGCGCTGACGAACAAGGATGTTGCCAGCGATGCAGCCCTGACCTCCGTAAATTTTCACGCCGAGGCGTTTCGAATGCGATTCACGACCGTTCTTAGAACTACCGACGCCTTTCTTGTGTGCCATGGTTTTTCAAATTTGTGCCGGGTGTGTTTACGTACCCGGCAGAGATTGGGTTATCGTCAACGGGCTGGGCCCGATTTTTGCTTATTCGGCTGAGGGTGCTGGTTCAGCAGGAGCTTCGGCTTTCTTCGCTTTTGCACCTGAGGCTGAAATGCCATCGATGCGAATAGCGGTCAAGCTGGCGCGGAAACCGTTCTTCTTACGGTAGCCTTTGCGGCGCTTCTTCTTGAACACAATTACTTTGTCTCCTTTCAGGTGCTTTTCAATTTTAGCGGTCACCTGAGCACCGCTGATAGCTGGGGCGCCAACTGTTACGCTACCGTTGTTGTCAATGAGGAGGACGTTGTCAAACGACACCTTCGCTCCTTCATCGCTGTGAAGACGGTTTACGTAAACGAGCTGATCTTTTTGTACTTTGTACTGATGCCCTGCTATTTCTACGATAGCGTACATAGCTCTGATTTTAAATTGGTCGGCAAAGATAGTGAACTTTTCAACATTCTCAAACTTTCCTGCGCGAACTGTTTACAAGGTATACACCTGACAGCACCACCGCTGCAAAAACGAGGTGTAAATAGGTCAGCTGTTCTCCGTCAAGCAGGCCCCACATGGCCGCAAATACCGGAATCACATAGGTCACCGAACTCGCAAACAGGGCACTGGTTTGTTGTATGATGCGGTTGAACACCACGAGCGAAGCGGCCGTCCCTACGGCGGCCAAAACAAACACCGCAAGCGCACCATTCACCGCGGCCTCTTTGTGCACCTCAAATACCTCATCCGCTTGCGAAAAAAGAAGCCAAATACCGGTAGGAATGGCCATCATTCCTAAAGCTCCCGCAGCGATGACCGTTGCATTGACCGCTTGCAAACGGTTGCGCAAAATGTTGACGCTAAAGGCGTAACACACCGTGGCAAGTACCACCATAAGGGCTGAAGGCACGTGCAAGTCACCCCCACCTGAGCGTAGTTGCAGCAAGCCCATTGCACCCGCAAAACCAATCGCCAGGCCCACCAATTGCATGCGCCGGTAGCTGAGTTTAAACACGAGGGTAGCTACAATCAAGGTAAACAGGGGTGTGAGTGCGTTGAGCATTCCGGCCATGCTGCTGGGCAGGTGCAATTGAGCGCCGGTAAAGAGAAATGCCGGTATGGTATTGCCGAGTATCCCAACGGCGAGCATCCATCCGATGTGCGCCCGCGTCATCTTCGGAAGGTGGCGAATGGCTACCGGCGACAGCACAAGGCCGGCAATGAAAATCCGCCCAGCGCCCACTTGAAACGATGAAAATAGCGGCTCACCTTCAGCCGTAAACAATGCCTTCTTCATCAAAATGAACGAACTGCCCCAAACAAAGGCCAAGAGCAGAAGGAGGAAAAAATGCGACAAGCGCGGCGAAGAATCGGTCATGGTGCGGTATGGCGGCGAAATTAACATTCGTTGCGTTCCTTTTGTTAACTTCGTAATTAACTTTGTGGTGTAGTTCTACGTTCTACATTAAAGTTTCGCACTATGACCCGTTTTGTTTTGATAGCTGCCGCTCTTCTCGCCTTCGGCGGATGTGCCACTGAGAAGACGTACGAAGTGAAAGTCGAAGAACGCGTTGGGGAGGTTGAGAAAACCATCGCCAAAATCAGTGTTGACGGCATGATGTGCGAAATTGCCTGCGGAGGAAAAATCCGCAAAGAACTTTCAGAACTCCCCGGTGTGGCCAGCGCCAGCATCGAATTTCACGATGGCGAAACGGCCAATTATGCCTTGGTAGAATTCAACCCTGAATTGGTGAGCGAAGATCAACTCGCTGCCACCATCAATACGATTGCTGACGGACGACTGTACTCAGTGTCTGAAGTCACCGTAACGCACTATGCACCCGCTGGCACCGAGTCACGCACCTCATCAACCGACGGCGTGAACATGGAGATGCCCCAAGTGGTCATTCCCGGAGTGACCGATCTTGTATGGAATCTTATCGGTGGTTTCCGCCGTTAATTGTTCCTTTGCATCGGCTAAAGCCGAACACCTATGTTTACTGCATCTTCTGTTAGGCGCCTCGCCTGGGTGAGCCTGGTATTTGTCCACCTCGTTATCATTGCCGGTTCGGTGGTGCGTATGACAGGCTCCGGAATGGGTTGTCCTGACTGGCCGAAATGTTTCGGATACGCCATCCCTCCCACTTCATCTGAAGAAGTCACTTGGTACCCTGAACGCACGTTCAAGAAAGGCCAAATGATTGTGCACGAAGTGTACTTTGCCGGTGTTGCTCAAGAGCGGCTGCTTGTAGCCCAGCGTGATTTCACTGCGGGCAGTGAATTTGATCAGCACAATTGGGAGGTTTACACAAAACACGACTACACGGTTTTCAATCCGGTACACACGTGGATTGAATTCATCAACCGCTTGATTGGTGCGCTCACCGGCATTCCGGTTCTTTTGCTTTTCGTGGCCACCCTTGGCTACGGATTTCGCGAACGGCGTTGGCTCCCTCCTTTGATGGGAGCAGCGGCACTGTTCATGCTCGGCTTTTCGGCATGGCTCGGTAAGCTCGTTGTCGATGGCAACCTGATACCGGGGTCGATTACCATTCACATGTTTGCGGCCGTTGCCCTCAGCGCGTTCTTGATTGTGCTGGTGCAAACCGACAAACGCTTCACGCCCAAACCACTCGGCGGCAGTTTCGCCCTGCTGTTCGCAGCGTTGATTTTGGCTCTCGTGCAAATCTTGCTGGGCACACAGGTGCGCGAATCGATTGATCTGATTGCGCGCGAAGGCAGTGTACCTCGTGCCGAATGGGTGACTGCACTCGGAACCAATTTCGAAGTCCACCGCAGCTTTTCGTGGATGGTCATGCTTTTAAATTTGGGATGGATGTGGATGGCCCGCAAAAAGAGCATTCGCATTCCTGAGATGCCGCTCGCGCTGGCATTGTTGCTCATACAACTGATTGGAGGGATTGTACTGGCCTATGCAGAGATGCCTGCCGGTTTTCAGCCTCTGCACCTGCTTGGGGGCATTTTGATGTTCGACGTACTTTGGTACGCTACTTTGCGCATGGGAAAAAGCCGCTAAGTTGAATTTTGTTTCTTTGCATCCCGATTGAATTAACGCCTACCTTGGGGTAGCGGCATTTTTATGTGGAATAAGCTCGCGTCATTCCTTTTACGTTACCGCTTGCCGGTACTGCTCGCACTCGTAGGCATCACCCTGTTCATGGGGTGGCACGCTCAAAACGTGCGCCTGAGTTACCGATTTGGCGGCCTGCTGCCCAGCACTGACCCTACCCATGTCGCTTACCTCGACTTCCTGGAGAATTTCTCAGAAGACGGCAATGTGATCGTAATCGGTGTTGGAGACAGTGCCATCTACGAGCAGAAGAATTTCTCACGCTGGTATAAACTCTCTGAACAGCTTCGAAACGTTACCATCAACCTCAACAGCGAGGTCGATGGAGTAGTGGTAACTGAACCCGTCTCAGCCGTTGACTCGGTGTTCAGCATAGGTCACACTTACACAATTGTACGAGACGATTCGCTTGAGCGGTTTAGGTTCAAGAAGGTGTTTAAGCGCAACCCTACCACCCAAGCCGAGGTTGACAGCGGCTTGGCTGAAGTACGCAGCCTCCCATTTTACGACGGCTTGCTGTACAGCAGCAATGAATCGGCCTTCACGTTGACAATGGTGTTTGTGAACGCCGAGCTCTTCAACTCAGAAGACCGCGGCCCGTCAATTGACCTCATCACCGATCAAGTCAATCGCTTTGAAGAGGAAACGGGTATCCAAACCTTTGTATCGGGCCTGCCTTACATCCGCACCGAAATGCAGGCCAAGGTCAAGAAAGAACTCTTGCTCTTTGTGCTGTTGGCATTTGGGGTTACGGCCACCTTGCTCTTCCTTTTTTTCAAGAACATTGGGGTGACCCTTGTCAGCTTGACAGTGGTGCTGGTGGGCGTGATTTGGTCGCTCGGTTCGATTGCCCTGTTTGACTTCCCCATCACGATGTTGATGGGGTTGATACCGCCGCTGATGATTGTCATCGGGGTGCCGAACTGCATTTACATGCTGAACAAGTACCATGCTGAGTTCAAGAAGCATGGCAACAAAATGCGCTCGCTGACGCGGATGGTGCACAAGGTCGGCACGGCGACTTTCATGACGAACGCCACCACGGCCCTCGGCTTCGCCACCTTCGTGTTCACACACAGCGACATCTTGATTCACTTCGGCGTGATTGCTTCGCTGAACATCATTGCGATGTTCGTTATATCGTTGGTCACCATACCCACTGTGTTCAGCTACTTACCTGAACCCAAGCGCAAGCATGTGCGTCACCTTGATCGCCGATGGGTATACACCGCGGTGAACCAGCTCGTAAAAATCGTGACCTACCACCGCAGGCCCGTTTACATCATTGCAGGCGTCATGATTGCCGCAGGAGCCTACGGAATCAGCCTCATGCAAACAACGGGCAACGTTGTCGACGACTTGCCTGACAGCGACAAGGTGATTACCGACCTACAGTGGTTCGAAACCCACTTCAACGGCGTGATGCCGTTTGAGGTGATTGTTGATTTTCGGCGTACCGGACAAGTTTTAAAGCCCAACACATTGAAGCGGCTTGAGGCCTTGCAAGAAATGTTGGCCGAGTACGACCAGTTCAGTCGCTCGCTATCGATTGCCGATGCTGTGAAATTCGGTAAGCAGGCATTTTATGGCGGTGATCCTACGCGCTACAGCCTGCTCAACCGCCAGGAACAATCGTTCATCGGCCCCTACTTCAGATCGGAGTACGAGACCGGCGGCATTGAACGCTCGTTCATGGATAGCACACGTCAGCGCACGCGTGTAACAGCGCAGGTGGCTGACATCGGCACCAAAGAAATGGCCGCCTTGCTGGCTGAAGTGCGGCCGCGCATTGATTCGATTTTCAATCCGGGAGCCGCTTCGATTGACAGTTTGGCGGCGACCATTGCCAACGAGGAAGCCGGAATTGCACGCTTTTTCGAGGCCTATCCGGCGTATGTGCGCGGCACGTATGAAACCTTAACACAGAGCGGACGCATTGACAGCACAGCGTGCGATGACCCGCAAAGGTGCATTGAATCGCTGACCGACCGCGCAGCACTTGCAGATGCTGTGCGCAAAACCATTGATGACAGCCGTGTGAAGGTCACCCTGACCGGAACAAGCATCGTGTTCTTGGAAGGCACCACCTACATGGTGAAAAACCTACTCATCAGCTTGGCTTTGGCCGTACTGGTTATTGCCAGCATCATGGCTATTTTATTCCGAAGTGCGCGCATGGTTGTCATCTCGCTTGTGCCCAATATGCTGCCCTTGATTTTCACCGCAGCCGTGATGGGGTACTTTCAAATCCCAATTAAGCCCTCGACCATTCTGGTGTTTAGCATTGCCTTTGGCATCAGCGTTGATGACACCATTCACTTTTTGGCCAAGTACAGGCAAGAACTTCGGGTTTTGAGTTGGAACATTAAAGAATCGGTGCTGCTCGCAGTGCGTGAAACAGGTGTGAGCATGATGTACACCTCCATTGTGCTTTTCTTCGGGTTTGCCATGTTTTCGGCATCCGAATTTGAAGGCACACGTGCCTTGGGAGTGCTGGTTTCGTTAACACTTTTGGTAGCCATGTTCTCAAACCTTGTCTTGCTACCGTCGCTGCTCTTGAGCTTTGAGCGCCACATTACCACAAAGGCCTTTAGCGAGCCGTTTCTGGAAATCATCGACGAAGAAGAAGACATTGACCTTGACGAGTTGGAAGTACAAGAAGGACTTAACAAACCCAGTTAGGGTAGTTGCCTGATTTTTCAAGAACTTCACCCCATGAAAGGAATCATTCTCGCAGGAGGCAGCGGCACTCGGCTTTATCCTTTGACGCTGGCTGTGAGCAAGCAGCTCATGCCGGTGTACGATAAACCCATGATTTACTACCCGCTTTCTACCTTGCTCATTAGCGGAATCAGGGAAATTCTCATCATTTCAACCCCTGAAGACCTACCGGGTTTTAAACGCTTGCTCGGCGACGGATCTCGCCTCGGATGCACATTCACCTACGCTGAACAACCCAAGCCCGAAGGACTTGCACAGGCTTTTGTTATTGGCAGAGAGTTCATCGGAAATGATAAAGTTGCGCTCATTTTGGGCGACAATATATTTTACGGACGAGGATTTGGGAAAATTCTCCGTGAAAACACCAACGTTGACGGCGCGTTGGTGTATGCCTACCATGTAAGTGATCCGCAGCGCTATGGGGTGGTGGAGTTCGACGCTGAACAACGTGTGATTAGCATCGAAGAGAAGCCCACGCATCCCCGTTCGAACTATGCGGTGCCGGGATTGTATTATTACGACAACAGCGTAGTTGAAATAGCCTCGAACTTGAAACCCAGCGCCCGCGGTGAGTATGAGATTACCGATGTTAACCGTGAATACCTCAATCGCGGCCTCTTGCACGTTGCACGCATGACGCGTGGCACTGCATGGCTCGACACCGGAACCTTTGCCAGCTTGATGCAAGCGGGTCAATACGTGCAAGTCATTGAAGAGCGGCAAGGTTTGAAAATCGGGTGCATCGAAGAAATCGCTTGGCGAATGGGGTACATTGACGACCTCCAGTTGCAGCGCTTGGCTGACCCACTGATGAACAGCGGTTACGGACGCTACCTGATTGAGCAACTCAAACACCGCGATGCATGAGCGTAAGCACACACGAAGAATTGGCGAAGGCCACCCTCAAAGAATATGCCGTAGCCATTGATTCGGCGCTGAATGAATGCCAGTCGGGCTGGGCAAACACCCCCCTTTTTGAGCCCATCCGCTACTTGCTCGATTTGGGCGGAAAGCGGCTTCGTCCTGCGCTCGTGCTCGCATCCTGCGAAGCAGAAGAAGGAAATCCAAACGACGCCCTCCCGGCCGCGCTGGCGGTGGAAATCTTCCACAACTTTACCCTCATGCACGACGACATCATGGACGCTGCTCCACTGCGACGCGGAAAGGTGACGGTGCATGAAAAGTGGGACGTTAACACCGCAATTCTGAGCGGTGACGCCATGTTTGTTGAGGCCTACCAAGCACTCTTGGGGTTACCGAACCACCTGTTGCGCAGCACATTGGAACTCTTCAACCGCACCGCAACCGAAGTGTGTGAAGGGCAAGAGCGTGACATGGCCTTTGAGCAGCTGAATGGCATTACTGTGGAGGCCTACCTTGAGATGATTCGTCTGAAAACCTCTGTTCTGCTCGCTGCGGCGCTTAAAATGGGGGCTTTGACCGCAGGGGCGGATGCGCAGCGTTGTGCGCTGTACTATGATTTGGGCATTGCACTCGGCATGGCCTTTCAGTTGCAAGACGACTACCTTGATGCCTTTGGTGACCCCGAACATTTCGGCAAGCAGGTCGGCGGAGACATCCTTTCAGACAAAAAAACCTATCTCTACTTGCGCTGCTTGGAGCGCGCCAACTCCGAGCAACGCCACCGCTTCGAACAGCTCACGAAGGTCGGCATCCATCCGGAAGAAAAAATTGAAGGAATTAAACGGCTGTTCAAAGAAACCGGCGCAGCCGATGAATTGCGCGAGCGCATTGAGCACTTCAACGGCAAGGCCTTGGAGTTGGTTGAAACCATTGAGCCAAACCCTAAAGGCCGCGCCGTTTTCGGACATTTAGCGGCCATGGTGAGCACCCGCATGCAATGAACCAATTGCAGAGAAACACGTGGTTAGCGCCGCAAGAAATGCAGCCCGCCGATGTGCTACACGCTGCTGCTCTTCAACTCAACAAAGATGCCGGAGACACTTGGGTTACAGTGCCTTTGCCCGAGGTTCTTGAACATGCTGTGAGCGGAATGGAACGCATGGTACGGCTTGCTGTTCTTGACCTTTTGGAGCGAAACCCCGGCCATCTTGCAAGTTTGTTTTACCGGTTTGACCTGAATGAACGCAAGGTCAACCAAGCGTTTTCATCGGGTTTGCCAGACGCCATTGCTGAGCAGTTGGCTGTGCTAATGCTGCGGCGATCACTGCAGAAGGTGCTTTTTCGGCGTTTGTACCAGCAACGCGATTAGTGGTTTCGAGGGTTTACTGACGGCAGTGAAAAGTTAAAGGTTGACCCTTGGCCTTGGCGGCTGCTAAACCAAAACTTCCCATGGTTCATTTCAATGTAGTCGCGGCAGAGGCCAAGGCCGAGGCCTGTTCCTTTTTCGCCTTTGGTGCCGTAAGTGGTGACTTCTTCACCTGACTTCATTAAGCGCTCTTGCAGTTCAGTAGGAATGCCGACACCGGAGTCTTTTATGCTGATCTGGACGGATTTATCGTTTCCGGCTACCGCCGAGATGCTGACCTTGCCACCGGGAGCGGTGAATTTAATGGCGTTGCTGACCAGGTTTCGAAGCACTATTTTGACCTGTTCCACATCGCCGAACACACTCTGTGAAGCATCAATTTCGTTGGAGACCTCAATGTTCTTGGTCCGAGCAGGTATGCTCAGTAAATCAATCACCTCATCGCAGGCCTCTTTGAGTTTGAAATTGGCTGTGTCGAGTGCGGCCCCTCGGATGCGCAAGGCAGACCATGAAAGCAGGTTATCAAGCGACGACGACAGGTGGCCAAAGTGAATGTGCAGTGTTTTACTGAGTTCGGTAAACTCCTCTTGGCTGAGGTCTTCTTGCCCGAGAAGTTCAAGCATACCACCGAGGTTGGCCACCGGCCCGCGGAGGTCATGGCTAATGACACCGAAGAGGCGGTTTTTATCGGCATCCATTTCTTCGAGCCGCTTGGTTTTGCTTTGCAGTTCGAGTTTTTGCTTCGCAAGGATGACATTGGTTTGCGCAAAACGGCGCGAAGCGAGGAACACGGTCACCAGGAGGCCCAACGCGAAGATGAGTGCCGAGGTGATGTAGATGTTGAGCCGGCGTTGGAGTTGGCTGCTTTCTTGCTGTTGGCGAAGCTCGAGCTCTTTCTTTTGCAGGAGGGCTGTATTCTCGAGGCTGGCAATGGTGTTGATTTTATCGATACTGAACACACTATCGCTCCAGGCCATGTGTGCCCGTTCAGCGGCCAGTGCTTCTTTGTAGTTGCCTTGTTCTTCCTGGATTTCAGAGAGCACACGGTAGAGCTCCATGGTTTCGCGGTACTGCTTGTTCTCCATGGCGTAGTCGAGGCCGATTTCAAGCACTTCAAGTGCCTCGGTAAACTCGCCCTTGTCGAGGTGGATATTGGCCAGCGAGACCATGAACTGGGGCATGTAGAGGGTAACGCCCGATTCTTCAACAAGTTTAAGTCCTTCGAAGTAGTATTGGGTGGCTCCGGTGCTGTCGCCTAACTGAATGGCGATGTCGCCGAGGTTCTTCAGAGCGACTCCTGCATCGGCTTTGTTGCCGACTTCGAGGAGAATTTCATGGGCTTTGAGGTAGTAATCGGCAGCAAGTTCGAGGCTATCGCCCTTCAAGACGAAGATGTTGGCCATGTTGTTGTAGCCGGTGGCAATGCCCCCTTTCACATCGTACTTCAGGCGAATGGCAATGGCTTCGCGGTTCAGCACGAGTGACTTGTCGAGCTCACCGAGGTTGAAATAGGTCAGCGCCAAATTGCTGGTGACCATGGCATAGGCCACCGAATCGTGGATTGACTCGAAGTAAGCCCGAGCTTCGTTGAGGTGTTGTACCGACTGGTCGTAACGCCCCAACAGGTTGTACATCAGGCCGAGACGATTATTGGCCATGCCGACAAATTCTTCAAGGCCGGCATCTTCTGACACTTCAAGGGCAATTTCGAGAAACTCGAGCGCTTTGGGGAGGTTGGTTGCCCGGTAAGTGAAGGCAGAATCCATAAGGCTTGCTACACGCACGCTGTCGGCCACGCGATCAGACTGCGCTGACGAGACCACGGGGAGAAGGGTCGCCGCAAGGAAGAGAAGGATATAAGGTTTCAGCATCGTTAACGTTCAATCAAAGCTACCTTGTTTCGCGGGCTTATGTAACGTACGAAGTCTTCATTTGTAAACAAAACACTTTCGAAAACCCTCTCGAAACTTTTCGCATCAACACACGTTCACAAAACATTAAAAAATGAGCTGCATTTGACCGATGAAATCGCCCATGCACACCCTCATATTTGCTAACTTTGCCTACTCAAACGCATTCGATTTTCCTAATGGATGATCTTTCTTTCCTGAGCAATGCCGATGTCAATGCCATCGACGAGCTCTACGAGCGCTACCGAAAAGATCCCGAGTCGGTTGACTTTGGATGGCGCAAATTCTTTGACGGTTTCCGTTTTGCCCGTGCAAGCTATGGCGATGCCGTGGCATCAGACGACATGCACGCTGAATTCAAGGTGCTCAACCTGATTCACGGCTACCGTACGCGCGGTCACCTCTTCACGCTGACCAACCCTGTTCGTCAACGGCGCACTTACCGTCCGACCCTCGGCATCGAAAACTTCGGTTTAACCGAAGCCGATCTCGGCAAAGAGTTTCAGGCGGGTGAAGAAGTGGGCATCGGCCGAGCTAGCTTGCGTGCCATCATTGACCACCTCGAAGAAACTTACTGCCGCCACATCGGTATTGAGTACATGTACATCCGCGACCCGGAGCGCGTCGCATGGATTCGAGAGAAAATCGAACTGAAAAACCGTCCGAAGTTCTCATCCATCCAAAAAAAACAGATCTACAAGAAACTCAACCAGGCCACAACCTTTGAGCAATTCTTGCAACGTAAATTCGTTGGCCAAAAGCGTTTCTCAGTCGAAGGCAACGAAAGCCTTATTGCTGCGCTCGATGACATCGTTGAAAGCGGCGCGAGCATGGGCGTCAAAGAATTCGTGGTTGGCATGGCCCACCGCGGACGACTCAACACCCTGGCGCACATTTTTGGCAAGCCCTACGAAGAAATTTTCGGAGAGTTCGAAGGCAAAGACTACGACGAAGACGGCGCATTTGATGGCGACGTGAAGTACCACCTTGGGTATTCAACCCCGGTTACTACCGACAATGGCGAAAAGGTGCATTTAACCCTGCTGCCCAACCCTTCGCACCTCGAAGCAGTTGACCCCGTGGTAGAAGGACTTACACGGGCAAAAATCGACACCTACCTCGGCAGTGAAAAGGCCATTGTACCCATCATTGTGCATGGTGACGCTGCCGTCGCCGGTCAAGGTGTTGTGTACGAGGTGGTGCAAATGGCACTGCTCGACGGCTACCGCACCGGTGGCACCATTCACCTCGTTGTGAACAACCAAGTAGGCTTCACCACGAACTACCTTGACGGACGTTCATCAACCTACTGCACTGACGTGGCGAAGGTGACCTTGTCGCCGGTGTTTCATGTGAACGCTGACGACGCTGAGGCTGTAATACAGGCCGTGCGCATCGCCCTTGAGTACCGGCAAACCTTCAATCAAGACGTCTTCATTGACCTCTTGGGCTACCGCAAATACGGCCACAACGAAGGTGACGAACCGAAATTTACCCAACCGCAGCTCTACAAGGCCATTGCCAACCATAAGACGCCGCGTGAACTCTACCTCGACCAACTTATCGCCGAGGGCGTAATGACAGCTGAAGAAGGCGAACAATCGCGCATTGCCCTTGAAGAAATGCTCGACGCGAAGTTCGATGCATCGAAGGAAATTGCGAAAGCCTACGTTAAGCACTTCCTCGAAGAAACGTGGAAGAACTACCGCTATGCCAAACCTGAAGATTTCGATGCTTCACCCGACACCGGTATCGACCGTGCGCAGCTCGAAAAGCTCGGCCGAGCCTTGTCGAGCTTGCCCGACGGGAAAAAATTCTTCCGTAAAACACAAAAGCTGTTTGAAGACCGCATCAAGATGATTGACGATGACCGTCTTGACTGGGCCATGGGCGAATTGCTCGCCTACGCCTCGCTGCTGGTTGAAAAGCACCCAGTTCGCATTTCAGGACAAGACGTAGAACGCGGTACCTTCTCGCACCGTCATGCGGTTGTGAAAACCGAAGACACCGAAGAAGTACGGATTCCATTGAACCACCTCCATGCCGACCAAGCTAAGCTTTCGGTTTATAACTCACTTCTGTCGGAGTACGGTGTATTGGGCTTTGATTATGGCTACGCCTTCGGAAACCCGAACGGTCTGACCATTTGGGAAGCCCAGTTTGGCGACTTCTTCAACGGTGCCCAAATCACCATTGACCAGTTCATCTCGGCCGCCGAAGACAAGTGGCGCACCATGAACGGCATTGTGATGTTCTTGCCCCACGGCTACGAAGGCATGGGCTCAGAGCACTCAAGTGCCCGCATTGAGCGCTTTTTGCAACTCTGTGCAGAGAACAACATGCAGGTGTGCAACTGCACCTCACCGGCCAATATGTTCCACCTTTTGCGCCGCCAGGTGAAGCGTCCGTTCCGTAAACCGCTGATCGTGTTCACACCGAAGAAGCTGTTGCGTTACCCGAAAGCCGTAAGCTCATTGAATGAGCTCGCCAACGGCCGTTTCATGGAAGTCATCGACGACCCAGCAGCCGATGCTGCGAAAATCGACACCGTGGTGTTGTGCAGCGGAAAAGTGTACTACGACATTCTGGAACAAAAAGAAGAGCGCGCCGCCGGCAATAACATCGCTGTGATTCGCCTCGAGCAGTTGTACCCACTGCCTGAAAAGCAAATTATGGAGGTGCTGGAGCGCTACAGCAAAGCCAAAAACTTTATCTGGATGCAAGAAGAGCCGGAGAACATGGGCCCTTGGACCTTCATTCTCCGCAAACTTCGCCAGTTGCCGCTTGAATGCATCAGCCGCGACGCCAGCGGTAGTCCCGCAGCGGGTTCGCCGCGCATCCACGAAGCACGTCAGAAAAAACTGATGGACAAGCTCTTCACATACGCCAAAAAGTCAACTCAAGCGAAAGCCACTACAAACGCATAAAACACCCACTCCATGCCGGTACTCGAAATGAAAGTGCCCAGTCCGGGCGAATCGATATCCGAAGTTGAAATTGCTTCATGGCTGGTCAAAGACGGCGACTACGTCGAGAAAGACCAAACCATCGCTGAAGTTGATTCTGACAAGGCTACTCTGGAGCTTCCTGCTGAGGCTGCCGGAATCATAACACTCAAAGCTGGAGAAGGCGATGTGGTTGCCGTAGGTGACGTTGTTTGCCTAATCGACACCGACGCTGAACGTCCTGCCGGAGCACCTGCTCCCGCAGCCAAGGCTGAAAGCGCACCAGCTCCGGCTCCGGCGAAGCCTGAACCGGCTCCCGCCCCCAAAGCAGCACCCGCCGCCGTTGAAAGCACGAGCTACGCATCGGGACATCCATCGCCTTCGGCAAAAAAGATGATGGATGAAAACGGCGTTAACGCAGCCCAAGTAAAGGGCAGCGGACGTGATGGCCGAATTTTAAAAAGCGACGTCCAGGCAGCGCTTGCCGCCGGCTTCGATGCGCCTGACGCAGGCTGGGGAGGCACCCGCGATGAACGCCGTGAGCGCATGTCGGCCTTGCGCCGTAAAATCGCTGAACGCCTCGTAAGCGTGAAAAACGAAACGGCCATGCTCACCACCTTCAACGAGGTGAACATGCAGCCCATGATGGATTTGCGTGCGAAGTACAAAGACCGCTTTAAAGAAGAAAAAGGCGTAAACCTCGGGTTCATGTCGTTCTTTACCAAGGCTGTCACAACTGCACTGAGCCAGTTCCCCGCAGTAAACGCGCGAATAGAAGGCAATGAAATCGTATACCACGAATACGCCGACATTGGCATTGCCGTAAGCTCACCCAAAGGCCTCATGGTGCCTGTGGTTCGCAACGCCGAACGCATGACCTTGGCTGAAATTGAAGCTGAAATCAAGCGACTCGCCATCTTGGCACGCGACGGTAAAATCGCCATTGAAGACATGACCGGTGGCACCTTCACCATCACCAACGGCGGTGTGTTCGGCTCAATGCTGAGCACGCCCATCATCAATCCGCCGCAAAGCGCAATTCTGGGCATGCACAACATCGTTGAGCGCCCGATCGCTGAAAACGGTCAAGTGGTGATTCGTCCGGTCATGTACCTTGCCCTCTCCTACGATCACCGCATCATCGACGGCAAAGAGAGCGTGAGCTTCTTGTACAAAGTGAAAGAATACATTGAGAAACCTGAGCTAATGCTCTTCGGAGGGAAAGATCCCGGCGAAGTCTTACTCGGACTCTAACCACAAACTGCGAAACGGGGCATCTGAAAAGCTGCCCCGTTTTTTGTGCAGCAAGGTTGGGCAAGCCGTATAACTTTTTCACCTTTTCCACGTTTCCTAGTCAAACCTCAACACTCATGCTACGCATCTCTCACATGCTGGCGTTCGCTGCGCTGGCTGTAGCTCCTCTTTTTTTGGGTGGATGCCTGAAAAAATACGACCCCGATAAGCTCGCCGGCGGCGTTTGGAATCCAAACCTCGCCGTACCCATCGCCTATTCACGGTTTGACGTGTACGATATTTTGGATCGCGCTGAAGAAAACGACCTCGTGGTGATTGACCCAATGACCGGTTTGCTCGCGTTGCGCTACGAAGGACAGGCATTCTCATTCAGTGCATCGGAAGTTCTTCAACTGCCTGATTTCGCTTACAGCAACAGTTTTTCGGGTGGATTGGACTTCGGATTTCCCGTGTTTCCATCCTTTAACGGACAGATGAGCGAATCGGTGTCTGAAAGCATCGATTACGAAACCGAAAACGGAGAAGGACTGTATGACATCCTTCTTGCCGGTGGGCAACTCAACATTGACGTGAGCACCGATTTGCAACACGACGTCGCACTGCAACTGGAATTTCCGTACATCACCGTAAACGGCGCACCGCTGGTGATTGATGTAAACCTGCCATTTACCGGAGGCACATCCTCCTCATCCGCCCAAACAAACCTCACAAACGCCTTCATCGACTTCACCGACGGGGGTACCACCACCAATGCCATTGCCGTGAACATCACTGCGACCTTGAATGGCACAGGCAACCCTATCGTTGGTACTGAAAACATTGATGTTGACCTGAGTCTTAACGGATTGAGTTTTGCGCTGGCGCGCGGATATGTCGGTCAACAAACCGTTGCGTTGGATGGCGACAGCATTCTCATCGCGATTTTCCAAAACAGCATCGAAGGCTACTTCGAACTTGTGAATCCACGCCTGCAGTTGCGGGTGATGAACTCGTTCGGATTTCCGGTTGCGCTTGATGTGACCCAATTGCAAACGGTCAATACCTCCAACGGCATGGTTTATCCGCTCACCGGTTACCCAAATCCGACCCTTATTGGCGCACCGTTGCTGCCGGGTGATAGCCTGATTACTACACTCGAATTCAACAGTCAAAACACCTCGAACATTTCGAACATCATTACCCCTGTGCCGAAGTACCTGCATTTCGCCGTTGAAGGCGGTTCAAATCCGAATGGCGAAGCCGACGCGCCAAACTTCATCGCCGCCAATAGCCAATTGCGGGTAGATGCCACCCTTGAAATGCCCCTCCAAGGTTTTGCCTACGGCTTTGTGGTGCGCGACACGCTCGAATTTACCTTCGACGAAGACATTGAAGAAGTTGATTGGGTCATGATTCGCCTCTATGCGAAAAACGGCTTCCCGGTTGATTTGTCGGGTCAGCTTTACCTCGCCGACGCCAACTACACCCTCATTGACACCCTGATCACAGCAGAACAGCAAGTGCTTCAGGCCGGTTTGACCAATGCATCAGGTAAAGTTGTTAACCCAACTGAAAAAACAACCGACATCTTCATTCCCCGCGAGCGCATTGACAACCTGCTTGACGCCGCTTACCTCATCTTCGTGGCCGAAACCAACACACTGAACGGAAGCAACAGCCAAGTGGTGGGCATTTACGACAGCAATTTTCTCGAACTCCGCCTCGGACTTCAAGTTCAAGGCCGCATCAATGTAAGCTCAGGATCATGAAACGGCTTCTCGCACTGTGTACGGCGGCATTGGCTACTGCGGTAGCTTTTGGTCAAAACGGCTACACCCAGTACCGTCTGCCGGGCTTGATGCAGACTTCGGCACTGAATCCGGCATTCGCGCCCAATGCGCAAGTGCACATTGGCTTGCCCGGATTGGCGGGGACGGATGTCCGCTTGGCGCACAATGGTTTTGTGTTGTCAGATGTGATCTCCATCCGTCCGGATGACTCCCTCGAAGTCAACATTGACGGCATGATTGAAGCCATGGGCGACCGAAATCTTATCAGTTTTGACTCGCGCGCTGACCTCGTGACCTTCGGTTTTGGCACTGAAAAGTTCTTTGTGAGTGCCGCAGTCACCGAGCGTGCCCATTTGCGCTTTGGCTACCCGCGCGATTTGATGGTACTGGCTTGGGAAGGGAACGGACAGAGCCTCCTTGGCGAACGTGCTTCTTTGGATGATTTTGGGATGGATTTTACCGCCTACCGCGAATACGCAGTGGGGACCGCCGTCGCCGTTTCGCCGAAACTCACTGTGGGAGTTCGCGGTAAGTTTCTGCAAGGACGCTTCAACACCTTTACTCGGACGAGCCGTTTCGGTCTCCACACCGATGCCCAAACCTTCGCCCTCAGTTTCGATGGAGAAGGTGAAATCAACACCTCGGGCATTCAGGAGTTGACCGACTCAACCGAGTATGATCTCGCACGGCTGTGGATGCCTCGCGGCAACAATGGCTGGGGCCTTGACCTCGGCGTTGACTGGCGCTTCAGCAAGAAAGTGTCGTTTTCAGCATCGGTGATTGACATCGGAAGCATTCAATGGAAGCACAACACGCGCACCTACTCAGCCGAGCGCTTCACGTATGAATTTATTGGTTTGGAAATCAACGAGTCGCTCACCGACAGCACCGATATTTTCGAAACCTTGCTTGACTCGCTTGAGAATTTGGTCGAAACCGGAGAGCGCATCGGCAGCTACCGAACGCCTTTGAACCCGCGCATTTTCTTATCGGCATCGTACCACCTCAGTGAGCGCATTTCATTGGGTGCGATGTTCCACGGCGAACTCTACCGAGGCGTTATGATTCCGACTGCTGTAGCCTCGTTCGACGTCAAAATCAACCGTTGGTTTGGCAGCACATTGAATTGGGCCTACACCAACCGCAGCTTTAACAATCTTGGCCTAGGCTTCTACTTGCACGGCGGTCCGGTGCAGTTCTATGTGGTCACCGATAACCTTCTCGCACCCTTCGTTCCCCAACATGCCACAGGAATTCAAGCCACATTCGGCTTGAACGTAGCCGTAGGACGACGTTTCGAGAAAAAAGCCTGAACCCGGTTTCAGAGAAGCGCCAAGTAGGCAATCCCTGACAATCCGAGAACACCCAAGGAGAATAGAGCCATCCAAAACAAATTGGCATACCCATTCTTATAGATGTAGGGCAACTGAATGCCGAGTGCCACAGCAACAGGCAAAAGCAAGATATGCGTTGAGTACACAGGTGCCGGTTCGTCGTTGGGCGTACTGAGCTGCAACCACATGTAAAGAAAGATGCACAGCACCATGGTTTGGCTGTGAAACCGATTGAAGCCACGGTAGCTTTTTGTGCGCCGAGGAATGGGCAAACGCGCCTGATCGGTGTTCACACTTTGACGAAATGCATCGGTGAGCGCGAAGTCATCATGGCGGTTGAGCGGATTGATGTTGAGCAGTAAGCAGAGGTGGTTAAAAACATCGGGGTGCTCTACCGAAAACGCTTCAGGCGACTCATAAAAGTGCTCAACACATACGGCAAAAAACTCGTGCTCGTTGGTGCCGCCATAGGCGCGTAAAAATCCCGGTTGTCCCTTTGCCAATGAAGTAAATTCAGGACGAGCGACACTGAGCCATACATCAATGTAGCGGGTAAAAAAGCTTTCTGATTCACGTGTCGCACGCTGATCAAGTTTCAGCGCATGGGCCATTTCATGGAGGCCCAGGTTGTAGTTGTCGTTGCCGTTGGCAAAGCCCGCGAGAAAGTCTTCCCATGAGAGAAGCATGGTGCCATTTTTCGATACCCCACCTTTCATCCAAAGTTCAGCCCAACGGTGGTAAAATTGCCGTGGATAGATGAGCACGCGCTTGATGTGATCGAGCTCCCAGCGGGTCATTCCAAACGTGAGTTGAGCGGCGGCGGCACCAACGAGCAACCGCGTGGCCATATCAACCCGGTAGCCCTCCATCCCAATAAAATCTCTCCCCTTTGCGAAGGCGTAGGCCCGTGAAATGAACCGCGCTCGCGCCTCATCGCTCAGCGCGACGAAAAACGGGATGTGCAACAAAAACAAGCGTTCGGTAGCGTCGAATTGCCGACGACTCATGGGGTTGTTGGTATGGATGCGGTTGTACCACAGGCCCGCCAACGCTGACATTCCCCATGTGTTGAAATACGCCCAAATGGCCATTGCCAAGGTGAAAACGGTCCATTGAACTGTGATGAATGCGAGCACCTTTGTATTGCAGTTTCGAACGTCTAAAGCTATGAGAAACCAAGAATGGATGTAAAGAATAGCCAAAAAACGTTCAACAACTCAGCAATCGCAGCGGTTACTGTAGGGAAAATGGGCTGTAAGTCTGTATCTTTAGTCAGCGAATGAAGCACCTAATCACCATACTCCTTTTGCTACTGATTTCGGTAAGTGCGTGGGCGACTCACAACCGCGCCGGCGAAATCACGTACCGGCATTTGGGCGGATTGACCTACGAGGCGGTGATTACCACGTGCACGAAAACTTCGGTGATTGCTGACCGTGAGTTTTTGGAGTTGACTTGGGGGGATGGAATTCTTGACACCCTTGACCGCGAGAGCATCACTCCCGTGCCGGGCATGGATGCCCAGATCAACATCTACCGCGGAACACACACCTACACCGGGCCGGGGCAATACTTGCTCCAAATGATTGATCCGAACCGAAATGAGGGTGTGCAAAACATCCCCAGCTCCATAGATCAGCAATTTGCCATTCAATCTTTGCTGGTCATTCACCCCATAGCCGGCCACAACAATTCGGTTCAATTGCTCAATCCGGCAAAAGAAAGTGCCTGCCTTTTCCGAGTATGGCAACACAACCCCAGTGCGTTTGACCCTGACGGCGACCTGCTTCGCTTTAGCTTAATCACCAACCTTGGTGTTGACTTTGATGAAGATGGACTCGCGAATCCCATCCCCGGTTACACAATGCCGGATGTGTTCTCTTTAGATCCATCAGATATCTTCTCCGTTGATGAAAACACCGGCACTGTAACGTGGGATGTGCCTTTGATCACAGGCGAATACAACATTGCCATTCTCATTGAAGAGTTCCGCATCATCAATGGCATTGAATTCAAAATGGGGCATGTTATTCGCGACATGCAGATTCTTGTTGAAACCTGCCCCAACGATCCTCCGATCATTGAGCCGATTCCTGACACCTGTATCGTGGCCTTCACCAACCTGCAGTTTACTGTGAACGGCTCTGACCCGAACGGCGACCCCATTGAATTGTCAGCAACCGGAGGCCCACTTACCCAAGTTGAAAACCCGGCGTTCTTCTCACCCGGTAGTACCAGCGGGTTGTTTAGTTGGACACCCGAATGCACCGAAGTGCGCGTTGCACCTTACCAAGTCGTTTTTAAAGCCGTTGACTTCAGTACAACCGTTGACCTCACCAGCTTCATGACCATGAACATCACGGTCATCGCCCCGCCGGTGCAAAATCCGGATGCCACGGCCATCGGAAATGCCATCGAACTTGTGTGGGACGTTCACCCGTGCTTCGGCAACGTTTCAGCAGCAGAGAGTGCTGAATCACAGTACAAAATCTACCGCCGTCAGGGCAGTTATGGGTTTGAACCGGCGTTTTGTGAAACGGGAGTGCCAGCCTACACCGGCTACGAACTCTTAGGAACGGTCACAGGTTTGACCAACACGAGCTACACTGACAATGACGGAGTTTTCTATGGAGATGAATTTTGCTACATGGTGGTGATGTGCTTACCTGACGGGGCAGAATCCATCGCCAGCGAAGAGTTTTGCGCCGCCGTGCCCAAGGTTACGCCGGTCATCACCAACGTCAGCGTCAATAGCACCGATGCCACTGCGGGTGAGATCTACATCGCTTGGTCACCGGCTTCTGAACTCGATACTGAGATTTTCCCCGGACCGTACCGGTATGAATTGCTGCATGGCGAAAACGGAGAGGCCGCAAGCGAAGTTATCTTCGAATCGCTCCCATCAAACGACCTTTTGAACGAAGACACGACGTTTGTACATAGCGGATTGAACACCCTTGATTTCCAGCACCAGTACCGTGTAAACCTGTGGTCAGGTGACGATTTCATAGGCAGTTCGGCTTTGGCCTCCAGCATTTACTTAACCCTTGAGAGTGACGATCAGGAGATCACCCTGTTTATGAACTACTCAACACCGTGGGTAAATGCCGCGTACGACATCTTCCGAAAAGCACCCGGTGAAAGTGAATTTAGCTTCCTTGTCACCACCACTGAACCGGTGTACACCGATACCGGTCTTGAAAACAATGATCCTTACTGCTATTACGTCACAAGCACAGGTAGTTATCCGCTCGGCGGAACCATTGACCCCATCATCAATGACAGCCAAGAAGCCTGCGGCATTGCAGTTGACTTAACACCCCCGTGTCCGCCTGTGCTGGCACTCGAGTTTGATTGCGCTTTGGCCCAGGTGTACCTTGAATGGACCAACCCCAACAACAGCTGCGACGGCACGCCCGATACCGAACAGTACCAACTTTGGTGGTCGCCCGTTGAAGGCCAGCCCCTGCAACCCTTTGCCATCATTGAAACAGCTGAAGACACCACCTTTGTGTTCAATTCAGACAATGAAATCGGCAGCATTGCAGGTTGCTACGCCATTACAGCGCTTGATTCGTTAACCCCCGATCAAAACGGTACAATTCGGCGCAACGAAAGTGCTTTCAGCAACATTCTCTGCGTTGACAATTGCCCAATCTACGAGCTCCCCAACATCTTCACGCCCAACAACGACGGCATCAACGATCGATTCATCCCAATTCAATGGCAGTACATCGACTCTGTCGACTTCAAAGTATTCAGCCGCTGGGGAACCCTCGTGTTTGACACCGGTGACCCGGAAATCAAGTGGGACGGTACGCACCGCGAAACGGGAGAGATTTCTACGGATGGCACCTACTTCTACGTTGCCAAAGTTTACACCATTCGTTTGTCGGGCATTGTGGTTGAAGACCGAAAAGGCAACATCACCATCACCGGCGGCAGCAACCCATTTAGAGAATAACCATGTTTACGGGAATTATTGAGGCCCTTGGCCACGTTCGCGCTATCGAGCGTGAAGGAGAGAACGTTCACTTCACCTTGGAAGCACCCTTTACCCACGAGCTTAAAATCGATCAAAGCGTTGCCCACAATGGGGTGTGCTTGACCGTGATTGCCCTGAACGGTAGCCAGTACACCGTCACAGCCATCGACGAAACCATGAAACGCAGCAATTTGGGCGATTGGTCGGTGGGTGACGCTGTCAACCTTGAGCGCTGTATGCTGATGGGCGGTCGCCTTGACGGACACATTGTTCAGGGCCATGTTGACCAAACGGCGGTTGTTGAGCGCGTGGTCGAAGAAGACGGAAGCTGGCGCGTGTACTTCTCGCATCAGGTGAGCGATGCGGCAGCAGCCGAAGGCTACATGACAGTTCCCAAAGGCTCGATTACGGTAAATGGTGTGAGTTTAACGGTGGTTGACTCCAACCGTGCCGGTTTTTCAGTCGCGATCATCCCGTACACTTGGGAGCAGACCAACTTTCACACCTTTCGGCCGGGCACCAGGGTAAATCTCGAGTTTGACATCATTGGCAAGTACGTTGCCCGTATGATGGCGCTCAATCAAATACCTTCGGTTTCTTAAGTTCGAAGTTTTGACCGAGGTACACCCGTCGCACCTGCTCGTCGGCAGCGAGTTCTTCGGCTGAACCGGCTTTGAGGATGTTCCCTTCAAACAAAAGGTAAGCCCGATCAGTGATTGACAGCGTTTCTTGGACGTTGTGATCTGTGATCAAAATACCGATGTTTTTCTTCTTCAATTGCGCCACGATGCGCTGAATGTCTTCAACCGCAATCGGGTCAACGCCTGCAAAGGGTTCATCAAGGAGGATGAACCGCGGGTTGGTTGCCAACGCACGGGCAATCTCTGTACGGCGGCGCTCTCCTCCTGACAAGTAATCGCCTCGGTTCTTGCGTACGTGCTGTAAACCGAACTCATCGAGCAAGGTTTCGAGGCGTATTTCGCGCTCCTTCTTGGTGAGTTTGGTCATCTCAAGGATGGCCATAACATTGTCTTCAACGCTAAGTTTGCGAAACACCGACGCCTCTTGTGGAAGGTAGCCAACGCCCAACTGCGCCCTGCGGTACATGGGTTCGTTGGTGATGTCTTGCTCATCGAGCAGCACCCGGCCCTCGTTGGGCTTCACAAGGCCTACAATCATGTAGAAACTCGTGGTTTTTCCGGCGCCGTTTGGCCCGAGCAAACCAACGATTTCGCCCTGCTCCACCGAGAACGATACACCGCCAACAACGGTGCGTTTTCCGTAACGTTTTACAATGTTTTCAGCGCGTAGAGCCATGTGTGCAAGTTAGCCGAAAAAAGCATCGCGTGTTAATCCCATCGGCCTTCGGCCTTCATTCGGTTGATGACCCGCCGGCTGATTACAATCGAGATCTCGTACAACAACAAAACCGGCATGGCAACCAAAATCTGGCTCGTAAGGTCAGGAGGTGTGATAATGGCCGCCACAATGAGCACCACCACGAGCGCATGACGGCGGAACTTCTTCAACAGCTCAGGCGTAACCAACCCTGCACGTGTCAAAAAGTAAACCGCAATCGGCAATTGAAAAATAATGCCCGTTGCGAGCGAAATCGATGCCACCAATTTCATGTACGACATAATGGTGATGGTCGACTGTACATCTGAAAGCTCGTAGTTGCCCAAGAACTGCAGCGAGAGCGGCGCAATGATGTAGTAGCCAAAGGCGACGCCCGTAAAGAAGAGCAAGGCAACGTACAAGGTGATGCCACGCACTGCCTTCACTTCATTGCCGCGAAGACCCGGCTTGATAAAGCTCCAGAACTGCCAAAACACGTACGGGAAGGAAACGATAAACCCTGCAATCATCGAGACCAAAATGTGCGCGGTAAATTTGCCCATCATGGTGGTGTTGATGATCGAGTAATCGACACTCTTCACGCAGAGCGCATCGCCCAAACCAATGGCGTGCGAAAGCCAGCACCATGCGCGGTAGCTGATAAAATCAGTTCGTCGTGGCGCAAAAATGATTTCATCGAAGACGAAATCTTTGAAAATGAACACCACGATCGAAACCACAAGAATGGCAACGACCGAGCGCATCAAACTGAACCTCAATTCTTCGAGGTGTTCGAGGAAGCTCATTTCTTTACCGTCGTTCGCCATGCTGGATTTTTTCGTTTAGCGGATGCCCTCCCTTAACAGGTCGTGCAAATGTACGATACCCCGGTACTTTCCGTCATGAGTGACAATCACCTGGCTGATGCTGTTCGATTCAAGGAGGAGAAGCGCCTCCACCGCGAGCTCTTCCTCGTCCATGGTTTTGGGATGCTTGCTCATGATGTCTTCAACTTTCGTCGCCGAAATGTCGAGATCGCGCTGAAGCATGCGGCGGATATCACCATCGGTGACGACCCCAACCACTTCATCATTGACCACCACGGCTGCGGCTCCAAGGCGCTTGGCCGAAATCTCAAGAATGGCGTCGCGCACGCTGGTGCTTGGCGCGACCACAGGACGCAAATCTGCATTCACCAAATCAGCCAAGGTGGTGTACAAGCGCTTGCCCAATGTACCACCGGGGTGGTAGCGTGCAAAGTCGCTGGCCGAGAAGCCGCGTTCTTCCATCAGGCAGATCGCCAAGGCATCACCCATGGCCAGTTGCGCCGTAGTGCTTGTGGTGGGGGCAAGGTTGTTCGGACATGCCTCGCGGTCTACGGTAGTGTTTAAGACATGGTCGGCGCGCTGAGCAAGAAAGGAATCGAGGTTGCCCACCATGCCTATGAGCGGGTTGCCCATTGACTTTACCAACGGCACCAAGGCTTTGATCTCGGGTGAGTTGCCGCTCTTTGAAATGCACAGCACCACATCGCCGTCTTGCACCAAACCCAAGTCACCGTGAATGGCGTCGGCTGCGTGCATGAACAAGGAGGGCGTGCCGGTTGAGTTGAAGGTGGCCACCATTTTATTGGCGATGTTGGCGCTTTTCCCGATGCCCGTTACAACGACACGGCCTTTGGCGTTGAGCAAAATTTCGACGACTGCCGCGAACCTCTCGTCAACAAACGCCGTTAAACCACGTACCGCATCGGCTTCAAGTGCGAGTGTTCGCAAGGCCGATTCGATGATTTTTGTGCTGTTTCTCAATGGTTTGAAAAGTTAAACACGAACTGTGTTTTTTTCACACGATAACCCGTAAGATATCGTTATATTTAACGTTGCAAAAGTAGAAAATTCAGATGACCACCGTGGAATTGGCGCCTAAACAGGCCCTAAAGAAGTTCTTTGGTTTCGACGGCTTCAAAGGATTGCAAGAAGACGTGATTCACAGCCTCCTCGAAGGCCATGATACCTTTGTTATCATGCCTACCGGGGGCGGAAAGAGCCTGTGCTATCAACTTCCGGCGCTGATGTGCGAAGGCACCGCCATCATTGTTTCGCCGCTCATTGCACTGATGAAAAACCAGGTGGATGCCATCCGCGGGTTCAGCGAAGAAGATGGTATCGCCCACTTCCTCAACTCATCCCTCAATAAAAGCGAAATCACCCAGGTAAGGGAAGACATACTGAGCGGGAAAACCAAAATGCTCTACGTCGCGCCCGAATCGCTCACCAAAGAAGAAAACGTTGCCTTTCTCAGCGGAGTGAAGATTTCGTTCATGGCGATCGACGAGGCGCACTGCATTTCAGAGTGGGGCCATGACTTCCGTCCGGAATACCGCCGACTGAAAGCGATTATTCAAGCCATTGCCGATGTGCCCGTGATTGCCCTGACGGCCACGGCAACGCCAAAAGTTCAGCAAGACATTCAGAAAAACCTCGGGATGAAAAACGCCCGGGTCTATAAAAGCTCGTTCAACCGGGCCAACCTGTACTATGAAGTCCGCCCGAAAAAAGACCCGGTGCGGCAAATCATCCAGTACATCAAAGAAAACGAAGGCAAAAGTGGCATCATCTATTGCCTAAGCCGTAAAAAGGTTGAAAGCATCGCCGAAGTACTGCAAGTAAACGGCATCAAAGCCCTCGCTTACCATGCAGGGATGGATGGCCATCAGCGCTCAAACGTGCAAGACCGCTTCCTGATGCAGGATGTCGATGTCATCGTTGCCACCATCGCCTTCGGAATGGGCATCGATAAACCCGATGTGCGCTTCGTCATCCATTACGACATGCCGAAATCGCTTGAAAGCTATTACCAAGAAACCGGTAGGGCCGGGCGCGATGGCGGCGAAGGAAACTGCATCGCCTTCTACAGCTACAAAGACATTGAAAAGCTGGCCAAATTTCTCCAAGGCAAACCCATTGCCGAACAAGAGGTCGGCATGCAGCTCATTCAAGAAGTGGTCGGATACGCCGAAACGTCGATGAACCGCCGAAAGTACCTCCTTCATTACTTCGGAGAAGAATTCGATGAAGTGAATGGACCGGGTGCTGACATGGACGACAACTCGCGCTACCCCAAAGAACGCTACGAAGGGCGCGATTACCTCAACCTCTTCCTTCGCACCATTGAAGGCACCGATGAAAGCCACAAAACACGCTTCATCGTTGACGTATTAACCGGTGAAACAACCACCGAAACCGAACGCTACGCCTCCCAAGAACTCGAATTTTGGATGGCCGGTTCAGAACGTTCGCAGAAATTCTGGAATGCCGTTGCACGCCAATGCGTGGTCAATGGCTTCGCCGATAAAGAAGTGGAAAGCTACGGGGTGCTCAAACTTACCGAGAAAGGCCGCGCCTTCTTGGAAAAACCTTACAGCATACAACTCATCAAAGAACGCGACTTCTCAGACGTTGATACGGTCGACGAAGGGGTTCCTCAAGCCGGAAACCGCAACCAAAGCACAGGCACGGTTGACCCTACACTGATGGGTTTGCTGAAAGACCTGCGAAAAACAGTCGCCAAACAAAAGAACTTGCCCCCCTACGTGGTCTTCCAAGACCCGTCACTCGAAGAAATAGCAACCCACTACCCCATCACCATCGATGAACTGACCATGATCAGCGGCGTCGGACGCGGCAAAGCCATGAAGTTCGGCCAACCCTTCATCGACCTCATTAAACGCTACGTTGACGAAAACGACATCGAACGCGCAAGCGAAATGGTCGTGAAATCGGTCGTGAACAAGTCGGGTGCCAAGGTGCAAATCATCCACAACATCGATCGCAAACTGCCGCTCGACGACATCGCCAATTCGCTGGGTAAAAACCTTCCTGAAATCATCGAAGAAATCGAGACGATTGTGACCTCCGGGACAAAAATCAACATCGATTACTACCTCGATGAAATCCTCGACGAAGATTCACAAGGTGAAATCATGGAGTACTTCATGGAATCGGAATCTGACTCCATCGAAGACGCCTACAGCGAATTCGGTGGTGACTTCACCGAAGAAGAATTGCGGTTGATGCGTGTGAAGTTCATGAGCGACGTGGGGAATTAAGCACACAGCCTTTCCCCCATCCTCCATCCATCCAAAAAAAATCAAGTTCCGGCCCTGAACCCTTCCTGAAGGGCCAACCACGCCATCATGCCTGTGCCAACCTGCAGGGCCGACTCGTCGATGTCAAAGGTCGGTGTATGCAACCCGCTGGTGTGTCGACCATCCGGCGAAGCCGTACCCAAACGAAAGAAACAGCTGGGCACTTGCTGGCTGAAATACGCGAAATCTTCGGCGGTCGGACGCAATTCGAGCGGCACTACGTTCTCAGCGCCGAGAAACTCTTCGGCATCGGCAATCGCACGCGCAGTAAGCGCTTCATCGTTCACTAGGAAAGGGTAACCCACACGCACCTCCACTTCGGCTTCAACACCGAAGGTCTCGGCAGTGAGCTTGGTGATGCGTTCAATCCACCCGTGCGCCTCTTCACGCCACGGCTCGTTGAAGGTGCGGAAGGTGCCCTCCATGTACACTTCATTCGGGATGATATTGGTAGCGCCATTTGCCACGATTTTACCGATTGACAGCACCGACGGCACATCGGGCGGCGCTTTGCGGCTGACAATTTGCTGGAGATTGATGATCAACTGGGCAGCAGCCGTCACCGGGTCGCTGAAACGGCGTGGCAAAGCCCCGTGACCACCCTTGCCCTTCACCCGGAAATAGAGCTCATCGGCACTCGCCATGTACATGCCGGGCTTGAAACCGACTTTTCCGGCCTCAAGTTCGGGATAGACGTGCTGACCAAACATCGCTGCGGGTAACGGATTGAGGGCTCCATCGCGGATCATCAAACTTGCACCTCCGGGAATGCGCTCTTCAGCGGGTTGAAACAACACGCGGTAGGTCACCGGCAACTCGTCGCGCAGCGCATGCAGCACCGACACCGCACCAAAGGCACAGGTCGTGTGCGCGTCATGTCCGCAAGCGTGCATCACCCCCGTCTTGGTCGATTTGAACACCACATCGTTCGCCTCCTCAATGGGCAGGGCATCCATATCGCCCCGAAGGCCGATAATGCGATCGCTGCTGTGTGCACCTTTGATCTCAGCCACAATGCCATGGCCGCCCACGCCGCTGCGGTACGGCACGCCAATGGCGTCGAGTTGTGCCATGATGAAGCGTGCCGTTTCCGTTTCTTCAAACGACAGCTCAGGGTGCATGTGCAAATGGCGACGCATGTCGAGCAAACGGCCACCGAGCGCAGCCGTCAATTCATGTACACGTTGTTTACTGACCATGGAAAAAGAGTTTAGCGCTTGATGTCCAAAGCAATCGGGCAGATACGTACAGCATGAGCAAGCCAAACACGAAGCGCACCACATTGGGATTCAGCTTCAGCGCAATTTTCGAGCCCAAGTAACCACCGAGAATAAAGGTAAATGCAATGATGGCAGCGTAGGTGAGGTTTACCTGACCGGCCTTGTAGTAGTTGTAAAATGCCATGATCCCAACCGGAGGCAGCATAATGGCAATGCTCGTGCCCTGGGCTTGAAACTGGCTCATGCCCATGAAGTAAATCAGCGCCGGCACAATGACCACGCCTCCGCCAATCCCAATGAAGCCGCTTAGAATACCGGCGGCCATGCCGATGGAAATCAGAATAAGCAAGTGCGATTGATCCACAGGTTCAAGGTTTTGACAAAGATACAGTCCCCGTTGGCTTTTGCTACCTTGCCGGCATGATCGTTGAGCAGGGTAGCGTGTTGATTTTTTCTTTGTTGGGGATGGATGCAGCCCTGAACCCGGCCTTTGCGTTGGCCACAGGCCTTGCTTCGATGGGCAATGAAGTGGTTTTCATTCATCTAACCGATGAAGACGGGGAGGCATTGAACTTAACGGATGGCCTGAGTGCAGTGCAAATGGCGCTTGAACCCAACCGCCGGTGGCGGCTGCCATGGGTTCGAAAAACCCGTCATCACGCACAGCTCGATGTGCTGAACCGCCGTCCTGATCTCGTCTTTAGCTTTGATTGCACCGTGAGCAAACTTACGCCCCAAGCGCAAATGATTAGTTTCTGGTCAGGATCATCGCATGCCAACCGCACTTCGTCATCGGCGCTTAGTCATTACCAGCTGTGCTTGAGTGCCGATGCAAATGCCTTCGCGGCGCTCACAAAAGCACACAGCGATGTGCGCAAAACGGCACCGTTTTTCTGGCCTCGAAGCTGTGAAACGTGGCGCGCCCGGCGCTACCGCACACCCGAGGCTTTGGTACTGCTGGAATCGGAAGCAACGGCACATGCCGCACTCGATGCTATTCAACAAACAGGACTTCTCCGGTTAAACCTCTTCGAAACCCGAAACGCGCCGAGCGAACATGAGCTTTACCGCAGGTTTGGAGAATGTGATTTGATCATTGACCTCCGTCGCGGGGTTGATTGCGCGTGGCTACAGCTGCACGCACTGCACAGTGGCCGACACTGCGTATTCGTTCAGAACGCACTAAACGCACCGGCGACCACTGTAACTGATGCGCACCGTCTTGTTGAAGTGCTGCAGAACATCCTTCCGAGAATCGATGCACTCAACCACCCCGATGAGCAGCGTCACCGACGTGAATTTGCCTGGCGCTTTACTGTGGAGGAGTGGCTGGATGCACTTCCAAACCTGTAAGGCGCTCAAAAACCATCATCAAGTTTGAGCACCCGGTGCACCGACCGGTTGTTTGCCGTGTGGCAACTGATGAAGTACACACCCGGCGCCAAATTGGGCAGTTGGAGTTCGAGGTAATGGAGGCCTTGGGGCAAGGTACCAAAGTCTTGCACAGCAAGCACGCTGCCTTGCGCATCAAGCAACTGCACCGCCAACCGTTCGCTCGAAGCCAGCCCCAATTGCACGTTGACTGCATTTCGAAACGGATTGGGGTACACGCCCGTAACCAGCAACTGACGTTCAGGCGAAGCAATGGCAACGGGTTCTTCTTCCTCTTCTTTCTCTTCTTTCTCTTCTTCCTCTTCCTCTTCCTCTTCTTCGTCGGGGATTTCAGTAAACGGACAATCGGGTGCCCATGCAGCAGCAAATGTGAAATTTGTCAGGGCAGCACCGGCGTTGAACACGAATGGGTTGCCGTGGTTTGACCGGTAGCTCGCTCCGACAAAAGCACCTCCACCCGGAGCATCAAGCGTGTTCACATAAATGTAATCACTCTGCACGTAGTTGGGAGTAGCTTCTACCACAATGAAGCCATGGTTGCCAAGGTCTACGTAGCGAACATGGGGGTTGAACACCTGCACGGCCGACGAAGGCACAAACGGCAAACCCGGAGAGGTTACGCTGGAGCACACAAATTCAACACCCACGCTACCGATTTGCTGATTGGCGTTGTAAAACGGCAAGGGCAGTTCGTTCGCCCAAGCGGTATGGATGTCGCCGGTGAGCACAATGGTACGTCCGAGGCTGCTAAGTTGAATGCGGTTGTAGAGCCAGTTTCGATCGGCTTGGTAGCCGTCCCATTGGTCGGGATTGAGTATTTGTCCAAAAAGCGTCAACGGCGCCATCATCACCTGCTGGCCAACGATGTTCCATGTGGCAAGTGAGCTCAAGAACTCCATGTCGAGCCAGGCCTTTTGATCGGCGCCGAGCAAGGTGCGGTTGGGGTCGTTTACGCTGTTGCTGGTTGCTCCTACTTGCTCGTCGCGTGCTTCGAGGCGGGTGTCGAGCATCATGAGGCGCACGAGGTTTCCGAATTGAAAGCGGCGGTAAAGTGGGTCGCCGGGCTCACCGCGCACTGGAAGCCATTCATAGTAGGCCTGTTTGGAGGCCGCTTTACGGTCGAACCAATCGCCTTCACCGGCGTCATGGTTTTGTGCTCCGCCGAACCAAGCGTCGTTGGCGCTCTCGTGATCGTCCCAAACGGTAATCCACGGAAACTGCTGGTGGGCGGCGCGCAGATCGGGGTCGAGTTTGTAATGCGAATGGCGAATGCGGTAATCGTCGAGGGTAATTGTTTCGTTGGTGGGTTGGTGGTCACGGCCATCGAGGTTGGCGCTGTAGCCTCCGGTGGCGTATTCGTAGATGTAATCACCGAGGTGAATCACGGCATCAATATCGTTGCGTTCGGCAAGGTATTTGTAGCCATTGAAGTAGCCGTGCTCGTAGTTTGAGCAGGCGGCCACTGCCAAGCGCACCCGATCAATGTTGGCTTGGGGCAAGGTCTTGGTGCGTCCGCGCAGTGAGTAATGTCCGAGCGCCTTGAAGTCGTAATAGTAAAAGGTGTTGGGGTCAAGGCCATCAACATCTACCTTCACGGTTAGGTCGCGGTTGACCTCGGCAATCGCTAGGCCTTGTGCAACAATGTTGGTCATTCCGGTATCGAGGGCCATGCGCCACTCAACGTCGATGTCGTCGAGTACCTCATCGGGCGACACGCGGGTCCAAATGATGACGCGATCGGTCAATGGGTCACCGCTGGCAACACCGTGGTAGAACGGGTAGAGGTCGGCACAGGGTTGAACGCGCAGGTCTTGCGCGGTCAAATTGGCAACGGCAACGAGCTGAATCAGCAGCGCGATGACTGTGCTGGGCGATGCATGCATTGGTTTAGGTTGAGCTGTGAATTTCAATCTTTCCGATGAAATACCACCTCAGCCAATGTAAAAACTACGTAAACAGTTGGGGGTTACAGTCCTTTCACGGCTGCAATGCCCGGCAGTACCTTGCCTTCGAGCGACTCGAGCATGGCACCGCCGCCGGTAGAGACATAGCTCACCGCATCGGCAAGACCTGTTGCATTCACTGCGGCCACCGAATCGCCACCGCCAACGAGGGTAAATGCGCCGTTGGCCGTTGCATCGGCCAAGGCACGTGCGATGGATTCTGTACCTGCTGCAAACGGCTTCATTTCAAACACGCCCATTGGTCCGTTCCAGAGCACAATCTTGCTGGCTGCAATCACTTCGCCAAAGGCCGCACGGGCCTTCGGACCGATGTCAAGGCCCATCCATCCTGGCTCAATAGCGTCGCTATTGGCTAACGCTGTATCGGCATCGGCAGAAAAGGCATTGGCTACGACAGAATCAATGGGCAAGTGCAGTTTCACACCGGCCTCTTCGGCGCGGGCAATGATGTCGACACAGGTTTGAATGCGGTCTTCTTCGCACAGCGAGTTGCCGATGTTTCCGCCCATGGCCTTGAAGAAGGTGTAGGCCATTCCACCGCCGATGATGATGTGATCGGCGCGCTCAAGCAAGTTCTCTACAATCAGCAACTTATCTGAAACCTTCGCACCGCCGATAATGGCCGTTACGGGCTTTTCTGTAGCGTTCATAACGCGTTCAATCGACTGCACTTCCGCATCCATCAGCAAACCAAATTCTTTGGCGTGTGGAAAGAACCTAGCAATAACGGCTGTACTTGCATGAGCGCGGTGCGCTGTGCCAAAGGCATCGTTGATGTAGAGGTCACCGTGCTCAGCGAGCTGGCCGGCGAAAAATTCGTCACCGCCTTCTTCTTCTTTGTGGAAGCGCAGGTTCTCAAGCAGCACCACATCGCCCGGCTTCATGGCCGAGGTGATTTCGCGGGCCTCGTTGCCAATGCAATCGCCGGCAAAGGTAACCTTGCAACCCAAATGCTTTTCAACGGTTGACACAATGTGGCGCAGTGAGTACTTGTCTTCTTGCGCTTTTGGCCGACCCAGGTGCGACATGAGTACCACGCTGCCACCGCCATTGAGCACTTTATTTATGGTGGGGATCGCTGCGCGGATGCGCGTATCGTCGGTTACCTCAAAGGCCGCGTTCAACGGAACATTGAAATCGACCCGAATAAGGGCCCGTTGGTTGGCGTAGTGGCTCATAAGGATGGGTGTGTTTGGATGAATCAGATGATCATCATCGCGTCGCCGTATGCGTAGAAGCGGTACTCTTCTTTGATGGCTTGGCAGTAGGCCTCTATAACGAGGTCGTAGCCACCGAAGGCACACGCCATCATCAACAAGGTTGATTCAGGTGTATGGAAATTCGTGATCATGCGATCGGCTACCTTGAAGTCGTATGGAGGAAAGATGAACTTGTTTGTCCACCCGTCAAACGGATTCAAACGTTCTTGCGTGCTAACCGACGACTCGATGCAGCGCATAACCGTGGTGCCTACTGCGCACACATTCTTACCCTTGTCTTTCGCACGGTTGACTACATCAGCGGCAGCTTGGGTAATGATGGCTTGTTCGCTGTCAGTTTTGTGCTTGGTAAGGTCTTCGACTTCAACCGGACGGAAAGTTCCGAGACCTACGTGCAAAGTCACCTCAGCAAAGTCAACACCTTTCAACTCAAGGCGCTTCAGCAGTTCGCGGCTGAAGTGCAAGCCGGCGGTGGGCACAGCCACAGCACCTTCATGCTTGGCGTAGATGGTTTGAAAACGCTCTTCGTCTGAAGGTTCAACCGGACGATCGATGTAGCGTGGGAGTGGCGTTTCGCCAAGCTTGTAAACGGTTTGCTTGAACTCTTCGTGGGTGCCGTCAAACAAGAAACGAAGGGTTCTTCCGCGTGAGGTGGTATTGTCAATGACCTCGGCAACGAGTTCGTCGTTTTCGCCGAAGTAGAGCTTGTTACCGATGCGAATCTTGCGCGCCGGATCAACCAGCACATCCCACAACAGGCTGTCGCGGTTAAGCTCACGCAACAAAAACACTTCAATGGTCGCGCCGGTCTTTTCTTTGTTTCCGTACAACCGCGCCGGAAAAACACGGGTGTTGTTGAGGATCATCACATCGCCCTCGTCGTAGTACTCCAGCACGTCTTTGAACAAACGGTGTTCAATTTTGCCGCTGTCGCGGTGCAACACCATCAGGCGCGACTCGTCGCGGTTGTCGGAAGGGTACTGCGCGATGAGTTTTTCAGGGAGCTGGAATTTGAATTGCGAAAGCTTCATGTTCAATCCTTTAGAGGTTTCCCGTAAGGGGGCGCAAAAGTACGAAAAAAAGGGCGCGATGTCAAGCGTTTTCCACAGGCGGAAGGGCGTCGAGCAGTATTTCGAAGCCCTCGATGGAGAGGGCGTCGGCCACATCAAAGCCACCACTGCGGTAGCGGCGAAGTGCAGTGAGGTGCGCGCCGTTGTTCAAACGGGCCCCGAGGTCGTTTACCAGTGAGCGTATGTAGGTACCCTTGCTGCAATCGACCACGAAGTCGAGCTCAGGAAGTTCGACACGGGTAAGTTCAAATCGGCTAATAGCGATATACCGCGGCGGTATGTCGAGGGTTTTGCCTTTGCGAGCGGCTTTGTAGGCGACTTTTCCGTCGACCTTCTTGGCTGAAAACATGGGTGCAGTTTGCAAATACCCCGGCATAAACGACGCGGCGGCTTCAAGCACCTGTTCGTTGGTGATGCCTTCAATCGACCAGGTTTGGTCGATTTCGGTTTCGAGGTCGTACGAGGGTGTAGTAGCCCCCAATTGCAAACTGCCGGTGTAGCCTTTTTCGTCGTCGATAAAGCCTTGAATCTCTTTGGTCATTTTGCCGGTGCAAATCACCAACAAACCGGTGGCCAGTGGGTCGAGGGTTCCGGCGTGGCCCACCTTAAGTTTTCGCACACCCAAGCGGTGCCTGAGTATTCCCCTGACCTTGTTGACCACATCGAAGGAGGTCCAACCAAGGGGTTTATCAAACAGCAAGATGGTGCCGTCTTTAAAATCTTCGAGACGGCTGAAGCGATTGGGAGTAAGCTCCATCGGCGTGGATCACGCGCCGACGGCCTCGCGCACGGTGAAGGTGTAGTACTCCATTATCTCGTTCACAAGAAGCTTGCGGCAGGCCTCATCAACCTTCTGCTCGGCTTCGACTTGCGAAGCTGCGTCGATGTTCAGTGTGATGTGCTTGCCGATGCGCACATGTGAAATCTCGGGCAAGCCGATGTTTTTCATGTTGTTCGATACGGCTTTCCCCTGCGGATCGAGCAGGGCTTCAAGCGGCATAATGTCAATTTCTGCGCGGAAGGTCATGACTGAGGTTTTGTGTACCGACTCATCAATGAGATCAGCAGGTACAAAGGTATAAGAATCGGCACAGCCGGAAAAACGCTTTTGTAGAGCACCCACGAAGCCAACACAAGCACCACCACAGCCGCAATCATGAGGTACCTAAAACGGTTTTCAGTCCAGGTTCGGCCTTTAAATTTCAAGGCAATCAACGGAATGTCAGACACCATCCATGCGCTGAAGGCCACCACCAACACGGCCACCAACGGCCAGTTGAGCCAAGCTCCCCACGGGTGGCCGCCTGCATAAAGTTGCACCAACGCAATCCAAAAAAGGGCGTTGGCCGGCGTTGGCAAGCCTCGAAAGCCATCCGTTTGGCGGGTGTCGAGGTTGAATTTGGCCAATCGGTACACCGATGCAATGGCCAAAAGCAACGGAAGAAATTGCCACCATGACCCCCCCACCTCGGGCGCCATCCGCGCAGCGAAATCAACCACCATCAAGGCCGGCGCAACACCAAAACTCACGGCATCGGCGAGCGAATCGAGCTGCTTGCCCATATCTCCGGCGACGCCCAGCATGCGTGCAGTGAGGCCATCGAAGAGGTCTAAGAACGCCGCCAATCCAATCAACAACGCTGCGGTGCCGTAATCGCCGCGGGTTAATACGTGGTAAATGGCCATGCACCCGCACAGCAGGTTGGCCATGGTAAAGCTGTTAGGAATGAATGCGCGGTACTGCATGGCGCGAAGATAGACAGACCAATAACTTTTTCTTACGACTTTTGTTAGACTGAACGACAGCGCACGCGATGACGAACGACCAAAACGGGCTAGGCCGCGCCAAAGCGCTCGAGCCCGACGATTTTTACTACAGTGAAGAGGGCTACATCGTCTTCACCGAAGTGTACCACCGCAAGCGTGGCTACTGCTGCAAAAGCGGCTGCAAGCACTGTCCGTACGGATTCAACAAGAAAACCGGCCGCTGCGAATAGCGGCAACAACGCATTGCCATGAGCACAACAACGTCTACTGCACTCACGCCCGAACTCCTCGCTGCCGCCATTCGCGAGGGCATCCCGAATGAACTTCCTGAGCACCCCGGCTACGACACATCGGTGAGCCACGCGCCCAAGCGGAAAGACATTCTGAGCGACGACGACAAAAAACTCGCCCTGCGCAACGCACTGCGCTACTTTCCGAAGCACCAACATGCAGCGCTGGTTGGCGAATTCCGCGAAGAACTCGAGCGCTACGGCCGTATCTACATGTACCGTTTGCGCGTGACCCACCCGATGAAGGCCTGCCCCATCAGCTGGTACCCCACCAAAAGCAAGCAGGCTGCCGCGATCATGCTCATGATCCAAAACAACCTCGACCCCGCCGTTGCACAGCACCCGCACGAGCTGATCACCTACGGAGGCAACGGCGCCGTGTTCCAAAACTGGGCACAGTACCGCCTCACCATGCGCTACCTCTCGGAGATGACCGACGAGCAAACGCTGGTGATGTACAGCGGGCACCCGCTGGGGCTCTTCCCGTCGCACGTCGGTGCGCCTCGGGTGGTGGTCACCAACGGCATGGTAATCCCGAACTACTCCAAACCCGACGATTGGGAGCGGTTCAACGCCCTGGGCGTTTCGCAGTACGGACAAATGACCGCCGGTTCGTACATGTACATCGGTCCGCAAGGCATCGTACATGGCACCACCATCACGGTCTTGAATGCTTTGCGGAAAATTGTTGGCGATGGCGACCTCAGTGGACGCTTGTTCGTCACTGCCGGTTTGGGAGGGATGAGCGGGGCACAACCCAAGGCGGGCAACATTGCCGGCGTTGTTTCGGTTACCGCCGAAGTGAATCCGGCGGCGGCCTGGAAACGCCAAGCACAAGGATGGGTGGATGAAGTGGTAACCGACATTGAAGAGTTGGGCCGCAAGGTGCAAGCAGCGAAAAACGCCAAAGCCGTGCGCTCATTTGCCTACCTCGGCAACGTGGTAGATGTGTGGGAACATTTTGAAACGGCCGGCATTCACATTGACCTTGGCTCTGACCAAACCTCGCTGCACAACCCGTGGGCCGGAGGCTACTACCCTGCCGGCTTGAGCTTCGACGAGGCCAACGACCTCATGGCCACCGACCCCGAACGCTTCAAGGCCCATGTAAAAGACTCGCTGCGCCGCCACGCCGGTACGGTAAACCGCCACACGGCCAAAGGCACCTACTTCTTCGACTACGGCAACGCCTTCTTGCTCGAAGCCTCGCGGGCCGGTGCCGAAGTGATGGCCGCTGACGGCATTCACTTCCGCTATCCGAGCTACGTGCAAGACATCTTAGGGCCAATGTGCTTTGACTACGGGTTTGGTCCGTTCCGCTGGGTATGCTGCAGCGGCGACCCGGCCGACCTCAAAACCACCGACACCATTGCCCTTGACGTGCTCGAGCAACTGCGCGCCAAGGCACCCGCCGAGATTGCTCGTCAGCTCGACGACAACATCACCTGGATTCGCCAAGCTGAAGAAAACCAAATGGTCGTAGGCTCGCAGGCACGCATTTTGTACGCCGATGCGGAAGGACGCATGGAAATCGCCGCCGCCTTCAACCGCGCCATCGCCGATGGTCGACTGAAAGGCGAAGTGGTGCTGGGCCGTGACCACCACGACGTGAGCGGAACCGATTCACCCTACCGCGAAACCTCCAACATTTACGACGGCTCGTCGTTTACCGCTGACATGGCCGTGCAGAACTTCGTGGGCGATGCCTTCCGCGGTGCCACTTGGGTTTCGCTGCACAACGGCGGCGGCGTAGGCTGGGGAGAAGTGATCAACGGCGGCTTTGGCATGCTCCTCGATGGCAGCGAAGAAAGCGAGCGCCGCTTGCGCATGATGCTCCACTGGGATGTCAACAACGGCATTGCGCGCCGTTCATGGGCGCGCAATGATGAAGCCATTTTCGCCATTCAGCGGGCTATGGAGGCTGAACCACGGTTGAAAGTGACCTTGCCCAACAAGGTCGACGACAGCCTGCTTTGACGTTATTCGCTGGCGCGACCGTAGCCGCCACCGCCAATTTTGAGCGTGAGGTAAAATCCGTTCGGACGGAAATCAACCACCTCGGTGACTGCCCGTTGGTTCAGAGTGAAATCGGCGTTTGACGGCGAAAACCATGCACCGGCGACAAGGCCTATCGCGAATCCACCGCCACTTTGCTCATCACCGCCTCGACCAACACGGGTGAAGTAGCTCACCGATGCATCGATCATCGCCGATGAACTCCTCAGGTTCACGACTTGCAGCGGATTGGCCAGCGCATCGTTGAGCGAGGTGGTCGCTGCGTCGCTCTCCAACTGGAGGTTGGTGTACATGCCGCCAATGCCAACCGTGGGTACAATGAACTGCTTGTAGCCCAGCGGCACGGCGTAGCCGAAACTGAAGTTTCCGTAACCCCCGCTGAAACGTCCAGATGTGCCAGGACGCGTGACGTTTTGCTCGCTGAAGCCGCCTCCGCGTCCGCCGATAACAAAATTGTTGATTAAGACGAAACCCGATCCGCCGGAGGCGTAATGCAACGGATCGATGGTTGAATATCCGTTGGCTTCGAGCAGGGTGTTGAGCGGCCCCGCATCAAAGTACATGGCACCGGGCTCGAAGAAGCCGAATCCGCCGAAATAACCCGATTGCGCGTGGGAGGACATCCATCCCACAAGAATGAAAACAGAGAGAAGAAGCTTTTTCATGGTATTGATTTAAAGTTTCACATAGGTTTTAAGTGCGTTGACATAATTTTCAAGCGCCTCAGCGCCGGCAGGTGTAATGCGGCAGGTGGTGCGTGGCCGCTTGCCGTTGAAGTCTTTCACCACCTCGATGTAGCCCGCCTTTTGCAGCTTGTCGATTTGCACGCTGAGATTGCCCGGCGTAGCACCTGTTTGGGTTTGCAGGTAGGTAAACTCGGCCGACTCAACCGCAACAAGCACCGACATCACCGCCAAGCGCAAGGATTGATGCAGCAAGGGGTCGAGCGCTTTGAATGCCGTCATTGCTTGCTGGTTTTCAGTAGGTAACCCGGAATGAGGTAGCTCACCGCCACCGATGCCGCCAGAAGCAACAATTGAATGTCAAAGTCCACAAACAGCGCGGCCATGCCCAACGCCCAGCTGAGCGCACCGCCGAACATGAGCGGACGAAACCGCAGCAAGCCGCCCGACACAAAGGTGCCCAGGCCGTACATTAAGATCACAATCGGGTACACGTTCTCCCAACCGATTTTCACGGCCGTACCGAGAATGAGCAACAAGGTCACCACAAAGCCCAGCCACAGCGCATTCATGGCGCGGTCGAGGTGCGTTTTTACTCCCAGTTGCGCATCGCGCCGCGATAAAATACCGGTCAAAATGCCTGCCGCAGGCATAAACACCGCCCAAACGATGTAGTGATGTTCAAAGCCGCCCCGAAGCAAGCCAAACTCAGTGAGGGCCGCCAGAAAGGTCGCCCAGCCCCAAACGAGAAAATAGCTGCTTCCCTCGCTCATTTTGCGGCGTGTACCGGCAATCATGCTGCTGATGATGGCCAAGCTTTCATGTTCATTCAACGGTTTTTCCATTGTTCTGAAGATTTGATTTCAGGACAAATATAAATTACTTTACGTTATAAAGTTATTTATCATGATTTTTTCGGATGGATGACCCACCGCCTCGCCCCCAGCACTTTGTACGCCCCAAGAATGCGCAGCTACCTTGAGTTGGCGACTTTCGCTACCTTTGCAGCTCGATATCTCCACGACGGATGTGTCGAGCCAACCACGTATAACTTGTAATTGTACGATGAAACAGCTCCACAACAAGGTCGACCGGAAGGTGTTGATACAGCGCATGCTGCAAAGCGATGAGGAGCGCATGACCTTGTCGTTTTACCAGTATGCGAACATCAAGAACCCTTCCTTCTTTCGTGACTTCCTCTACCTGAATTGGGAGGAAATGGGTGTTCTCGGCCGCACCTATGTCGCTCACGAAGGCATCAACGCGCAAATCAGCCTGCCCAAGGCCAACTTCGAGCGCTTTAAAGATCACCTGTTCTCGGTTACCTTTCTCGACGGCATTCGCTTGAATGTTGCAGTCGATGACAACGGCAAGTCGTTCTTCAAGCTCATCATCAAGGTGCGCGACAAAATTGTCGCCGACGGATTGAACGACGCCACCTTCGACGTCACCAACAAAGGCAAACACCTCACCGCTGAGGAATTCAACGCCCTCACCGAAGACCCCAACACGATTCTCATCGACATGCGCAACCACTACGAATCGGAGGTTGGGCATTTCATTGGCGCCATCGCGCCCGATGTCGACACCTTCCGCGAAGAGATCGAAGTGGTGAGTGAGTTCTTGCAGGGCAACGAAGACAAGAACATTGTCATGTACTGCACCGGTGGCATTCGGTGCGAGAAGGCCAGCGCATGGTTCAAGCACAGCGGATACAAAAACGTGCACCAGCTCAACGGCGGTATCATTGAGTACGTGCGTCAAGTGCGCGAGCGCGGCTTGCCCAATAAATTCGTGGGCAAGAACTTCGTGTTCGATGAACGTCGCGCCGAGCGCATCTCATCTGACGTGATAGCCCAATGCCACCAATGCGGCGAACCCTGCGACGAGCACACCAATTGCGAAAACGTCGCATGCAACCTGCTCTTTATTCAGTGCGAAGCGTGCAAAGCGAAGCACAACGGTTGCTGTTCTGAAGAATGCGACCACGTGCATTCGCTACCCGATGAAGACCAACGCGAACTTCGACGCGGCAAAGACAACAGCAACCGCATTTTCAGCAAAGGCCGCATGCGTGGAGTGCAAGCCGTGGGTGATTCGAAGTTTCGTACCTTGAGCTACGTCCCAAAGCAAAGCACACAATGACTTCACGCGTACCCCGTCACATCATCGCCCTCTGTGCCGTTCTCACCACGCTGGGAGCCTTTGCCCAACCCACAGGATTGAGCTACGAGGTGGTTCAACGGCACGAAGGCATGGTAGGTCAAACCGATTTGACCGGGTTTACAACCTACCGTATCTACGTTGAGTATACCAACGAGCGAGACTTCTTGAGTTCAATGTATGGAAGCACGCGCGACTCAATTGCACCCTTCACGTTCTCACCCGATGACGAAGACATTGTGCTCGAGGCCGATTGCGGGTGTTTTCATAGCGAATACGGTGCCCTATTTGCCAATGGCTTTAACATGAACATTGCCGCTATGGCACCGGAATTGGCCTACCACTCTTTCTACACCATTAACAAGTTGGGATCAAGCGATCCGGGACAGCTTTCATACATCGCATCAACCCTCTCGCATTCAGAAGAAGAGGCCACCAGCATTTGCAACTGGCGCATCGATGATGGGAGCATCTTTACCTATGCAGGTGAACCCAACGGCTACGCGCACGAAGGCAAACGGGTGCTGATTGCGCAAGTCACCAGCTGCAGTGAAGAACTGCGGTTCTCTGTATGCATTCAAACGTTTGTGGAGGGAAGCCAAGAAAATGTTCACTATTGGTGTACCGAATCGCCTTTTGTGATTCGGCCATAACCCATCACCGCATCAAGGCTTGTACTCTTGGGCCCCTTCGAGGATGTAGTTCATCTGGTAAACATCGTTCGCGTTCAGCGCAAACTTGCCTTTGAAGGTAAGGCGCTCATCGGTTTCGTAGCGGCGTGTCTTGGCTTTAAAGCGGAGGTCGACGACCGACTCAGGACCCGCACCACCGCAGAAGAAGCAGTTGGCAAAGGGGTAGCGCGACAGCACGTAGAAATCTTCGTCGTAATCGACCGGAATCACGTATCCGGTGATGTAGACTTCTTTGCCTTCGAGGGCTTTCACTGATGCTCCAAAGGTGGGTTTCCAGTAGTAGGCATCCAGTTCATCGATGTAAACGTCTTTGAAGTCAACGTCGATGAGGGTGCGCCAAGTGAGTTCCATCGGCGCAGCGTCGTCATCCGCTGAAAGCGAAAGTTCAAAAGGCACATCCAGAACGGCCACGTCGATTGCTTCGGCTTCAGCGGCAGCTCGGAAAGGCAATTCGCTGCGGTAAGCAGCTACGTCTTTGAGGGGTGCCGCCGTTACTTCAGCGGGCGCACATGACGTACTCATGTTGAGCGATGCCACGGCGATCACCACCATGGCAACGGAAAGAAGTTTGACGAGCTTAACCATCAGCGAGGGTTTTGGAGATATCAATGCGTACTGCTGCAATTGCAGGCAATAACGATGCCAAAACGCCTACAAAGATAGTGATTATCGTTAGCAGGTATTCGCCATCGAGCAGGGCCATGTCGGCAATCTCGTAGCGGAACTTGTCTTTGACCATATCGCCCAAAAGCAGCAGGCCTACGCGTGAGGTGGCCAAGCCCACCGCAATGCCCGCGAGCGTGAGCAGCATCCCTTCCAACAAAATCAAGGCGAAAAGGGTAAAGCGCGAAGCGCCCATGGTGCGCATAAGCGCGAGCTCGTAGCGACGATCGCGCAGCGAGGTGTAGAGGGAGATGAACACGCTCACAAACGAAATGGCCATGATGAGCAAGGCAATGGCCCGCAGCGTTTGCATGCCGATGCCGAAATTGGTTTGGAGGCGGTTAATTTCAATGGATGGAAGCGCAATTTGCATGTTTGTCTCGCGCAGCAGGTTCGGCAGGGTTACAATGGCCAGTGCGTTTTTCTTTTTGAGGAGGACGGCCGTGATTTCGTCTTCGGGGTTCTCTCCGCGCTCTTCAGCCTCTTCCACGTGCACGCCCCACACCGACTCCATCGGGGTAAGGATGAGCTGATCGATGACCGAGCCGCTTTCGGCGTAAATCCCCACCACGGTGAACGCGTGGTCGGCGTGCACATCGGTGGCGTCTTTCAACCCGTGCGCGCTGTAAAAGGTGTCGCCGATTTTCAATCCGGTGGTTTGCGCCACAGCGGCGCCAATGGTGGCGGTGTAGGGCGCATCGAACAGCACACCTTCAGTGAGTTCAACCTCATAGTGTTCATGGTAGGCATGGGTGGTGCCCACAATGCGGTGCATCGCGTAATTGTCGCCGTAGGCCAGCGGAATGCCCGATTCTATGTAAGGGTGCTTCATGATGCGCTCGGCTTCGCGGCGCGAAATGTTGCCCGTAGGCACATCGATGTGGTACACGTTGGCGAGGATTAACTGCAGCGGACTCCCCTTTGCACCCAGCACCAAGTCAATGTCTTTGATGTTGCGGTCGAACTGATCTTGCAAGCGGTTCTCAACCACAATCAGCAGTGAGATAATGCCCACTCCGAAAGCGAGCAGTACCAAGCTCAAGATGGTGTTGAGCGGTTTGACGGTGATGTTCCGCCGGGCGATTTTGAACAGATTCATAGGGTCACTCGGTTGGCGAAACGGTCTTTCAATCGTTGGTCGTGCGTTACTATCACAAGCGCGGCACCGGTGAGGGCGGCCTGTTCTTCAAGCAGGGCGATGACCTGTGCGGCGTTCTTATCGTCGAGCGCCGAAGTGGGCTCGTCGGCCAGCACGATGGCCGGTTCATTGATGAGGGCGCGTGCAATGGCCACCCGTTGCTGCTCACCGATGCTCAAGGCGCGGGGCGATTGCTTCAGTTTGTGTTCAAGGTTCATGCGGCGCAGCAACTCAGCCGCGCGGGCCTTGTTCACCGGCTTACCGGCGAGGAACTGCGGCAAGAGCAGGTTGTCTTCAACGGTGAGGCTTTGCACAAAATGCGCGGTTTGAAACACCACACCAATGCGGGCTCCCCGAAAGCGGTCGAGCTCTTTGCCCGAAAGCCGGGTGAGGTCTTGGCCATCGACTTCCACCTTTCCGCCGGTGGGCTTGAGCATTCCGGCAAGCAGGTGCAGGAGGGTGGTTTTTCCCGTGCCTGATTCGCCGAGCAGCAGCAGGTGCTGACGCGAATCGCAGACCACATCGGGAAATTCAAACGACGGACCGCCGTCGTACCGAAAACGAAGTTGTGAGGTGCAGAGCATACCCCAAAGATACAGAGTGCCGCGCTATTCGGTGAGGGGCGCACTGTGCTTTTGGATGAATTAACAAGCGTGTCTTACATAAAAAACACTTACAATTGCAATTGCTCTATCAGCGTTCTCCAAAATTGAACTTAGCAAATACCAAACAACAACTCCCCGTTGCGGCAGCACTCTTGTATGCCTGCTTTGGAGCGGTTTTAAACCATTCAAAAGTTGTTGGTCTTGATGAGCCGTTCTCTGCTTTCGTTGCTTCGTAAGACATTCCAGGCATAATTGGGGTGCTCTCAAACGGCAATACCCCCCCCCTTAATGAAATTTTGTTGCATTTAAGCATCAACACTTTTGGGGTTGCTCCCTTCTCCTGCCCTCGCTCATTGCGGGAGCCCTTTCCATCGGCCTTTTCAGCCATCTGGCGCTTCGCTTTTTTTTGCGATTGCCATTTGCGATTTTGGCAGTAGTGCTCTTCGCCTTCGCGAACAGTTTCTTCTTCATCACCCACGAAGCGCGGGCTTATGGCCTGCTGGTGGCGCTTACTTTGGCCGCGACCGAGCGTTTGATTGCGGCAGGCGCACATCCATCCCCAAAAATACAACACATTTTGCTGCTGATCCTGTTCCAGGCCGCACTGTTGTACACGCACTACTTTGGCATTGCCGTGGTGGCCTTGCATGCTTTTGTGGCCGCTGTGATGTGGCGAAGCGATCGCCGCAGGCTCATTCAACTGGCGGCAGCGCTGGGCCTTTCGGCATTGGCCTACCTGCCTTGGATGGCCATAGTTTGGGAGCGGTTCACCGCCTCGGCCGGTGAAGGCACGTGGGTGCTACCGGTTGAAAACCTCGGCAACCTCCACGACCACCTCCACAGGGCCGTCAACCGGTCAACACCGCTCTACCTGTTTGTTTTGTGCACGGTGTTCGCCGCGGTTTTGAAAACGGCACTTTGCATCGTCTCGGGTTGGGCATATAAAACCCTTATCGCACTCGCCCTGCTTACAGCCGCGGCGGCAGGTGCCTCGGTGTTTGTGGCTGTGCCGTGGGTGTGGCAGTACACCGTCAAACCCTGGTTCATTGCGCTTTTTGTTTTGGGATGGATGAGCGGCTGGCTATGTTGGCTGTGGCGCTTTGGCCGTGAAAACCCTGTGCGGAGCTTCGTGGTTAGCCTCGCTGTGGTGCCGCCCATGGTATTCTTCGCTGTGTCGTTCTGGATGCCCGTGTGGGTCGAGCGCTACCTGGTGTTCTCGTATCCGTTTTTATTTCTCGCTGTCGCGGATGCCCTGAACACCCTGGTCGGATCAAGCAAACTTCTGCGCCATGCGGCATGGGCGCTGCCGTTGGGGATGCTCTTCACCTGGATACCCGGTTACACCGAAGCGGGACGTCCCGATGCCATGGCGGCGCAGATCGCCGCCGAGCTCAATGCCGAAACGGCTGTGGTGGTGCATCCACCGCATTACCGCTACACCCTCGCCTACCACCTCGATCGCGCGCTGTTCGCAGCGCCCGAACGCTTCGACGATGCCCTCGTCTCACGCGGCATCTTCGCCGCCCACACCTGTGCTGACCTCACGGATGTTCTGGGCGCGCAGCGCTACACACGCCTCATGGTGGTGAGTCCGCTACCGCCCGATGCCGCGGGCGAGGTCTCCGGTGCCGAAGCGCATCCCTTGGCTGAATGCTTCACCAAGGAAGCTGGTACGCTCGAAGTTTGGCTCAACGAACGCGGCGAAGGCTACACGGTAGTGGGCTTTTCGTTACCCTAGGCTGAAAATCGCGTACTTTTCGGCCGTGTTTCGCGCGAAGAACTTTGTACGCTATTGGTTGACGGCGAAAGGACGTCACGGCACGCATTCGCCCTTTGCGTATGCCCTCATTGAAGAGGTCATCAATCTGAAAAAGCTGTACTACGCCTTCGATGCCATTGAAGACGAGCGCATGCGTTTGCTTGGCAGTGCAGAGCGCATCGACGTCACCGACCTCGGTGCCGGGTCAAAGCGCATCAAAGGCAAGCTTCGTGCGGTTGCCGACATTGCCTCAACGGCGGTAAAGCAGCCGAAATATGCGCAGGTGTTGTTTCGCTTGGTGCAGCATCTGCACTACCGCGACGTGTTGGAGTTGGGTGGATCTTTGGGCATCACCACCGCCTACCTCGCGGCAGCGGCCGAACGGGTAACGAGCATCGAGGGGTGCGGCGAACACATCCGTTTGGCCGGCGAAGTGCACCGTCGCTTGCAGCTCAGCAACAAAATCACCTTGATCAACGACGCGTTTGACCGTGCACTCGACCATCCCGCCGAAGGCGAAAAAAACACCACCTACGACCTCATCTTCATTGACGGCGATCACCGCGGTGAGGCTCTGTTGCGCTACGTTGAACGGCTGCTGCCGCGGCTCAACCCGAAGGGCTGTTTGGTGATTGACGACATCAACTGGTCGGCCGATATGCGTGCGGCATGGGAAACACTGCGTACCGACCCACGCTTTGAAGTATCGGTAGATTTGTTTGAGATGGGCTTGCTGTTTTTGCCGCGTGGCATTGAGCCCCAGCACTTTGTACTGCGCTGCTGATCACACCACTTCGGCCACCACGAACACGCTGCCTCCGATGTAGATGACATCGTTGGGCTTCGCGTAGAGGCGCGCAGCTTCGTAGGCCTTGCGCACGTTGGGGAAGTACTCACCGGTTAAGCCGTGTTCGCCGGCAAGGGCCTGCAGCTGATCGGCAGGCAGCGCACGCGGCACATCGGCCGCTGTGAAGTAGTAGGTCGCCGTTTTGGGCAACATGGCGAGCACCGCGCTGAGATCTTTGTCGCCCGACACCCCAATCACAAAGTGCAGATCGTGAAAATCGTAGCGGGCCAATTCGCGCATCACCATGCGGAGTCCCTGTTCGTTGTGGGCGCAATCGGCAATGGTGAGGGGTTTCTCACCGAGGATTTGCCAACGGCCACGGAAGCCCGTATTCTTGACCACCTTGCCCATGCCTGCGGCAATGGCCTCATCGGAGATGGTGTACCCGCGGCGGCGCAGCACATCAATTGTTGTAAGGGCTGTGCGGGCGTTGTCTTCTTGATATGGACCGGCCAAATCGAGTTTGGGCAGCGGATCATCGTAGCGGGCCGACTCTACCAGCGGCGCCTTGCGTTCACCGGCCGTAGCGATGACCACTTCGAGCGCTTCGCGCGGAAGTACGCCGATGACGACCGGACGTGCCGGTTTGATGATGCCCGCCTTTTCACCCGCGATGGCCGCAAGGGTATTGCCGAGGAACTGCACGTGATCGAAGCCGATGGTGGTGATGACGCTGACTTCGGGCTTGACCACATTGGTTGAGTCAAGGCGACCGCCCATGCCGGTTTCGAGCACCACCACATCGACCTTTTCGCGTTCGAAGTACCACAGGGCCATGG
>DAITMF010000020.1:0-54145 GCA_036835325.1 Flavobacteriales bacterium
AGTCGAGCATGTTTTCACGGTCGCAAGTCAAACCGAATCCATCGACGTCAACTTCGATGTGACCAACGGCTTGTGCATTTCGGGTACAGGCACATGGCCTCCGGTGGTCACCCAAAACGGAATGGTAGTTGCTTCGGAGAGTTCTTCTTTATTGGATTTTGATTTAATTGGGACGACCCGAGTTCGACCTCGGGCTCCACTTTAACCTACAGCGCGCTTGACGTTTACACCGTCACGGCTAGCATTGTCGGCGAAACTTGCGAGGTGTCGGCTGATTTTGACAGCTCAAGCTCGGCCAACCTCAACCAAGGTGATTTGAATGGAGATGGGCTCATCGGGGGTGCCGATTTGCCGTTTTTCTTGGTTGTTTTTGGAACATTCTGTACAACTCCAGCAAGTGGATGCCAAGGTGATTTCAATGGAGACGGCATAATAAATGACACAGATCGTACCATTTTATTTTCATTGTTCGGTACTGCGGTCGATTGCGGAAATTGATGCGCACTGACAAACATTGGCCATGAAAAAAGCGAAGTGACTCCACTTCGCTTTTTCATTTCGTAAACCGGTAAAGGGTTTGGGCGTGTAGCCCTTAAACCATCTCGCGCTGGCTGAAGAAGAAGGCCGCCTCGTTGGCCGCGTTTTCGTCGCTGTCAGAACCGTGAACGGCATTGGCAGCAATCGACTCAGCAAAGTCGCGACGGATGGTGCCTTCGGCTGCTTCGGCAGGATTGGTGGCTCCGATGAGCTTGCGGAAATCTTCTACAGCGTTGTCTTTCTCCAATACGGCCGCAACAATCGGGCCTGAAGTCATGTAGTCAACCAACTCGCCAAAAAACGAGCGCTCACGGTGAATGCCGTAAAAGGTCTCGGCGTCTTCGCGGCTGAGCTGAGTAAGTTTCATTGCACGGAAAGAAAAACCGGCGCCGATGATGCGGTCAATGATTTTTCCGGTGTGACCTGCGCCCGTTGCATCGGGCTTGATCATGGTGAAGGTAATGTTCGTGGCCATCGTAATTGAATGTCGTTTCTTAATTGCGGCGCAAAAGTAGTCATTTTTCTCCAGTGTCAATCGGCAAGCTCACCGAGCCTGGGCGCATTTTTATACGCTTGGAGTGTGATAATTCATCGCTTATGGTCTGTAAAAAGTTGTAAGTTTGTCGTCGCCGGTGCGTATTTTAGCTCACCCAAAAAGCATAAACCGTTTCGCATGGATCAGTTAGGCAAGAAACTCAGTCTGTACGTCATTACCATCCTCCTCGTTGCCGGAGGTGCTGCTTTCCTCTACAAATACGTGATGTCAATCGGTGGCGATGGCCTCGAGTCACAGCCCATTGACATGCTCGTGGGCGGCTTGGCACTCATCATCGCCGGCGTGCTCACAGCCCCCGGTGTGATTGCCAAATTGTCGCGGGGTGCGACCCTTGCCGTAGGTCTCTTGGGTGCCGTTGCAGCCCTCTTCCTCGCATGGTCAGTCTTTTATTCTGTGGATGAGGAGATGGAGTTCCAAGCAGAAAAGTCGCGCATTGAAAGCCAAGTGATTCAACGCCTGAAAGACATCCGCGAAGCGCAAGAAGCCTACGCAGGCGCCAACGGTAGCTACACCAGCAACTTCGATACCCTCATCGCTTGGATTTACAAACCTGAGATTATGATTCCCTTCCGGATGGGTACCTTCCACGATTCGCTTCCTGAGGGAAAATCGATGGAGCTGGGCTACGTCATCAAACGCGACGAAATTGCTACAAAAGCCGAAGAGCTGGGCATCGACGCTGAGGGCTTCCGCGGCATGATTGACCGCAATGAAACGGCCTACAAGGTGATGGATACCCTCTACACCTCATTCTACGACGAAAACTTTTCGCCCGAGAAACGCCGCGCCAAGAAACTGCCGCCCGTTGCACTCGATTCATTGCCGTTTTCACCTTCAGGCGGTGAGCGTTGGATTATCCGCACCGGAAGCGTAGAAAAAGGCGGCTTGAACCGTCCGACCATTTTGGTTAAAGACCCCACGCCGTTCGGCCGCGAAAAAGTGCGCAAAGACACCCTCCGTTTTGGCTCGCTTGATGAGCCCATCACCGATGGTAGCTGGAAGTAAATCACTCCACCTCCTTAGCGCTGTCAACAACGATCCGTCTTTCTTTACCGGAACACACCTCAGTGTGCTCATTGACCGCTCTGAGGTGGCATGGGCCGTTACCGAACGCCGATCGGGCAAGGTAGTAGAGGTGGGCAGTTACATGCGCAGTGTGGAACTCTCTGCCGATGATGCCAAACTGCGCGATGAGGCCCTGCACCAACGGCGCTATGGGTCAGGTTCAATCGCCTTTCGCGGAAATGCGACATTGATCATTCCCAAAGCGGGTTTTCAGGCAGACCAGCGGCAGGCTTGGCTGCGCTACGGATTGGGACATGAGGTGGCCCATCCTTTGCAAGACGACTTGCGCGAACTCGATGCCGTAGTGCTTACTGTTGTGAGCGATGACGATCGTCGCTTGGCCGATAGCATCCCGGCGGGTAAACTGGTGTCAAATGCCGGTTTGTACATTGGAGCCATGCTGCGCCATAGCCAAAAAGTGAAGCAGCCTGTGGGCTACGTCGACATCGCGAACGGTTTCTTTGACCTTTACCTTCGCGATGAACGCGGATTTCTTTTGCACAACACCTTCGAGGCATCCACGCCCGAAGATGTCATCTACCACACTGCGAATGCCGTGCAGCAGCTGAAGCTTGATTTAGAACGGCTGCAGGTGCGCTTGTCGGGCAACATCGGTGTGGAGAGCGAAACCTACAAACTCTACCGAAGCTACTTTGGTGACGTGAGCATTCATTTTGGTTTCGGAATGCCGTTGGTTGACCTCCCGTTGTCATCCCTGCGCAAGCAGGAATACATGTCACTACTCAATCAGTACGCATGCGTATCATAGGCGGACGATTCAAGGGCCGAAGGCTCAAAGTGCCCGTGCGGTTCAAGGGTCGACCAACGACTGATTTTGCCAAAGAAGCCTTGTTCAACATTTTGGCCAACCGGTACGATTTAACGGGCATTTCGGTGCTCGATCTTTTTGCAGGAACGGGTGCGCTGGGGTATGAATTTGCCTCGCGCGGAGCCGCACGAATCACAGCCGTTGAGCGCGACCCTGTGGCCAATAAGTTCATTCGCGATACCTTCAAGGAGCTCGACGTGCCTGCACTTGTTCTGCGTGAAGACGTGTACAAATTTCTTTCATCGGTAAAGGGCGAGTTTGACATTGTTGTGGCTGACCCACCGTACGATGATGTTAATTTGGCCGATGTACCTATCAAGGTGAAGGCATCGGGCTGTTTGAAGTCGGGTGGTTTACACATTCTTGAGCACAGTGCTGACTACGATTTTACCGATCAGGAAGGGTTTACTGAAACCCGACGTTACGGTGCCGTCAACTTTTCTTTTTTTACCTTCGGTAAATGAAGCGCATAGCAGTTTTTCCCGGGTCGTTTGACCCCATTACGAAAGGCCACGAGAACATCGTCAAGCGGGCATCGCTCTTGTTTGACGAAATCGTGGTGGCGATTGGCAGCAACTCGAGCAAGTCAAGCATGTTTGCGCTTGAACTGCGCACCGAGTGGCTTGAGAAGGTGTTTGAAAGCCATCCGAATGTGCGGGTAACGAACTACGACGGACTGACCATTGACTTTGCCCGTTCACTTGGGGCAGGGTTTTTGCTGAGGGGAGTACGAAACGGAGGCGATTTCGAGTACGAGCGCACGATTGCCCAGATGACCAAGGCAATGGCGCCCGAACTGGAAACGGTAATTTTGTTTACCGATCCGGAATTTGCCGCAATAAATTCGACCGTTGTACGTGAAATACTCAGAAACCATGGAGATGTGTCGCAGTTTGTTCCTGACGGGATCACTGTTGCTTACGGCGCTGTGCGCTAAGGCGGCAGAGGTCGTTATTACCGGTAAAAGCACTGATTTTTCAGGGTATGAGCTCTATTTGAGTGCGTACCGCGACGTTGTGTCGGCCGAACTAAACCGGCTGGCCGACGTCAGTATTGCCGATGACGGACGGTTCAACCTGCGGTTTGAGCTTGACTCACCCAAGCGCATTCGGATGGACATTGCAGCTTGGTCAGCAGAGATTTACGCGGTGCCGGGTCGAACTTACGAAGTTGTATTGCAAAGGCCCACTGCTCCGATGCCCCGCACCTTCGACGGGAATCCGCTTGAAGTTGTCTTTGTTGAACTTTCAGAGAATGACCCCAACGCGCTGATGGAAAAGTTCAGGATTCGCTACAACGCGCTTTTTGGTAAACTTGAACTGGCTGTAGAACTTTCAGTTCACCGGGGGACTTCAGTCGTGGCGCAGGCAAACGCCACCAATGGAGATTCGTTGGCGGTTATTCCGAGCGTTGAAGAATCGTTTGCACAATTCAATCAAGAAGTGATTGGATGGATGCGAAGCACCCGCGAGCCCTTCACCCGTGATTTGCTGAATTCAGCACTTGGCCGGGTTGATCTCGCACTTGGCGCACGGCGCAGCTATGTTGACAGTGTGTATGGGCCGCCGGGTATCCCCAATCTTCACAATCCGGAAGCCGTTCAGCTCTTCGCCGAACTTCACGAGCTGGTGCTTGCAAATGATCCGTTGGCCGAGACGGCCTTTCTGAAAGGCCTTTCAACTGCTGACGGTGAACTTCTATCGAGCACCCTTCAAAAGTTTACCGAGTTCGCCGATGTCGACCGCCGTTGGTTGTTTACCGTGATGCAATGCAAAGCCTTGGCGAGCAATGACCGAGAACTGCGCAAAGGGGTGTTGCAGCTTCTCAGCGCCGTGCCGGGTGAAGTAAACCCTGAATTGGTAGGTGCAGCATCGAACCTTCGCCAAGGTTTGGTGCGTGGAACCACCGAAGCCAGTCCGTTCTTGCCCAATCTAACATTGGTCGATCAACGGGGCGATCGGTTGACGCTCTCTGAGCTCGAAGGCAAGTTTGTGTACATAAGCGTGGTCGCTATGGGCAGTGCATCGTGTGAGCGTGAAATGCTTTCATTGGAACCCGTTTGGCGTAAATTCCAACGTCAGGTAGAATTCATAACGCTCGTGCTGGATGCCGACGATGCAAGCTTCAAAAATTACATTGTTAAGCACCCGGCCCGTGAATGGAGCATTGTCAACGGGGGCAGCAATCCGGAGTTGAAGCATGCACTGCGTTTGCGCACCGTACCATCGTTTTACTTGGTTGGTCCGGATGGGAAGCTGATCAACAACGTCACCCGGAGTCCGTCAGAAGGCATTCATGACACGCTCGTGCAGCTTCTGCGTTGAGCGCTGGCCTTCGTTAGAGGTTGTTTGCAACGATGTGCTCGACCAGTTCAGTGATGTTGGGGAAGGAGGTGCGCACCAGTTCGCGCCAATGTTTGCGGGCGACCCACTGCGCATCGTCGATGCCTTCTTCGGCTTGTGGGACGAGCTTCGATTGGTCATCTGAAACCATGGCGAACCAATGGGTGGTTTTCAGAATGAGTTGATTGTTTTCAGGATAGATATGGTAGGTATTGGGTAGGGGAGACGTGATGGTCAGCCGCGAGATGCCACATTCTTCTTCAACTTCACGCACAGCGGCGACTTCGGGCGTTTCACCGGCGTCAATTTTTCCTTTTGGGAGGTCCCAATGCCCTCTACGGTGAATAAATAAGGCTTCGCCGGATGCGTTCCTGACGAATCCGCCCGCCGCAATGACTTCAGTAGTGAGCAATTTCAACGCACGGAAGAGCACATTGGGGTCAGCATTGTACACGTATACAGCGCGAATATCGTTGTCGCCGCGTAAGAGGTTGACGATTCGGGTAAGTTCATCGGCTGAAGCCGCGTGGAAGTGGAGGTGACCGTCGCGCAGTTCGACGGCAGAATCGTGCCTTGCTTTAAGAATCAGCGGGCGGTCAGAGATGAAAACTTTATACATTTGCGCCATGAAAGTGAAGGAGGAGTCAGGTCTAAAGGTAGCAGAATTTTTGCTCCAGATAAAGGCCATCGAATTAAGTCCGGATGCCCCGTTTACATGGGCATCGGGATGGAAATCGCCCATCTACTGCGACAACAGGAAGAGCCTCTCCTTCCCGAAGGTTCGCACCTACATTCGTCAAGAGTTTGCCAACATCATCGTTGATCAGTACGGCAAGCCTGATGTTATTGTTGGCGTTGCCACCGGTGGCATTGCCATTGGCGCGTTGGTTGCCCAAGACTTGGGCCTTCCGTTTGCGTACGTGCGGTCATCGGCCAAGGGCCATGGCTTGCAGAACCTGATTGAAGGCGTGATCGAAGAGGGCCAATCGGTGGTGGTTGTTGAAGATTTGGTGTCAACCGGCAAGAGCAGTTTGAATGCGGTTGAGGCTCTCCGTTCGGCCGGTGCGGTGGTTAAAGGCATGGTGGCCATTTTCACCTACGGCTTTGACATTGCACGCGAGCAGTTTACCGAAGCGGGTGTTGCCCTTTCGGTACTGACTGATTACGAAACATTGATGAAACAAGCCCTCAAATCAGGTTATGTTACCGACAAGCAGATTGACCTGCTTCGTTCATGGCGTGACAACCCATCAGCTTGGGGGCAATAAACCTGTGACATGGCAACGATTGAAAGCAAACAAGTGGTGCTCAACACCACTCCCGACGAGGTCTTCGGCTACGTAAAGAACCTCAACAACCTCATTGACCTTCTACCTGCTGACAAGGTCAGCGAGTGGCAAGGCGAAGAGGGCAAATGCGCGTTCAAGGTTGCGGGTGGCTACAAAATTGGTTTGGAGCACAAATCGCTCACCGAACCTTCGAGCATTGTGTTGCGCTCGTCAGAAGGTTCGGCCATGAAGTTTGACCTTGACATCCGTTTGCAGGGTGAAGGCGACAAAACCCGCGCCGGCATGGTGGCCAACGTCGATGCCAATCCGTTCGTTATGATGATGGTTGAAAAGCCACTCAAAAATCTTTTTGACTACATCGCCACCAAGATGGAGGCGAAGTACGCTTAAATGGGCCAAGGTTCACATCCGCCGAAGGCGAAGATCATCCATTTGAAAGTAACGCAGTTCATGACCGCTTTTGGCGTGCACACGTCCATCGGCGAGTACCTGTTTCAGTTCGAGTTCGATTTCTGAATCGCCGTGCAGGTAAATGGCCTTCTCGTTGAGTAGGTAAAGCGCATTGTTGTAGCGCTGCACCAGCGCATTGGCGTTGGCCCGGCACAGGAGATAGGCCGCCTCGAAGCTAGCGCAAAGGCGTTCAAGCACCCGGTTCCGCTCGAAAGGCCGGCCTGTGATGAGTTGCATTGAAGCTGCGCCTGTGCTGTTGAAACGGGTTTGGTTGATGTTCAAACCGATGCCGATGATGGCTGCACCGAGTTGTTGACCTCGGATTTGCGTTTCGATGAGAATTCCCGCCACTTTGTCAGTGCCGTGAAACACATCGTTGGGCCATTTGATGGAGGCCGGAATGGCGTACTCAGCGAGGCAGTCGAATACGCCAACGGCGGCGACCATGTTAAGCAGGAAGGATTCATCGGGACGGATGAAATGCGGTTTCAGCACGATGCTGCACAACAGGTTGGCTCCTGGTTCGCTTTCCCACAGGCGCTGATGGCGTCCACGACCGATTGTTTGTTCGTCTGCCACAATGACTGTGCCCTCTGTCCATTCGTCGCCCGACAACATAGTGGCAGCATAATTGTTGGTGCTATCAAGGCGATCGAAAAAACGGATGTCGCGCCCGATAAAAAGGGTGTCGCTCATGCTGAATCGCTGATTTATCGGGATGTTACGCCCGAATTCAATGGGTTAAATGTATTACTTTTGCTTCGAACCGAAGTTCGCTTAATGAAGAGAGACACCACCGCGCAGACCGACGCATTGCTCGAGGTCATTGTAAACGCCATTCAGGAAGTTAAGGGCGAAGATATTCGCAGCCTGAATTTGCGACAACTCCCCAACGCTGTTGCCGACTACTTTGTAGTATGCCACGCCAATTCGCACACGCAAACCCAAGCCATCGCCCGCAAGGTTGAAGAACATACCTTCAAATTTATGCAGCAGTGGCCTTGGCATACCGAAGGTGTGCAAAACGCTGAATGGGTTCTTATGGACTATATTGACGTGGTGGTGCACGTTTTTTACAAGGAGGCACGCCCCTTTTACGCCCTCGAAGAACTCTGGGCCGATGCAAAGGTTAAAGAGTATCAGTACGAGGTTTAAGAAACGACGTTTATGTCAGCAGACAAAGAGAACAACACACCAGAAGGCGGCCGACAGGGCCGTCCGATGAATTTTTACTGGATTTACGCCCTCATCGGTGCGGTTTTGATTGGTATGCTTATGCTCAACAGCGGTTCGGGCGGCCAACGCATCCAGTATGACCAATTTGTGCAATACGCTCAAGATGGAAAAGTGAAGCGACTCACCCAAAATGGCGAGCGCGCTCAACTTTACCTCACGCCTGAAGCGCGCGGAGCGAACGACTCTGAGCAAGACCCCATGCTCAAGCGCATTTATGCGGGGCCTGATTATTGGTTCTTCATCCCTCCGGGCGATGAATACAAGGCTGAGATCAAGAAGCTCCAAGACAGTTACAAGTTTGAGCACGTCTACGAGCCGGTCAACGAATGGGGCCAGCAAATCATTACATGGGTTATTTTCCTGGGGATTTTAATCGCTGTGTGGGTGATTCTGATGCGCCGCATGGGCGGAGGCGCCGGCGGAGGCGGGCAAATCTTCAACATCGGTAAGTCACGCGCCCAGCTTTTTGAAAAAGGCAAAGGCACCAATACCACCTTTAATGACGTTGCCGGTTTAGACGGTGCCAAAGAAGAGCTGCAAGAAATTGTTGAGTTCTTGAAGAAGCCGACCAAGTACACCGAACTCGGGGCGAAAATTCCGAAAGGTGCACTGCTGGTAGGTCCTCCCGGAACCGGTAAAACCCTTCTTGCCAAGGCCGTAGCCGGTGAAGCACAAGTGCCGTTCTTCTCGTTGTCAGGCTCTGATTTCGTAGAGATGTTTGTCGGCGTAGGTGCTTCGCGTGTGCGTGACCTCTTTAAGCAAGCCAAGGAAAAGGCGCCTGCCATCATCTTCATCGATGAAATTGACGCCATTGGCCGCGCCCGCGGAAAGAACGTCAACATGGGCTCAAACGATGAACGCGAAAATACCTTGAACCAGTTGCTTACCGAGATGGACGGTTTCGGTACCAACTCGGGCGTTATCATTCTTGCAGCGACCAACCGAGCCGACATTCTTGATAAAGCACTGATGCGCGCCGGTAGGTTCGACCGTCAGATCTACGTTGACCTGCCTGACCTCAATGAACGCAAAGCGATTTTCGAGGTGCACCTCCGTCCGATCAAGGCCGATCAAAGCATTGAGGTTGACTTTCTTGCACGTCAAACGCCCGGTTTCAGCGGAGCTGACATTGCCAACATCTGCAACGAGGCGGCGTTGATTGCAGCCCGTAAAGGTCAGGATGTGGTCACACGGCAAGACTTCCTTGACGCCGTCGACCGTGTGATTGGCGGCTTGGAAAAGAAGAACAAGATCATATCGCCCCGCGAGAAAGAAACGATTGCGTTCCACGAGGCCGGACATGCCACAGTAAGTTGGTTGCTCGAGCACGCCTCACCGCTGGTGAAGGTGACCATTGTGCCGCGCGGTCAAAGCCTCGGCGCTGCTTGGTACTTGCCCGAAGAGCGCATGATCACCACGACCGAGCAAATCTTCGACGAGATGTGCGCCGCCTTAGGCGGACGTGCAGCAGAAGACATCATCTTTGGCAAAGTAAGCACCGGTGCCCTGAGCGATCTTGAAAAAGTCACCAAGCAAGCGTACGCCATGGTGGCCATTTACGGCTTGAACAAGCGCATTGGCAACCGAAGCTACTACGATCGTGGAAGCGACTCTCCGTTTGTGAAGCCCTACAGTGAAGAAACGGCCCGAATCATCGACGAAGAATCGAGCAAGATCATTGAGATGGCTTACGAGCGTGCGAAGAAGTTGCTCTCTGACAACCGCGACAAACTGGAGCGCTTGGCGCGCACTTTGCTTGAACGCGAAGTGATTTTCAAGGAAGACCTGGTTGAGATCATGGGCGAACGTCCGTTCGGAACTGAACCCACCTATCCGGTCGACAACCCGAAGGCGATTGAGACGCCTGAAGCTGCGGCTGCGGTTGAAACGGAGATTGCGGCATCGACCGATGACAACAGTGCTGTTGACGGTGCAAACGCCGCCGAAGGTGACCAGTTGTCATCCGCCGAAGGCGAAAGCCCAAAGACTGAATAAGCGGGCTCGGGCTTGCTGATGAACATGAGCAATTTTACGCAACGGCTGCTCACCGGCAGTGTTTTTGTGGTGGCTTTGGTGCTGACCATTTTCGCCGGCCGCGATTGGCTAACAGCCGTGTTCGCATTGGTGGGCGCTTTGGCCGCGCATGAGGCGGCGAGCATTTTTCGCAAAGGCGGCTTTGCCTCGTTGAGGCCACTGCCATCAGCGGCGGTGGCGCTCGTGCTGCACCTCATTGTTGCGTCAGCGTTGAACGGCAATGAACCCGTGCTGTTGCTTGGCGTTTTGCCGGTGCTGGCGGTGTTGCTCGTGAGTGAGCTGTTCGTTTTTTCTGAGCAGAGCATGGAGCGCATGATCACGGCGGTGTTTACCCAAGTGGTTTTCGTTCTTCCTTTTTCTTTATTGGGATGGATGGGGACGCGCTACGGCAACTACGAACCGTGGTTGGTGATGGGATTCTTTGTTTTGCTGTGGGTGAACGACACAGGCGCTTACTTGGCAGGAAAGAGTTTGGGCAGAACCAAATTGGCACCGGCCATTTCTCCGGGAAAAACCGTGGAGGGTTTTATTGGAGGTGTGCTGCTGGCTTTTGGTGCTGCGTGGGTGCTGAGTGTGACCACCGAGTACGTTCTTCCGCTGCGCGATTGGATGGTGATGGCGGCCTGTGTCGCGGTTTTCTCGAATGCAGGCGACCTGATGGAAAGTGTAATGAAACGTAGGTGCGGTGTAAAAGACAGCGGTAAACTTTTGCCGGGGCACGGAGGTGTGCTTGACAGGTTTGATGGCGTGTTGTTGTCAGTTCCCGTCATCGTTGCATATTTGCAGCTCGTAAACCGTTGAATATGTACCTGCACCGCGAGGGGAGAAGCATCCTCATCACCACCTTTCTTGTACTGACTGCCCTTGTGGCCATCGTTCACGCCACACTTGGACAGCCATTTACGTGGGTGATTCTGGGTGTTGCTGTGGTTGTTTTCGGATTGTTTGCGCAGTTTTTCCGGGTTCCGAAGCGCGTTGTAACGGCTCAGCCGAACGAAGTAATTTGTCCGGCCGATGGCAAAGTTGTCGTAATCGAGCGGGTTACCGAACATGAATACTTCAAAGACGAACGCATTCAGGTGTCGATTTTCATGTCGCCGTTGAATGTTCACGTGCAGTGGACGCCGATTCCCGGCAAGGTGATGTTGGCCAAGTACCATCCGGGATTGTACTTGGTTGCGTGGGATCCGAAGAGTTCAACCGACAATGAGCGTACGACTTTGGTGATCAAGGGTGAAAAGCACGAGGTTTTGTTTCGTCAAATTGCCGGTGCTGTTGCACGTCGCATTCGCTATTACATTGGCGAAGGGCAAACAGTTGAGCACGGTGAAGAGTGTGGTTTCATCAAGTTTGGCAGCCGTGTTGATGTTTTTCTTCCGCTAGACGCTGAGATTTGCGTTGAGCTCGGGCAGAAAGTTACAGGACGCCACACCGTCATGGCCAAGTTGAAAAATTGAGTGGGTGGTAAACTTTTTCTTATCGCGAAGAACGTTTACCACAGACAAAAAAAAACCGCCCCAAGTGGAGCGGTTTTTTTTGTGGATGATGGTTCGATTTAGTCGACCATCAGTTTCTTGGTTACCACGCCTTGTTCGGTGGTTACTTGGATCACGTAGGTACCGGCAGCCAGTCGATCAGCGTCGAAGCGCACTACGCTAAGTGCATTTTGACGTTCAAAAACAACACGGCCATTCATATCAAGGATACGAAGGTTGGCAGTACCGAGTTTGTTGATCACAATGTTCACTGTGCCGTGTGCAGGGTTGGGGTAGATTTCGATGTCGCTTTCATCGAGTGCTTCTTTGATAGCCGTGTATTCGATATCGTCGCCTGCTTCACATGCTTCGAACTGGTCAAGAGCAATGCTCAAGTAAACGATGTCGTTGACCACAGATGGGTGTTCTTCACCACGGATGTGGAGCCCCGGTTCAAAGTCGCGTTGGTAGATTAAGCTCACCTCTTCGCCGAGGTCGCGAGACAAACTGGCGAAGGCATTTTCGAAAAGGTCGAAGTCGACATCAGGCGTGAGGTTGCACGCTGTTTCGGTAGTCCAGGTAGCACCACCATCTGACGAGCGAACCGCGTAAATGTGGCGGAAGTTCAAGAGTCCGTTGCTGTGCGATTCCATGGTTGCGAGGTAGCTCACGAAGATTTCTCCGGCTGCGGTGATTCCGGCAGTTGGCAAAGAAGCCAAGCCTACGAAGTACCGAGCGATGCCGTCGAGGTCAAGGCTTCCATTTCCGTCGAGGTCGTAGGTGAATGCGATGGTTTGGCGCATTTCATCGTCCATATCTTCATTCCAGTACGACAAACCATTCACTCCGGGGTAGAAGTTGAAACCGCCATCAGTGAGGTCAGTATCGGTGTAGTACATATCGCCATAAAACACGTGAACCTTGCCATCGAGGTCGATGAGTACAGAACCGGCTCCATCAGTGTTGAAGAAGTCTTGGAAGATACCGTCTTCATCCCAGTCTTCGCCTATATCGGGCAAACCTGAATCGACGATGTAGTTGTCAACGGGGAAATCAACCAGCAAGCGCTTGGTCCATGTTTCGCCGTTGTCATCGGAAATCATCACAAAGCTATCAGCGAAATCGTTGAACACGGCAAAGGCCACTTTGTCTCCACGGGCATCGATGTCGTAGGTGTCGCCTGAGAAGTTGATAAAGTTGTTGGCGTCGAGTTCAGGGTGGATGAAATTGAGGGTGCCCCACGAGTCACCGCCATCGGTTGAGCGAGCGTACAGAAGCGCACCGTCTTGACCTTGATAGGGCAAACCGCCGTTTGCCTCCGGGGTTGAGAGGTAAACCACGTGAATGGTATTGCCATCAGCACCACCGGCAGCTACTCGCGGCCAAAGGTGTCCGGGCGCATCACCCAGTGGAAGGTCGGTTTCTTGCCAATCGCCACCGGCATCGCGGTAGGTCATGTGCAGAGGGGTGTCAATACCGGCGTGGTTAATGATTACACGGCGGCCGTTTTCAAGTTGGATGAGGCCTGGCCAACCGGTGCGCACGTTTTCAAGACGCTCGTAGGGCTCTTCGTCCCAGCCACCGTTGGTGCGTTCGTTGTAGCCTGTTCCGCGATCGTCGAAATTGGATGGGGTAAGGCCCATGGTCCAGGTGGCAACGAAGCCAGCGTCAGTATCGAGTGTTCTGCGCTGCACAGAAGCGTTGCTTTGGAGGTCATACACTGTTATGCCAACGATTTCTTGGGTAACGGTAACGTTACGGTTTTGGATGACATCAACGCCTCCGGGGACTACGTTGTTCAATGGGACGGATGATTTCACTTCCGTTCCCACATAGCCTACTTTGGGTTTGATCTGCGAAATGCGTTGCTCTACCGGCAATTGGGGCACTTTACCCTGCGCAAAAGCCGCAGAGGCCATCAACAAAGTTGCGACTACACTGTAAAATCTCTTCATCGTATCGATAGTTTATTGGTTCTCGTGCCTAAGTTAAGACAGATTTCAATTCGATTCACGTCAAAATCGCTCGCATTATTGGGTTACTGTTCCAAAAACACGTTTCAACAATTCGGTTACGCGCGCTTGAGGATTCTCTCTGATGCGGTCTTCTTCGGCTTCAACATGTACAAACAGGCCATCAATGGCGTGGGTTGTAACGTACTGCTCGAGGTCGGGATTGATCTGTTGTCCGCCGCCGAAAGGCGCAAAGGTATTGTACGTTGAAACGAGAGGCTCCCAGTATGAAGTGAGCTTAACCGACTCAATGGCTGTTTTAACTTTCGGACGGAAGCGCTGCTCGAGTTGCGACCGCGTTGAAGACTTTAAGTACGCGGTAGCCGCGCCCTTGCCTCCGTTAAGAATGGCAAAACCATCGGCTATGGTCATCGATGTAATCGCACCAATGAACACTTCAATGGCTTCTTTTGAGGCTTCTTCGGCCGCTCGGTTCATGGTGCGTTCGAACTGTTCGACTTGCTGGCCGAACCCGAAATTCTCTGCCGTGTTTTTCACTCTTATGGCTTCTTCAGGAAATGGAATGTACAGCAACGGATTGCGGTAAAAGCCATCGGTCAGCGATGCCTTTGCAGTAGCTGCTTCGGCGCCTTTGGTTAGCGCTTCTTTTAAACCGGCCACCACTTCAGACTGGGTCAGGGGAAGCTCACCTGGAACAGGTTGCAGCACAACGTCGCCCAGTTGTTTCAGCTCGGTACACGAAAAGAAAGTTGCGGCTGCTGCGAACGTTAAGGCAAGAATGGAGTTCTTTTTCATGCGACGAAGTTAACCGCAACCGAGGAGAATACCGCACCTTTGCCCACCAAAAGCACCCGTATGCACGCTGAGATTATCACCATTGGAGATGAAATTTTGATTGGCCAAACGGTCGATACCAACTCGGCTTGGATGGCAAAACAACTGAACGCCATAGGCATATCCATCCAACAAATAACCTCCATCGCCGATACGCGTGAAGCCATTTTAAATGCGCTTGCAGAGGTGAATGAACGGGCCGATCTTGTTCTGATGACGGGCGGCCTTGGCCCAACCCGCGACGACATCACCAAATTTGCTTTGTGTGAGTACTTCGAAACCCACCTTGTTATGAACGACGATGTGCGCGAAGGCATCGAAACGTGGTTTGAGGCACGGGGCATACCGGTACTAGAGGTCAACCGCCGTCAGGCAGAGTTGCCGGCCGCCTGTGAGGTGCTGCGAAACCGCAGAGGCACAGCGCAAGGCATGTGGTTTGAAAAGGAAGGCACTGTCTTTGTCTCAATGCCGGGTGTTCCCTATGAAATGAAGGGCATCGTTGAAGAACAGCTGCTTACGAAACTCATGAATCATTTCGAACGACCGCACATCGAGCACTATACCTTAATGACTTCAGGCATTGGTGAAAGCTTGCTGGCCCATAAGGTCAAAGACTGGGAAGACAGCCTCGACGCAGAAGACATACACATTGCCTACCTGCCATCGCCCGGTATTGTGAAGGTGCGGCTCTCGGCCTTCGGTGACGACAAACAGGCCATTCAAGAGAAAATTCAGCGAAAAGCCAAGGAGTTTGAAGAACAGGTTGGAGAATACGTATTCGGATACAACGACATGCCCTTGCACGAAGCCGTAGGTAACCTGCTCAAAGAGCATAGGCGAACGGTTTCAACAGCCGAATCATGCACCGGTGGAAGAATCGCGGCGGCCTTGGCCGAGTTCCCGGGTAGCTCGGCCTTCTTCATCGGCGGCGTTGTGGCCTACGCAAACGAAGCGAAAATGAACCTTCTGGGGGTAGATGCCGATACATTGGCAATCAGCGGTGCAGTGAGCCAAGCCGTGATTGAGGCCATGGCGCTGGGTGCCCAGCAGCGCTTCGCTACCGACTTTGCTGTTGCAACGAGTGGCGTCGCCGGCCCTGATGGAGGCACCGAAACCAAGCCCGTTGGCACTGTATGGATTGCCGTAGCAACTCCAAATGGCGTGAAATCAGTGCACCACAACTTCGGCGGTGACCGCGAACGCAACATCGTTCGGGCAGTTCAAGCAACACTCACCTTACTGCGAAATGAAATTTTAGCGTCGGGGGTTGCCAAATCATAGAGAAATACTATCTTTGCAGTCCCTTTTTGAGGAATAGATATAAAAGCACAGTCATGTCACAGGTTTGTCAACTCACAGGTAAGCGAATGATGGTAGGAAACAACGTTTCTCACTCAAACCGCAAAACGAAGCGTCGCTTCCTGCCGAACCTCATTGTGAAGCGTTTCTACCTTCCCACCGAAGACCGTTGGATCTCTTTGAAGATCTCAGCTCACGCACTTCGCACCATCAACAAGTTGGGTATCGAAGAGGCCATCCGCCGCGCTCGTGCCAATGGGTTTGATGTGAAGTAATCTTTTTTTGGATTTCGGATTTTAGATCTTAGACTTTAGATCTTAGACTTTAGACTTCAGATCTTAGACTTTAGACTTCAGATCTTAGACTTTAGATATTAGAGGCGAGTCGAAGTTGATGAGGTTAAGAATATACGAAAGGCACCGGTGGTGCCTTTTTTGTTGAGGGTATCAAAATCAGTATTTCAATAGGTAGTAGAGCGACTTGATGTACTCATTGTTCACCATAATTAAGCCCTCTTCGCTTTTCCACCATTCGTTTTCATCGTAACCCAAGGCTGGCGCGCCCGCTACATGCACACGGGTATCTGTGCCGGCAAATGTTTTTTCAAAAACCCGTCGTACCCGTCCTGTGTGAAACCGCGAGCTTAAAACCGTAAGTTCAGGTAAGGCGTGCAACGTTGCCCATGCGCGCACCTCTTGCGATTCTTCCAAGGTGCTGGTTGAAGCAGTAAGGGCGATAACCCGTGCACTGTCAACGCCTTGTTCAAGCAGATAGCGCCGCGTCAGTTCTGCTTCAAACATCGGCATGCCAACGGCCTCCAAAGCCGTTGGGACATTTCCACCGGTGCATACAATGAGCTTGACACGACCCGAGCGGTACCAGTTTAAGGCCTCCGTGGCACGTTCAAGACTGTTGCCTCCCAATACAACGAGAACTTCTGTAGATTGAGGAGCATCCTCATCCACCAAAAACCTACCGGCACCCTTCAACAACTGCACACGGAAAATATACATCAGGATCGCAATCACCACTACACTGATGAATCGCACACCCCAGCGCCTACGTCGATCAGTAATGGGCATACGAGTGGTTTTTAGTAATTACCGCTCCACTTTCGCAGGAGCCATTCAGCCGATAACAACACAATAAGCACCACCAGCAACCACGTCACATTGATGAGGTCAGATAGGCGCGTGCGCTCGTACGATAACGTCACAATGTCGTCAGATGCACGCAGCGCTTCTTCAAGTTCGTTAAGCTGACGGGGCGAATACATAGCGCCTCCGTTGGTGACGGCCAAGTCGTTCAAGAGTTTGTGATTGGCTTCGGTTGAAGCTGCCTCCAATTGAATGGCTTTGATGCTTAGGCTGCCGGCTTCAGTGAAACGTTCTCCACCCACCGAAGTGCTTGCGGTCCACGTGTAATCACCGGGTGGTAAATTTCCTGCGTCGTACCGGTAATTGTTTACCGCTCGCGAAAAACCGTAGCTGTACACTTCACCACCGGCTCCGGTAAGTTCAAGTGCTATGTCGGCCTCCATAAAGGGTTCGTAGCTGGCGTTGTACACCTCAGCCTGGAAAACAAGACGTTCGTTTTCGAACAGTTCACGAGGAGCACTCACTTTGAACCGCCTGCGGTCATCGCGGCTAGCGAGGTACTGCACAATGCCCGAGAACCAGCGATCAAAAACGTCATGCGTAGAATTCTGTAAGTACCCTACCATGCGCCAACGCCAAAGGCCTTCCCCTCCAATAACGCCCACTTTAATGCCATTGACTTGGTTGAAACCGATAAGCGGGATGGAGGTTTCCAGATTTCCCAAACGGCGATTGAGCAACGAAACAACCCCGGGGGCAGTTTGAAAGTCACCAAAGGGCACTTGCAGCGGGGGCAATTCGGTGAACATGCGTTGAGCGTCATCGCCTACTTGAAAGTACGTAAAGCCTTTGGCGTACGAACCATACACATCGGATACGGTGTTGCGATAACCGTCAATGTTGTAGCCGATTTTGAGGTCGTTGAACGCCCGGTCATCCATCCCGCTCCCCATAATCAGTAGGAAGGGCCTTCCGGCGGTGAGCAATTCAGCAGGGATTTTTCGTCCGGCACCGCTCACTGTTGGCAAGCGATGTAAAATGACCAAGCTGTAGTCGTTCCAATCGCCGGTGAATTCGTCGGCAACGGCAACGCTGACTTCATAGGTCAGGTTGCTTTCTGTCGCTTTGCGGATGGCTGCCAGGTCAGGATGCGGCGCAGCACCAAGAATGAGTATTTTCTGTCGATTTTCAATGACATCAATGAATACTTCGCGTCGGTTGTTGCGCAGGGTCACTTCGTTAGCGATGGATGAAACGGTGACAATGTACCGCTGTAAGCCGGGTTTGTTGGCTTCAATGATGGCGCGACGTGTATCGAGCACATAGGGTTTATCGAGCGCTAGGAGTTCATTGAAGATGATTTTTCCGTTGTGCTCAATCGAAATGCTCGTGGAGGTGCCTTCTGCTTTACGCGCTTCGGTGACAATCTCAATGGGGAACCGGTTTCCGAGGTAAGCCAATTTGTTGGCGGCCACTTCGGCGATGCGAAGATCACGGCGCTGAGTGGAGTCGCCCAAGGCAATGGTGTAAACAGGTGCTTCGAGGCGTTTGCTTCCGTAGAGTGGATTGCTTCCACTGTTGTAAATGCCGTCGCTGGCAATTACCACAGCGCCTACGTTGCGGTTGCTGAAGCGATTGTACAACCCGTCAAGCAATTCAGACAAATTGGTAGTCACATCAGCATAGTCGATGCTGTCAATCGACTCGCTCAATCCATCCCCAAAAGAAAAGCTTCGCACTTCGTAGTCTTCAGACAGGCGTTCAACCAAGCCGCGAAGTTCGTTAGGCCATTCATTTCGGTAGAAGCCTGAGTCGGAATTCAGTACCAAAGAGCTGCTGTTGTCTTGTGCAATCAGCAGCAGGGGGGCCTCTTCTTCGCGTTCGGTTGATTTCAGCAGCGGCTTCAACAAGAGGAAGGCGATGATCATGAACGCCAAGAATCGAAGCGCGGCCAGAAGCGCGCGCAAGCGCGGGGTGAAGTTGGCGTTTCGTTGGTCGTTCCGGTAAAGAAAGAAGGTAAGGGTTCCCGCAATCAAAAGAGCGGGAACCAGCCAAAGGAGGGGGTATTCAAAGATCAGTTCCAAAGCCGCAATTACATCAACATTCCGCCATCCACATTGATGACCTGACCGGTGATGTAGGCGCTCATATCGGAGGCGAGGAAGAGGGTGAGGTTGGCCACATCTTCAGGGGTGCCGCCTCGTTTCAATGGAATGGCTTCGCGCCACTCTTGAACCACTTTTTCATCGAGGGCTCCGGTCATTTCTGTTTCAATGAAGCCTGGCGCAATGGCATTGCAACGGATGTTGCGCGAGCCCAGCTCAGCAGCAACCGATTTCGTGAAGCCGATGATGCCAGCTTTTGACGCGGCGTAGTTTGCTTGTCCGGCATTGCCTTTCACGCCGACCACTGAGCTCATGTTCACGATTGAACCGTAACGGGCCTTGAGCATGGGTTTCAGTACGGCCTTGGTGAGGTTGAATGCTGATTTGAGGTTCACGTTAATCACTTCGTCCCACTGTTCTTCGCTCATGCGCATGAGCAAGGTGTCGCGCGTGATACCGGCGTTGTTTACCAGAATATCAACTTTTCCAAAAGCGGCGATGACGTCGTCAACCAGTTGCTGGGCAGCATCAAATTGTGCTGCATCGGAGCGAAATCCGCGGGCCTGTCCACCTTTCGCAGTGAGTTCAGCTTCGAGTGCACGGGCCTTCTCATCCGACGACACGTAAGTAAAGGCTACAGTTGCGCCGTGGGCGGCAAATGCTTCTGCAATGCCCTTGCCGATACCGCGTGATGCGCCGGTGATCAGGGCCACTTTTCCGTCAAGGAGTTTCATAGAATCGGGTGTTGTTGAAGTGGCCAAAGATAACCATTCTCTCGCATGCCTTACGGCAACAAGTCAGCGGCCTCTGCGATGAGTTCAGCGATGTCGCGAACGACGATTTCGTCTTCTTTGTTGAAGTTCTTAATCCCGTCAGTCATCATGGTATTGCAGAAGGGGCAACCTGTTGCGATGACCTGGGGCTTCACCTCGAGTGCATCTTCAGTGCGTTCAATGTTCACCTCTTTGTTGCCGGGTTCGGCTTCTTTGAACATTTGGGCACCACCTGCACCGCAGCAAAGACCGTTCGACTTGCACCGGCGCATTTCAACCAGCTCGCCATCGAGAATCTGCAGCACTTCACGAGGTGCTTCATACACATCGTTTGCACGGCCGAGGTAACACGGGTCGTGGAAGGTAATGCGCTTTCCTTTAAAGGCGTTGCCATCACTCACCTTGATGCGGCCTTCTTTGGCCAAGTCATTGATGAGTTGGGTGTGGTGAATCACCTCGTAGTTTCCACCCAGCTGTGGGTATTCATTTTTGAGGATGTTAAAGCAGTGAGGACATCCGGTTACGATTTTTTTGATTTCGTAGCCGTTCAGTACCATGATGTTCTGCATGGCCTGCATTTGGTACAGGAATTCATTTCCGGCGCGTTTCGCAGGGTCACCGGTGCAGCTTTCTTCAGCGCCCAATACAGCAAATTTGACCTTGCAATGGTTCAGAATGCGTGCGATGGCCTTGGTGATGCGTTTCGCACGATCATCGAAACTTCCGGCGCAGCCAACCCAGAAAAGCACTTCAGGTACTTCACCGTTGGCCGTCATTTGCGCTACAGTAGGAATATGGATAGGTTCTGCCATTGTTGTGTCTATCAAGCGTTCATTTCTTCAGACCATTTGCCCCTGTCAGCTGCTGGAAATGCCCACGGTGCACCATTGTTTTCGATGTTGTTGAACATCGAGGTGATTGATTCGGGCGATTTGCTTTCTTCCATAATCAGGTGGCGGCGCAAGTCGAGGATGATGCTCACCGGGTCAATATTTACGGGACAAGCCTCCACGCAGGCGTTGCAGGTAGTGCACGCCCAAAGCTCTTCTTCACTGATGTAATCACGCAAAAGCGATTTGCCATCGGCCTGTGGTTGGCCATCTGGCCCCAAGTTGCGGCCCACTTCCTCAACCCGGTCGCGGGTATCCATCATGATTTTTCGCGGTGAAAGCAGTTTGCCGGTTTGATTTGCCGGACAAACCGACGAACAGCGACCACACTCAGTGCACGTGTACGCATCAAACAGTTGCTTCCAACTCAGGTCATTGACATCTTTGGCGCCAAATTTCACCGGAGCAGCATCCGCCGCAGGCGCAGCAAAAGGATCAGCGCTCGGGTCAAGCATCAATTTCACTTCGTTTGTAACCGCCCCAAGGTTATTTAGCTGGCCTTTCGGCTCAAGTTTCGAATACCAAGTATTGGGAAACGCCATGATGATGTGGAAGTGCTTCGAGTACGGTACGTACACCAAAAAGGCCAGAATGCCCACAATGTGAAACCACCACATGAACCGTTCGAGGCCCATGAGGCCGGCGTCACTAAGTCCGTCGTACATTGGCACGAGCAGTGAACTCACAGGAAACGACCCCGCTTCAATGTAATGGCTCAGTGCTTCAGAGACTATGGCACCGTTTGTGAGCGCCACAGCCAAGCGGGTTTGGAGAATCGAATCGGCGGCATTCATGCTCAAGAAGGCAAACATCAGCAGCACTTCAACCACCAAAATGATATTCGCATCTGAGCTTGCCCAACCTTTCAGTTCGCGGCTGCGAAAACGGGCAATGGGCAAAATGTTACGGCGAATCAAGAAAATCACGCATGCGAGGAGCACACCCGCTGCCAAAATTTCAAACGACCCAATGAGTACATCGTACAGACCGCCCAAGCCCAATTGCGCAAAAATGCGGTGCTGACCGGTAAGGCCGTCGATGACAATCTCGAGCACCTCGATGTTGATGATGACAAAACCGAGGTAAATCAAAAAATGGAGAAAGCCTGCAATCGGGCGTTTCACCATCTTCGACTGACCAAGAGCTACCAGGGCCATGGTTTTCCACCGATCGGCCTTGCGATCGGTGCGGTCTTCTGAATGACCGAGTTGAATGTTTCGGCGTATTTCCCTGACGCGGCGTGCGAAGAAGAATATTCCTGTCGCGAGCACCAGAGCAAAAGCGAGTTGTGCAATCATTGTTTCCCGTTACTTATCGTCGCTGGTTTCTTCGGTTTTCAACTCCTCGTCAATCAAGTCTCTGATTTGCTTCAGTTCCTTGCGCGAGAAACGTTCTTTTGGCTTTTTTCCAAAGATAGAAACATGGACGTACTTCCACGGGTTCACGTAGAGGTCATTAACAAGGTATTGAACTTCTTGGTTGGTGTCAATCAATGCTTGGTGGAGTGAGTCGCTATTGAGCAAAAGCGCGAGGCTACCATCGCCCTCATTGATTTTCTGAACAACCTCGCTCAAGTCAGCGAGGGTTTGATCGGCTTTACGGAAGGTTTCTGCAAATTGAATTTTCGTTAACGAGTCGCTCACTTGATCGAGGTTTGCAACGATGTTTTCAATGCGTCCGGTGTTTGATTTCAGCGTGTAGGCTATTGAGTCAACACTGCTGAATATTGAATTGATCTTACCTGTATTGGCAGCGATGGCATTGTCAAGGCGGAAGCTCGTCCGCTCCAAATTGTCAAGCGTTCGTTTCAATGAAGCAAAGGTCTCCGGCAGGCCTTTGGTGGCATCATCTTCGAAAACAGCTTCGATGTTTGATAGAATTACGTCAACGCTTTCAATCAGTTCGTCGGTTTTCTTTTTGAGCGGTGCCATTTCGAGGCGCACGGCTTCGGCAATCCCGGCTTCAACATCTGAAATGAGCGTGTCGCCTTTGGTAGCTGCCACAGGAGAATCGCCCATGATGAGCTCAATGGCTTTAGAGCCGAAGAGGTCGGAGCTGAAAATGCGTGCCGTTGAATTTTCAGGAATGACCAAGGCCTCCTGATCGATGTTGAAACTCACAACGAGCGTTCCATCCCCGTTAGGGTGAAAGCCCACCGTTTTAACCTGACCAATCTTGAAACCATTCAGAATAACGGGATTCGATGGACCAAGTCCATCTACTTTTTCGTAAACAGCAAAAAATGTCCGTTGATTCAGAAACAGACTAATGCCTTTGAGGTAGTTGATGCCCACCACGAGCAGCACTGTGCTCACCAAGACAATCGCGCCTAATTTAAATTCCTTAGAAATACCTTTCAAACCCTGCGGTGTTTATGGTGTTTGGTTCAATGCTTCGGCGACCGGTATGCGCTTGTCGCCTTTGAAAGCGATGACGAACGCTCCATCGAAGCCATGTTGCCTCAGCATATTTTGCATTTGCCGGGCTTCTTCAAACTGTGAAGTAAGTCCGGCGGTGTATTTATACAATCCGTCGCTAAAGTACTCATCTATCCCTGACAGGCCATGGAAATTCTCGGGCTTGCGTTCGATCGGGGTGGGCGATGTGGCAATTTGCACACGGTAATGATAGTCTTTGGGTGTTTTCTCTTTGAGGATGCGGTCGCGCCAGTTGTCGTGCTTGGGCGGGGTCTCTTGTTTCTGTTCGTTGGCCTTCTCTTGCTGCGCAGAAGGGAGGGTGTTAGTTAGTGGCTTCGCTGGTACTGCACTGTTGGCCGCTTCTGCACCGTCCATCTGATGCTTGTAATCGCGGAAAGCCCTGAAAATGGCCGATGCAATGTAAACACGTCCGTCTTCGCTGTTCAAGAAATCTTCTTCTTCCGGATTCGTCAAGAAGCCCATCTCAACGAGCACACTGGGCATCGTGGTAAAGCTGATCACGTAAAAACCGGCTTGCTTTACCCCGCGGTCAACCCGACCAACACGGTCGCGAAACTCATTTTGGATGTTGGATGAAAGCTGTAGGCTCTGTTCGAGGTAAGCGTTTTGGCGCAAGGTTAGCGCAATGTAGGTGTCAGGGTCGTTGGGGTCAAAGCTGTAATTGTCGCGGTAGTTCTCTTCCTTATATATAGCGGCATTTTCTTTCATTGCCACACGAAGCGCTTCTTCGCTTTTGTGCATGCCCATCACGAAGGTACTCGCCCCGCGGGCGTGCGGTTTGGTGAAGGCATCGCAGTGGATGGAAATAAACAAGTCAGCATCGCTCGTGTTGGCAATCTCAACCCGGCGCTTCAAGGTGGGAAAGGAATCGTCTTTACGCGTGTAAATGATTTCCAAACCCGGGAAGGCCTCTTCAACATACTTCCCAACGCGAAGGGCCACATCGAGCGTGATGTCTTTCTCGGTTTTTTTGTAACGTCCGGTACCCAAATTGCCCGGGTCAGAACCTCCGTGCCCCGCGTCAATCACGATTTTACGGATGGCTCCGCTGGGCTGTGGGGGCGTGAATCCGACAAATAGCGATACAGAGCACACAAGAAAAACGACGGCAAGCCGTTTCTTTAGTGCTTCAGATAGCGAGTTACGGTACTGAGTTTTCGGCTGCATGTAGCGAGTTTTCTTTAGTTTTGGCTCCGCTTTTGCCCCAATGTTCAAATGTAAACGCTTCGTTCTTGGCCCGACAACCCTTCGCTTTGGATTTTTCCTCGCGCTGGTGTTGATAATACAGGCATTTCCGTCGCGTGCAGGGCAGGCGCGGGAGCCTGTATCGCGCTTTGTTACCATCGCTGATACAAGCATCGTGCCGCAGCTGAGCCTGAGCGATTCAATCCCTCCACTTGATTCCCTGCGCAGTGAAAACGTGGTTCTGCCCCCCGATAGTGCAGAAGATATTGAATTCATCAACGCCTCCATCTTCTACGACGCCCGTGATACCATCGTGCTCGATGCTGCCGAAAACAAGGTGCGCCTCTATGGAAATGCGGTTGTGAAGTACGAAACCATGATCCTCTCGGCCGATTACATCGAATACAGCTTTACCAACAATGAAGCCTGTGCCGCAGGTGTGCCTGACTCGTTGGGGGTGCTCCAAGGAAAGCCGGTGTTTGATGACAACGGGCAGTCGTTTACCCAAGAATACCTGTGCTACAATTTCCGGACAAAAAAGGGCTTCTCGCGCAATTCGGTCACCAAAGAAGGCGATGCGGTGTTCCATGCCGCGCAATCAAAGCGGCACACCAATGAATGGGTGCACATCAAAGGTGGTAAGTTCACCACCTGCGATGCTGACAATCCGCACTTCCACTTTCACCTCTCCAAGGCCATCATCGTTCCCGATGAAAAGGTGGTGTCGGGGCCCATGTACTTGAAGGTACGCAAGGTTCCCCTTCCGCTTGCGCTGCCGTTTGCCTGGTTCCCGAACAAAGACGAAAGTACCCACGGCGTGGTATTTCCCGGTTACGGGAATGCCAATGAGTTGGGTTATTTTTTGAAGGATGGAGGATATTACTTTCCAATCGGTCGCGTAGCCGATGTACGCATACTCGGTGACATTTACTCACGAGGAAGCTGGAGCCTGCGCAACATCACCAACTACAATAGCCGCTACCGGTTTAACGGTTCGTTCAACATTTCGCGCACCGTCGTCAGAAGGAGTTTGCCCGAACTGCCTGATTTCAGCAAGGCGACAGAGTTCTTTATCCGCTGGACGCACAATCAAGACCCGAAAGCGCGCCCCAATTCGAATTTCTCAACCAACATCAATTTCGGTACTGCCAATAATTTCCGAAACAACCTGAACAGTACACAAGCTGATTACCTCTCCAATACCTTTACCTCAAGTGCGCAATGGAACAAACAGTTTGCCGGCAAACCGTGGAGCTTGGCCGTAACCGGCCGCCATTCGCAGAATTCAGCCACCGGCAATGTTGAGCTGCTGCTTCCCGCCATCACCCTGAACCGCAACCGTACAAATTTGCCGGTATCGAAATGGTTGGGAAAAAAGGTGGGCGGACGAAAGTGGTACGATCAGATAGGTCTTACCTACTCAGCCAATTTTGAGAACCTGATCACTGAGAAGGTTGAGAACATCCGCTGGGATCGCTTCAATGAGCTCAACAACAGCGCGCGAAACGGCATCCGTCACTCTGCTGCACTCACCAGCCAGGCCAAATTGGGCTTTGTGACCTTCACCCCAAGCTTCAACTACAACGAGTACTGGACTTTCCGCTACACCGATCTTGTCAACAACAGTGAACAAACGGCTTTTGTAGTCGATACCCTGAGCGGCTTTCGCACCGCCCGCGACTGGCGCATGAGCGGCAGCTTCAATACCCGGTTTTATGGCACATTTAACTTTCGAAAAGCGAAAAGTTTACAGGCCATTCGCCACGTCATCACTCCGCAGGCCGGCGTTTCGTACGTGCCAAGGTTCGACCGAAACAGCTACTTCTACAACGGAGAAACGGGCAACGTTTCTACCTTCGACCAGTTCAGTGTGGCGCGCTTCCGTCCCGCATCCTCGCAAGAGCAATTCAACATCAACTTCTCGGTCGCCAACAACCTTGAAGCCAAACTCCGCGATCGGGTAGCAGGAGGAAAGGCCACCAAGAAGGTGAAGATCATTGAAAACTTTGTGGTTAACGGAAGCTACAACATGATTGCCGACTCGCTCAACCTGAGCGACATCTCAATGCGAGGGTTTACGACACTGTTTCAAGGACTCACCTTGAACGTCAATGCCAGTCATTCGGCGTATGATCGCAACGCAAACGGTCAGCGCATTAACCGGTTTTTGCTTGAGTCGCAAGGCAAGTTGCTGCGGCTGAACCGTGCACAAGTGGCCTTGGGCTGGAACTTCAGGAGCAAGAACCGCACGGGCACCGGGCCAAACACCACGAACGTGAGCGAAGAACAGCTTGAGACCATTGAGCAAAACCGCAATCAGTTCGTTGACTTCAACATTCCATGGTCGCTCAATGTGAATTACACGCTCAGTGTTAACCGAAACTGGAGCACTGCGCTGCAAGCCGATGAAAGCGACATCACCCAAAGTTTGCTCTTCAATGGCGACGTGAGCATTTTCGAACGCTGGAAAATCGGCTTCGACAGCGGGTTTGATTTTGTCGCCCTCGAGCTAACCCCAACCACCTTGAACCTTTACTGGGATTTGCATTGTTGGGAGTTGTCGTTCAACTACATTCCTTTCGGTTTCCGCAGAAGTTTCTCGCTTCAGATCAATGTAAAGTCGGCCTTGCTAAGTGATTTGAAGTTGCAAGCGCGCGGCGGCGGTGGAAACGGATTGCTCTTCTAAACGAAAAAGGGCCGCCTGTAAGCAACCCTTTTGTTTCATACGCTTTATGCGCGACTTAATTGCCGGGAGTTTTTCCTTTTTTGGAAGGATGTTCACCGCGGTGTTGGCCACGTTCGCTCTTGCGGCGTGCCTTCTCCGCTTCGCGCAGTTCGTCGAGCTTCGTGCGTTGTTCTGGGGTAAGCAATGCATCGATCTCGGCTTTCTGTGCCTCGCGGCTTTCGATCATTCGTTTTTTGTGGGCCTCCATTTGGGCGCGGTGCTGCTCTTTGTAGGCCTTGCGCTGAAGCTTGTAGCGTTCATCGATTTGGTCCCATGACTTGGTTTGCTGCTCAGTCAGGTCAAGCGAAGCTTTGACCTTGGTTCGCCATTCGTCAAATGCTGCTCGATGGTCGCTTACGACCTCGGTTTGAGCATTCAGGCAAAACGTCATTACAGCCGACAAGGCGGTGGTCATCAAAAGGTGTTTCATAGGAGTTCATTTGTATGTAAGACCGAAAACCGGCATCAGGGTTTAAAGGATGGCGCAAATGTTGTGCCATGCGACACACGGCATAAATGACACTTCCGTGACAATAAAAATGTACTTTTGGAATTCTTGGGGAATAGACGCCTCTCGTCTGTTTGTGAAACCTGCACTATGAGAAATATTCTGCTCTACATCGGCGTCGCAGTTGTTGCTGTAGCCATTTACGGTTGGTACGAATTCAACCGCACCGTTCCGACACTGGAAGACGCCAAAGCTGATTTTACGCTGGCAGCCGATGAGCTGTTTGACGCCTTCGATAGCGATGAAGACGGCGCAACGGCGAAGTATGTTGGCAAGGTCATTGAAGTTTCAGGCACGGTAATTGCCATTGAAGTAAAGACAGAGGGAAGCACCGTTACGCTTGAAGCCGCAAATGCCATGGTAGGCGGCGTGAACTGCGCATTTGGCGCTGCCCCCGATCTAAAAGAAGGTCAACAGCTAACCTTAAAATGTGCCTGCCAAGGTTTTTTGATGGATGTCGTGATGAACAACTGCAATGTGGTACAACAGTAAAAAGACGCTCATAGCGGCTGGCGCATTTTTTTTTATTGCGCTGAGCGGATGCTACCGCGACAAAGAAGACCTCTTGTACGGTGAAACCAACTGCGAACCTGCGGGTGTGAGCTATCAAAACGACATTGCCCCGCTGATTTCTGCCAGCTGCGCTTCGTCAGGATGCCACGTGCAAGGTTCGAACTCTGTGATTTTTGAGAACTACAACAACGTCAAAGCCAAAGTCGACGACGGTTCGTTCGTTCAAAGAGTACTTGTCAACGGTGACATGCCTCCCGGAACGCCATTGACCGATTGCCAAATTGCGTTCATCCAACAGTGGATTGACAATGGGGCTCCAAACGATTAACCCAGTCTAAGCAAACACCTCAGATTTAATTGCATGAAACAGTTCATTTTCACCTTCGCGCTTGCCGTACTCAGTGTGGCAGCCTTCGGTCAGAAGTACCTGACCCAGTCGGCAACCATTCGTTTCTTCTCATCGACTCCGATGGAAGATATTGAGGCCGTTAACAACCAGGTATCAACCGCCATCAATGCCGAAAACGGCGAAATGGTTTTTTCTATGCTCATGACCGCGTTCACCTTCGAGAAAGCCCTAATGCAAGAGCACTTCAACGAGAAGTACGTTGAAAGTCCACAATTCCCCAAAGCCAAGTTCAAAGGAAGCATCGCCGACTTTGCCAAGTTGAACCTAAGCGAGTCACCCACCGAAGTCACTGTAACCGGTGACATGACCATTCACGGTGTGACCAAACCCGCGACCATTCGAGGTACCCTTGCCAAGAAAGGTGACAAAATTGTTGCCGTGTCGAAGTTCTTGATTGCTCCCGAAGACTACGGTATCAAGATTCCGGGTGCAGTTCGCGAAAACATTGCCAAAGAGATTGAAGTGACTGTGAACGCGACCTATGATCTCATCAATAAATAAGCTCATAATCGGCATGCTGTTGCTCGGGGCCATGCCCCTTGCAGCGCAAGACGATGACCTCTTTGATTTGTTGGGCGATGATGAGCCGGTGACACAGTACACCATCGCTACTTTCAAATCAACACGTTTGATTAGCGGACACTCCGTCGAGACCAACTCGGCCGGAGTGCTCCAGTTCTTGATCGGCCACCGCTTCGGAAGGGTCAATTCAGGATGGAGGGATTTGTACGGACTCGATAATGCCACCATTCGTTTGGGGTTTGACTATGGCATCACCGACAACCTCAATGTGGGCATCGGCCGCTCATCCTTCCAAAAAACCTACGACGCCATGGTGAAGTACCGCTTTCTTCGCCAAAAGAGCGGTGCAGAGAACTTCCCCATCACGGCGACTTACGTGGCCAGCATGTTTCTTCGGGCCGATGATTGGCCACATCCTGATCGCACCAACTACTTCTCATCGCGCATAAACTACCACCACGGTTTGCTCATCGCCCGAAAGTTTGGCGAATCGCTCTCGGTGCAGTTGATGCCGTCATTGGTGCACCGCAACCTCGTGAAAACCGAAGAAGACTTGAATACTGTGGCCAGCATGGGCGCAGGCTTCAGCGCACGCGTTTCGGGCTCGTTGCGCGTAAATGCCGAGTACCACTACCTCTTGCCGAATCAAATTGCATCAACAATCGGCGGCGAAAACGTAAAGAATTCGCTCTCGCTCGGGGTTGACCTGGAAACGGGAGGTCACGTCTTTCAGCTGCATTTTACCAACAGCCGCGGAATGACCGAACAGTACCTTATTTCAGAAACCACCGGAAGTTGGGCCGATGGTGGCGTCCACTTCGGTTTCAACGTGAGCCGAGTGTTCACAGTAAGAAAACCCAAAGCTTTTAAAGAATGAAAAAGCTCACCCACGTGTTTGCCGCTTTTGCACTTGCCTTCGGGATGGGTGCATGTCAGCACGAGCCATTGATTCCGGAAACTCCTGACCCTGACGGAAATGGCAACCAACCGTGCGAACCGGGTGTAGTATACTTTGAGAACGACGTATGGCCCATCATTCAAAGCAACTGTGCATTCAGCGGCTGCCATGGTGGAGGTAGCGCGCAAGACGGCATTGATTTGAGTTCGTACCAAGCCATGATGAACTCAGATGTGATCACTGCGTTCAGCTTGGGTGGGTCTGAACTCTACGAAGTCATCACCGAAGATGACCCCGACAAAATTATGCCTCCTCCGCCCAACGCCGAGTTGACGCAAGACCAAATCAATACGATTTCGACGTGGATTCAGCAGGGCGCTTTGAACAATGGGTGCGACGGTGCATGCGATTTGCTCGATGTAACTTTTGCAGCTACCATTCAGCCCATCGTTCAGCAGTCATGCCAAGGATGCCACAGCGGTGCATCGCCACAAGGCGGTGTGAGTTTGACCAGCTATGCCCAGATTCAGGGCTACGCCAATTCAGGCGCCCTGTATGGGGCAGTGAACCACGATGCAGGTTACACCGCCATGCCGTACAACCAGCCCCAACTCGATGATTGCAAAGTTGAGCAGATTCGTTTGTGGGTTGAGGCAGGAGCGCCGAATAACTGATTACATCAAGCGCTCAGCCAACCACGCAATCGCAGGGGCGAGGAAAAGTGCAGGGACAAAATTGAGCAGCTTGAATTCGGTCAGTTTGAGCATGTTCAAACCGAGTCCGACCAGTAGAATACCCCCTACGCCAACCATTTCAGCGGTAATCGACTCGGTCATGAAGGGCTTAATCTGTTGCGCGAGTAGGGTGATGCTTCCTTGGTAGATTACCAAAGGAATTACCGAGAACAGCACACCTCGGCCAAACGCCGAGGCCAAAGCCATGGAGGAGAACAAATCCATAAATGCTTTGGTGAGGATGATGTCGCGCTCGCCCGTTAATCCTTCACGAAGGCATCCGAGCAGGGTCATCGCGCCCACGCAGAACAATACGAATGCCGTTAATAAGCCATCGGTGAATCGGCGCGTTTCATCGGAATCATCTTTGCGTTTTTGGAGTGAAGTAACCCATCCCGCCGCGAGGCGGTCGAAATCAAAAAAGGTACCAAGAATGACGCCGAGCAGCAAACTGAACACCACAACCAACGGGTTTTTCGACTCCAAGCCCATGCTAACACCCGTGTACAGTGTGAACAAACCAAGGGCGCTGAATACGGCTGCCGAGATTTTCTCAGGCAAGCGATCGCGCAAAACCAAGCCTACCGTGCTCCCGACGATGACCGTAACGGCATTGATGAGTGTTCCAAGCATGCACAAGTATACGCAAGCGTCGTGATGGTTAGCTACCTTTGCCGCGATGAAGTTCACAATTGAACATACCGATGCCGGTTCGAAAGCACGAGCCGGCCGTTTGGAAACGGCACACGGGGTCATTGAAACACCCATTTTTATGCCCGTTGGTACGGTCGCATCCGTAAAAAGTGTTCCGCAGGGAGACTTGTACAACGACATCAATGCCGACATCATTCTCGGCAATACTTACCACCTGTATTTGCGGCCGGGAACCGACATTCTCGAAAAAGCCGGTGGGCTGCACAAATTCATGGGCTGGAGTCGGCCCATATTGACCGATTCAGGCGGTTTTCAGGTGTATAGTCTGAGCGATCGGCGCAAGATCAATGAAGACGGCGTTAAGTTCAAGTCGCACATTGACGGCTCAACGCACATCTTTACACCTGAACGTGCCATCGACATCCAGCGGAGTATAGGAGCTGACATCATCATGGCTTTTGACGAGTGCACGCCTTACCCCTGTGAACGCGATTATGCCAAACGTTCGATGGAAATGACCCACCGTTGGTTGCTTCGTTGCAAACAACGCATGGCAGAGACCGAGCCCTTGTACGGATACGAGCAGCAGCTTTTCCCGATTGTTCAAGGCAGTGTGTACAGCGATTTGCGTCGCCAATCGGCTCATTTCATTGCAGAGCAAGGAGCGGAGGGCAATGCCATAGGCGGTTTGAGCGTGGGCGAACCCCACGAAGAAATGTACGCCATGACCGAAGAGGTGTGCGACATCCTTCCACTTGATAAGCCCCGTTACCTCATGGGCGTGGGCACACCGGCCAATATTTTGGAATCGATTGCCTTGGGCGTTGACATGTTTGACTGTGTAATGCCAACACGCAACGCGCGCAACGGACATCTTTTTACCGTCAACGGGTACATGAACATGAAGAACGCCAAGTGGATCGACGACTTCTCGCCGCTTGATCCGGATGGCGTTTCACCGGTTGACCACATGTATTCAAAAGCCTATGTGCGACACCTCTTCGCAACGAACGAGCTGTTGAGCCTCTACATCGCCAGTGTGCACAACCTGAGTTTTTACCTCTGGTTGGTGCGCGAGGCACGGCGCCAAATTCAGGCCGGCACCTTTGTACCTTGGAAACGTGAAATGGTTGAGCGCGTCACCAACCGCTTGTAACGATGAAGAAGCTCGACTGGTATATCGTTAAGAAGTTCTTGCTGTCGTTCTTCTACATCTTGGGTGCGTTTTGCGTCATCACAATGGTGTTTGATTTGGCCGAGAACGTTGACGATATGGTGGTCAACAATGCGCCTTTCGGTGAGGTCATGCTCAGTTACTACGTGAACCTCTTCTTCCATTTCGGGAGCATGCTGAGCGCGTTCATCGTGTTCATCACCATTATCTTGGTAACGAGCAACCTCGCACAGAAAAGCGAGTTCATTGCGATGTTGAGCGGTGGGGTCAGCTTTCGACGCCTGTTGCGCCCTTATTTCATTGCCTCGACCTTTCTGGTGGTGCTGTCGTTGATTGTGGCGCACATCATCCTTCCCGAAGCCAATAAAACACGGGTCGATTTTATCTTCAATTACATCCACACCAAGTTTTACATCAGCGATCAGAACATGTACCGCGAAATTGAACCCGGTACAATCGCCTACTTCAGAACCATTACCGCCGAGCGCAATGTAGGGTACAAGTTCTCACTCGAAAACTGGAAGAAGGGTGAGTTGACGCGAAAAATAACGGCCTCAAAAGGTCGCTTTGATGTGGAGAAAGAGCGGTGGATATTGAGCGCAGTGGTGGTGCGTGACTTCCACGACGACGGAAGTCAAACTGTTCGGCAAGTCAACGAGATAGACACCGTTTTACCCATGCGGATTGACGATTTCGGGCAGCGGGCTGAGATCATTTCAACCTTAAACTACCGTGAACTTACTGAGTACATCGAGAAAGAGCGGCTGAAGGGTTCGGGTAACGTTGCGTTTATCGAAATCGAGAAGTATTCGCGCACATCGAACGCGTTTGCCATTTACGTACTCACCCTGATTGGAGTCTCAATCGCCTCGCGAAAGGTGCGTGGTGGCACCGGCTTGCACCTGTTTTTTGCGGTGCTGATAGGGGTTACCTACATTTTTGCCCTGAAAATGACCACGGTAGCCGCGACCAATGTAGGCTTGCCCACGCAAATTGCCGTTTGGGTGCCGAATTTCCTTTTCTTGCTCCTTGGGTTGGTAATTTACGTCAGGGCACCGAAGTGATTCACAGTGCGGTGCTGTAGACAGTCCATCCGGGGTGTTCTTCGATTTTGGGAAGATGCTCAAAGATGCCATACACGGCTGATCCACTGCCGCTCATCGAGGTAAAGATTGCCCCATGTGATTTGAGTAAATCAAGCGCGGGAGCGATGCCTTCAAACGCTGCGCAAACCGGGTCTTGAAAGTCGTTAACTGCGATTGCCGGCCATGTTTCTATGGGCGCTTCAGCAAGTTGCCGAAGCTGGGTCGAAGCCGTTTCGAAATTTTCTTTTTGGGGATGGATGCTTCGCGGAGTGATTAAACTGTACGCTTCTTTGGTTCCTACATGGATGCCCGGATGGATGAGCACCAAGTGATAGCCTTTCAAGGACAAGGTGCACGGTTCAAGCCGTTCACCACGCCCACTCACGAATCGCGCAGTTTCTTCGATGAAAAACGGGCAGTCACTGCCGAGTTGGGCAGCGTAGTGCTCGAGGGTTGTGGTGTCGAGCTTGAGTTCGAAGAGATCATTCAGCAGCACGAGCATGTGCGCGCCATCGCTTGAGCCCCCGCCAAGGCCGGCGCCCATGGGGATGTTTTTGATGAGCCAAACGTCAACGCCTCCGATGCCGTGGTTACGATGGAGGAGCTCCCACGCCTTGTAAACCAGGTTGGCCTTAGGGTCGCCATCAATGCTGAGCTTGAGTACTTCGAGTTTGCAGTCACCATGCGGTGCTTTGACCGCTTCGAGCACATCGTTGAAATTGACCGGATAGAAAACGCTTTCGATGTTGTGGTACCCATCGGGACGTTTTTCAGTGATGTGGAGGCCGATGTTGATTTTAGCCTTGGGGAAGCGAATCATCACTCGAGGTATCCGAAGCGTTTGAGTTTCTTGTCGTCGTTGCGCCAGTCTTTATCAACTTTCACGAAAAGTTCGAGGAACACTTTTTGGTCGATGAAGGCCTCGATGTCTTTGCGCGCGGCGGTACCTACTTTTTTGAGCATACTGCCTTTGTGTCCGATGAGGATGCCTTTTTGTGATTCACGGGCCACAACGATTTCAGCGCGGATGCGGATGACCGGCCCGTCTTCCAAGTACTGGCTCACAACCACTTCACACGAATAGGGAATCTCTTGCTTGTAGTTGAGGAGAATTTTTTCGCGGATGATTTCAGACACAAAGAAGCGCATCGGTTTGGTAGTCAGCTCATCTTTCGGGAAATAGGGCGGACTTTCAGGCAGTTTGTCGATAACATACTGCAGGATGTTTTCAGTGTTGAACCCGTGCAGCGCCGAGATTGGTCCTACGACTGCACGCGGAATACGTTCTTTCCACTGGGTGATGCGTGCCTCGATGACATCCGGTTCGGCGAGGTCGACCTTGTTGATGAGGACGAACACGGGCACCTCCATGCGGGCAATTTTCTCGAGGGTTTCGGGGTGGTTCATGTCGTCTTCGAAGATATCGGTGACAACAATGAGCACGTCGGCATCTTGCAAGGCGCTTTGAACGAAGCGCATCATGCCCTCTTGAAGTTTGTATTTTGGGTCGAGTACGCCGGGCGTATCGGAATAAACGATTTGAAAATCGTCGCCATTGACGAGCCCCATGATGCGGTGCCGAGTGGTTTGCGCCTTAGACGTAATGATGCTAAGTCGTTCACCTACAAGGCGGTTCATGAGGGTGGATTTCCCGACGTTGGGACTGCCCACTATGTTTACAAAGCCTGCGCGGTGTGTCAAAATTTTAAAGACTGTTAATGTGGTTGCAAAGATGAGAAAACTTGGTATATTTGCACTCAAGATTGCGGGGTAGAGCAGAGGTAGCTCGTCGGGCTCATAACCCGAAGGTCACAGGTTCGATTCCTGTCCCCGCTACAAAGAAAAAAAGGTGAGTTTCGGCTCGCCTTTTTTGTTTTGGGGATGACGTGACGATGAGCCCCAAAGCGCTTCCATCCATCCCCATAAAAAGGCAAGTACCGAATGCGTATCTTCGAAGTCAAATCTCCAGATGCATGCCCTTTAACGCCCTACTGTCTTGGTTCATGAAGAAACGGGTTCATCAAATTGACCTGTTTCGCAAATACCCACTTGAAGTTCAACAGGAGTGGTTTGAGCGTTTGCTGGAGGAAGGACGGGAAACGGAGTTCGGCAAGGAGCACGGTTTTGACGCCATCGAGAATATCGCCGACTTCAAACAACGCATACCGATTCGCAATTACGATGAGTTTCGGCCGTGGATTGAACGCCTCCGCAATGGAGAGCAAGGCGTGCTGTGGCCATCGCGTGTGAAGTGGTTTGCCAAATCGTCAGGCACAACCAGCGACAAAAGCAAGTTCATCCCCGTTACCTTGGAGGCCCTAGAAGAATGCCATTACAAGGGAGGAAAAGACCTGCTGGCATTGTACTTCGAAAACAACCCGGATGCCAAGATTTACTCAGGCAAAACACTGGTCATGGGTGGCAGCAGCAAGCTACATGAAGAAAGCGAAGACTGCTATACGGGCGACCTTTCGGCCATCATCATCAAAAACCTGCCCATGTGGGTTGAGCTTAAACGGACTCCCAACCGCGATATCGCCTTGATGGACAACTGGGAAGAGAAGATCGAGAAAATGGCACTCGCCACCATGGATGAAGATGTCGCCATGATTGCAGGTGTGCCTTCTTGGACATTGGTTTTGCTCAAACGCATTATGGAAATCAAAGGTGCTTCGAACATCTTGGAGGTATGGCCAAACTTGGAGTTGTTCACCCACGGCGGTGTGAGCTTTAAGCCCTACCGCAGCCAATTTGAACAGATCATTCCCAAGCCCGACATGCAGTACGTTGAAACCTACAACGCAAGCGAGGGCTTTTTCGGAATCCAAGACCGATTGAACGCCGATGACCTCTTGCTCATGCTTGACTACGGCATTTTCTACGAGTTCATGCCCATGGACGAATTGGGCAAACCTGAGCCCCGCACCTTACAGCTTGATGAAGTGCAAACCGATTGCAACTACGCCTTGGTGATCAGCACCAATGCCGGCTTGTGGCGCTATATGGTGGGTGATACGGTGCGGTTTACCTCGCTGAACCCGTTCCGAATTCAAGTCAGTGGTCGTACGAAGTTGTTCATCAACGCTTTTGGTGAAGAGTTGATCATTGACAATGCTGAAACCGCCATGACCGCAGCCTGTGAGGCAACGGGAGCGAAAGTCACCGAATACACTGCTTGTCCGGTCTATATGACGGGCGAGTCAACCGGAGCCCATGAATGGCTGGTGGAGTTTGAAACCCACCCAGCAGACTTAGAAGCATTCGTCACCCACCTTGACGAAGGACTGAAAGCCGTGAACACCGATTATGCGGCCAAACGCAGTTTTGACTTGAATTTACGGAGGCCGATCGTACGCACGATGCCTTCTGGCACGTTTTATGAGTGGTTGAAGTCGAAAGGCAAGGTGGGCGGTCAGCACAAAGTGCCACGGTTGAGCAATGATCGCAGCCATCTTGACGCGATACTTGAATTTTCAACGGCCTTTCGTGACAATGCTTTGGTAGAATGATGCACTGCTTCACCCTTCTGATTGTACTATTTTCGACGGTTTTTCCGTTGGATGCAGAGCGTTTTCACGTTGATGACTTGGGGTACATTTACGGGGTGCGTGATTATTCGTTGACCTTGTATGACCGAGACGGACGGATGCGCTTTGTGTATAGCCGTATGGACCTCGGCTCACCGAGTCAACTTGACGTCAGCGACCCCTTGCGACCGCTTTTGTTTTATCCGGAAACCGGAACGCTGGTTGCGCTTGACAATACCCTGAGCGAGCAACGTGTGCTGCGTTTATGGGATGGAGGATGGGGGATGCCCCAGTGGGTAGCTTCAGGCGTAAACCAAGAGTTTTGGGTGTACGATGCGCTGAACAAAGAGGTGATTCGCATTGACGATCGAATGATTCGCCGCGCCGGAACCGGTTATTTGCCTGCTGTAACAGGGCATTCACCCGAAATTGTAGGGATGGCTGAACGGCACGAACAGCTGATAATCGCCGATCGCACCCACGGATTGTGGATTTTCGACCGCTTTGGAACCTTTGTGCGCAGCATTCCCATTCAAGGTTTGCGCGAATTGCGTACACATGCCTCGGGCATGAGCTTGGCCACCGATTACGGTTTATTTTGGATGCGCTATGGAGAAATGCTCCCCACGCCGGTGGCGCTGCCCCAACCCACCGAACATGCGGATGTAGATGCCAAGCGGATCTATCTTCTCATTGCCGGACAATTGTGGATATATGACCGCTAATCGCGTGCTTTTCCGGTCAGTGGCACAGATAGATTTTCTTACTTTAGACGCTCCAAAAATCTGACTTCATGCACATCGCTATTGCCGGAAACATTGGCAGTGGGAAGACAACCTTGACTACCCAACTCGCCAAGCACTACAAATACAAGCCCCATTTTGAAGCGGTTGACGACAACCCCTATCTGAATGACTTTTACAAAGACATGCAGCGCTGGTCGTTCAACCTCCAGGTGTACTTCTTGAATTCACGTTTTTCGCAAATCATGGCCCTCCGTGATTCAGGGGAGAAGATTGTGCAAGACCGTACCATCTACGAAGACGCTTACATCTTTGCACCGAACCTGCATGCGATGGGGTTGATGACCACACGCGATTTTGAGAACTACGTGGCCCTGTTTCAATTGATGGAGCGGTTTCTCACACCGCCTGACATCTTGATCTACCTTCGAGCGAGTGTGCCCACTTTGGTGGCGAACATTCAGAAGCGCGGACGTGAGTACGAAGAAGCCATCCGTTTGGACTACCTGAACCGCTTGAATGAGCGCTACGAAGCATGGATTTCAACCTACGAAAAAGGCAAGTTGATCATCATTGATGTTGACAACAATCGTTTTCACGAGAACGATGAAGATTTGGGCAGAATTATCCAATCGATTGATGCAGAAGTAAACGGGTTGTTTTGACACAGGCCTGACATCCATCCATCCAGACTAAAAAATCGAAAAAGGGGGAAAGCACAGCTTTCCCCCTTTTTTATTCGTTTTAGAAGCTTACGAGTCTCGGCGCCCGCGCACCCCAATATTAAGTGTCACTTCATCGTTGATAACCGCATCGCCGAGGTCATCGAAGAACTTGGCTGATCCGTAGCGGATGTTGTATTCGGTGCGGTCGAAGATGAGCGCGCCACCGATGACAGCTTCGTTGTTTCCGCTGCGTGCCACGACGGCACTTTTTAGCGTGGCAGCTTTGGTTGTTCCTTTGATGGTGAGCTGACCCACGATGTCGCCTTTGCCTTCAACGATGCTCGCTGAAGACACGACGAACTTGGCTTCAGGGTATTTGGCAACATCAAAAAAATCGGCCGATTTGAGGTGGCCTTCGAGTTTCAATCGTTCGGCTTCGTCTTTGAGGTCACGGTTGGCCAATGCAGCCATGTCAATGATTACTTCACCACCGGTGATGTTACCGCCTTCGAAGGTGAAGAAGCCACCTTTAACCGGAACTTCTCCGTTGTGTCCGCCACCAATTTTGCGGGCTGACCAGCCAATGCGCGAACGCTCGGTGACCACGGCGAATCGGCCATCTCCGGGTGATTCGATTGACATTTCCTCTTCTTTACGCAGTTCAACTTGGCCGGGTTCTTTACCGAGAATTGAGGCCCCGAGGCAACGGCGGAATTCTTCGTCGAAGGACTGGTCTTTGCGTTGCTCGTCGCATTTAGCTTTCAACAGACTGTCGTCGGTCTTGTAGTGGTCAACACACGCGCAAGCAGGCGATTTCGCAGGTTGATCAGCTGCTGTTTCAGCAGGTGTTTCTGAATTGCCGCAGGCCATGAGCACGATTGCGGTGATGAATGAGAGAAACAGGTGTTTCATAGGAGTGGTTTGTCGATTTACTTAGGGCTACAATACATGAAAAAGCCCTCGAAGGTTTCAAGGGCTTTTGAGAAAGTTCGAATTGGCGATCAATTATTGAACATCCTGAAAGTTCACGGCAGCAGTGGGTGCAGTTTCCGGAGCTGTTTCGTGCTTCGGAGAGGAGTCACCATGGGCTTCGGTTGCTGTATGCCCGCCGAGGATTGGGGCAATCACCAATCCAACCAAACAGGTCAATTTGATGAGGATGTTCATTGATGGTCCTGAAGTGTCTTTGAATGGGTCACCTACGGTGTCACCCGTAACGGCTGCTTTGTGAGCGTCAGAGCCTTTGTAGGTCATTTCGCCGTTGATCATCACACCGGCTTCAAATGACTTCTTGGCATTGTCCCATGCGCCACCGGCGTTGTTTTGGAAAATCGCCCAAAGAACACCTGAAACGGCTACACCTGCCATGTACGAACCGAGTGCCTCAGCGCCCATTACGAATCCGATAACGATAGGGGTGATGATGGTGATCGCACCCGGTAGCATCATTTCGCGCAGTGCGGCCTTGGTGCTAATGTCAACGCACTTGCCGTATTCGGGCTGTCCGGTGCCTTCCATAATACCAGGAATTTCGCGGAACTGACGACGCACCTCGTTCACCATATCCATTGCGGCACGGCCAACTGACTGCATGGCCAAAGCAGAGAACACCACCGGAATCATACCTCCGATGAAGAGCGCTGCAAGAACGTCGGCTTTGAAGATGTTGATGCCTTCGATGCCGGTGAAGGTCACGTAAGCAGCGAAAAGGGCCAAAGCGGTGAGTGCTGCCGATGCGATGGCGAAGCCTTTACCTACTGCTGCGGTGGTGTTACCCACCGAGTCGAGAATGTCGGTGCGTGTGCGCACTTCTTTCGGAAGTTCGCTCATTTCAGCAATACCACCTGCGTTGTCGGCAATCGGGCCAAAAGCGTCGATGGCCAATTGCATAGCGGTGGTGGCCATCATGGCCGATGCGGCAATGGCCACACCGTAGAAACCGGCGAGCTCGTAAGAGCCCCAAATGGCTGCTGCAAAAAGAATCACCGAAGAGGCAGTTGACTTCATACCTGTTGCCAAACCGGCGATGATGTTGGTCGCTGCGCCGGTTGACGAGTTCTGTACGATGTTGAGTACAGGTTTTTTACCAAGTGCAGTGTAGTATTCGGTGAAGGCTGAGATGAGCCATCCTACTGCCAGACCAACGAGGGTGGCGTAGAATACGTGGCGGCTGGGTACTGCAATACGTCCTTCTCCAAAGAAGTTCATGTGGATGGTTTCAGGGAGCATCCATGCAATCAAGAACCAGCATGCGACAACGGTTAACGCAATTGAGACATAGTTACCGAGGTTCAGTGCGCTTTGTACTTGGGCTTCTTTTGCATTTTCAGATTTGATGCGCACGAAGAAGGTTCCGATGATTGAAGCAATGATGCCTACCGCTGCAATCACAAGCGGTAGGATGATAGGGCCCATGTTGTTGAACGCATCCGTGAAGGGTGCGCCGGCTTCGGTGGCCATATCTTTAATAATGTAGTTACCGAGCACCATTGCGGCAAGCACGGTGGCCACGTATGAGCCAAAAAGGTCAGCACCCATACCTGCAACGTCGCCCACGTTATCACCCACGTTGTCGGCGATGGTCGCCGGGTTGCGTGGGTCGTCTTCAGGAATTCCGGCTTCCACTTTACCTACGAGGTCAGCGCCTACGTCGGCCGCTTTGGTATAAATACCACCGCCCACGCGTGCAAAGAGTGCAATTGACTCAGCGCCCAGAGAGAAGCCGGCAAGGGCTTCGAGGGTCATGGTCATTTGGTTGTAAAAGTCACCGCCTTCAGTCACAAACATTGATAGGAACACGATGAAGAAGATGCTCAACCCGAATACTGCGAGTCCGGCTACGCCGAGGCCCATAACGGTTCCACCACCGAACGAAACCTTGAGGGCTTCGATGATGCTGGTGCGCGCTGCTTGGGTGGTGCGCACGTTGGCAGCGGTTGCGATGCGCATGCCGATATTACCTGCGAGTGCAGAAAATACTGCACCAACGACAAAGGCAATGATGATGGTCCAGTGAGTGGTCGGTACAACGTATGAGATTACGCCGAGCAAAGCACCGGCGATAACCACGAAAATGGCCAATATGCGGTATTCAGCAGCAAGGAATGCCAAGGCGCCCTCGCGAATGTAGCGCGCGATGTCGCTCATGCGCTCGTCTCCTGAGCTGAGTTTGTTAATCCAGGCTGCTTTGATGCCCATAAATATTAAGCCGATGATGGCTAGGGCAGGAACGAAGTAAAGAATGTTTTGCTCCATGGTTGTTTCGTTTCGGTTTACGGTTTCGGGAAGGCGCGCAAAAATACCCCTTTCGGGAACTCTTGCAAATTCTGAAATCCGTAGGGTAGGTTATTTGGTTACGTAAAGGAGTTCTTTTGCTGTGCGAACAACATCGCCAACGTTTGGCAATGCAGCGTCAATCAACGATTGCGCAAACGGGAATGGGGTGTCGCTTTGTGTCAAGCGACGAATGGGCGCATCGAGGTAGTCGAATGCATTGGCTTGCACACGGTAAGCCACCTCAGTCGAAATGCTGTTCACCGGGAAGGCTTCTTCGAGGACGATCAGTCGGTTGGTTTTCTTTACCGAAGCGATGATGGTGTCGATGTCGAGCGGACGAATGGTACGCAAGTCAATCACTTCAGCACTGATGCCCTCTTTCTCCAACTCTTCGGCTGCTGCAAGGGCGGTCTTCATGATTTTACCGAATGACACGATGGTTACATCGGTGCCTTTGCGCTTCACATCGGCCACGCCAATCGGGATAAGGTATTCACCCTCAGGTACAAGACCTTTGTCGCCGTACATTTTTTCACTTTCCATGATCAGTACCGGGTCGTTGTCACGGATGGCCGACTTCAACAACCCTTTCATATCGTAAGGGTTTGAAGGCGTGATGACTTTGAGGCCGGGAATGTGCGCGTACATCGACTCGAAGCTCTGCGAGTGGGTCGCAGCGAGCTGACCGGCTTGGGCGTTTGGTCCGCGGAACACAATGGGCACACTGTACTGACCGCCTGACATTTGCAGCATTTTCGCTGCGCTGTTGATGATTTGGTCGGCGGCAAGGATGGCAAAGTTCCAGGTCATGAATTCAACGATCGGACGAAGTCCGTTCATTGCTGCGCCCACTGCTATGCCGGCGAAGCCAAGCTCAGCGATTGGCGTATCGATTACACGGCGCGGGCCGAATTCATCGAGCATGCCTTTACTTGCTTTGTATGCACCGTTGTATTCGGCAACTTCCTCGCCCAACAAAAATACGCGCTCATCGCGGCGCATTTCTTCAGTCATCGCTTCCTGGACGGCTTCGCGGAATTGAATTTCTCTCATCGTTGTATCCTTGAATTGAGCGGCAAAATTAGCAATAAATCACTTGGATTCGCGGTGTTTTTTTCTGACTTGGGGGGATGGATTTCCAGCAGTGTGTTCATCGGCCTGTCTGCGCCCCAAGCGCACGCTGTGGTGGCGGTGTGAGAAACCACTTCGTGTACCGAACAAGCTCAGCATTTGCTTGTTGTAAAGGCATGTTTGGACTATTCAAAAAAGACCCCATCGCGAAGCTCGAAAAGGAGCACCGTGAAGCATTGGCCAAGGCCTTTGAACTGAGCAAAGTCGATCGCAGAAAGGCCGATGAGCTTACTGCCCGTGCCGCTGAAATCGAACGTGAAATCGAGAAACTCAGATCGAAATGAGAACCATTGCAGTTATTGGCGACTCAAAAGGCATCGGCGAAGCACTGCGGAACCGTTTGTTGAGTGAAGGCCACCGAGTTATTGGCGTTTCACGATCGGGAGGCTTTTCAGGTCATGCGAAATACACCCCAATTACCGCAGATGCTGTCGCTTCGGCGGTCGATTTTACCAGCGTCACCAATCGCCTAGACGGCCTTGTTTACTGTCCGGGAAGCATCACCCTGAAACCCTTCACATCGCTTCGCGAAGAACACTTGCTCGACGATTTGAGGATCAATTACTTGGGTGCTTTCCAGAACATACAGGCCAATTTGAAACTACTGAAGGCGGGAAGTCATCCTTCAGTAGTGCTGTTCAGCACGGTAGCCGTTGGAACGGGCATGCCTTTTCACGCTTCAATCTCGGCCGCCAAGGCAGCCGTTGAGGGATTGACTCGTTCGTTGGCTGCTGAGTTGGCACCCCTGATTCGGGTCAATGCCATCGCGCCTTCGCTCACCGATACCTCTTTGGCAGAGAATTTGCTGAACAACGAGAAGAAACAAGAAGCCGCCGCCCTGCGCCACCCCTTAAAACGGGTTGGTTCAGCCGAAGAACTTGCTGCCACAGCCGCCTTTTTGTTGGGCGAAGGCAGTGCTTGGATGAGCGGACAAATCATTCATGTCGACGGCGGAATGTCGCGCCTACGCGTATGAAACGTTTCACGCGAACCGACCTCGATGCAATGCCGCAGCGCTACAGAGCGGCATTCGTAAACAGTTTGAGTGGCTTCAAGAGCGCATCCGTAATTGGCACGTGTGACCAACGCCAACGTACCAATTTGTGCATTGTAAGCTCAGTGGTGCACATCGGGTCGAATCCGCCGCTGATGGCATTTGTGATGCGTCCGCCATCCGTCCCCAGAGATACCTATGAAAACATTATGCTCACACGCAGCTTCACCATCAACCACGTTTCAACGCAGTGGGTGGCCCAGGCGCACCAAACTAGCGCACGTTATGCACAGGGAGAAAGTGAATTTGTAGCCACCGGTCTTACGCCGCTTTGGGTTGATGATTTTGAAGCACCTGCAGTGGCTGAATCGCCCTTGCGAATGGGCCTTCGGCTAGTCAATGACCTGCCCATTGAACTCAACGGGACACGGCTAATCATTGGTGAAGTTGTTTGGACGGATGTGCCCCTCACTGCCATAACCGCTGACGGTTACCTCGATATTGAAACCATTGGTACCGCGACCATTTCAGGACTCGATAGCTACCACCGCACTGAGCGGTTAGCGCGTTACGCGTATGCCAAACCTGATCAAGACCTTAAAACGCTTTAAGCAATTCGCGCTATGCCGACCGGCTCAACCATCAGTGTGGTTTGGTTCAAGCGCGATTTGCGGCTTCGCGATCATGCGCCTTTGAAGGCTGCCATCGAAGCGGGTTTGCCCATTGTTTTTCTGTATTTAGTCGAATCCTTGTTCGATGAGCTTGAGCAGTACAGCGATCGCCATTGGCAGTTCGTTAACGACGGTTTAGACGATCTTGACGCCCAACTTGAACGCTACGGCACCGCTGTGCTGGTGCGGCGTGGAAGCGCAGCCGAAGTGTTTGATAAACTTGCTTCCAACTTCAGAGTGCACAGTGTTTACAGCTTCGAAGAAACGGGTTTGAAGGCCACTTATGACCGTGATCGCTTGATGAAGCGGTGGTTCAAAACGCGTAGCATCGGTTGGTACGAATTTCCATCGAACGGAGTTCAGCGCGGATTAACACGACGGGCTCAGTGGCGTGAAGAATGGTATTCAATCATGGCCCAGCCAACCGACGAGCCCAATTGGCAAAAGTTTAGGCCTGCTTTAACACGAAAGGCCGTATTCTCGCGCGGTGTGGTGCGTCATGACCTTGCACGTGACCCTGTTTTTCAGCGCGGAGGTGAAGGGATCGCCCTCAACGTGCTGCATGATTTCGTCAACCACCGCGTGCGCCACTACAGCGCGAGCATATCGAAGCCCGAGGCGAGCAGGGAAGGATGCAGCAGACTCAGTGCTTACATCGCTTGGGGAAATTTGAGCATTCGGCAAGTGTACCAAGCGCAAGAAAAGGCACGGGAAAAGAAACTTCATTTGCGTCAGCTCACAGCGTTTGCTTCTCGGCTCCGTTGGCATTGTCATTTCATTCAAAAGTTCGAGAGCGAATGCCGGATGGAATTTGAAAACATCAACCGCGGCTATGATTTGCTTGATCGGGGCGATGATGACGCCCTCCTTGCAGCTTGGAAAACGGGGCATACAGGCATACCATTGGTTGACGCCTGCATGCGCTGTTTGATTTCAACGGGCTACATCAACTTTCGCATGCGGGCCATGTTGGTGTCGTTCCTCACCCAAAACCTTTGGCAGCACTGGAAACGTGGAGCCGACTACCTTGCTTCACTCTTTCTCGATTTTGAACCGGGCATCCATTATCCCCAGTTCCAAATGCAGGCCGGTGTAACCGGAATTAACACAGTACGCATCTACAATCCGGTGAAGCAGGGTTTGGATCACGACCCGAAGGGAGACTTCATTCGCAAATGGGTGCCTGAGCTGTCGGCCTTGTCGGGGCCTGATGTTCATGAACCTTGGAAAATGCCGCCCATGGTTGCGGTTTTGAACGGAGTCGAGCTGGGTGTCGACTATCCGTTTCCGATTGTTGATCCAGAAGCATCGGCGCGAGCCGCACGCGAGCGCATTTGGTCGCACCGTGACCATCCTGAGGTACGAAAAGAATCCGTCCGCATCCTCCTAAAACATACCCTTCCCGGTCAGCGAATGGCTTGATGGCTGACTGAAGGAGGTGAGCAATTGCATCCGTAAAAAACACTCCAACACTTGTGAAATAATTGAAGGAGTCAACAGCTTGACCGCGCATATTCGCGGCATGAACGAAGACTACCTACACTATGTATGGCGCTGCCAGCGACTGCCCCATGGTGCCTTGAAATGCACATCGGGCAGGGAGTTGACGGTGCTTTATCAAGGCCACTGGAATCGACACAGCGGGCCTGACTTCCTTGAAGCCCGCTTGCGCATCGGACGCGAACTCTGGGTGGGCAGCGTTGAAATCCACATCAAGGCTTCCGATTGGCGCAGGCACCGCCATGCCGGTGACCCCTCGTACAACAACGTCGTTTTGCACGTCGTACACGAGAATGACGAACCGTTGGTCAACGATGCAGGCCAAGAAGTGCCAACCCTGGAGCTAAAGGGGTTGCTCGATGATTTGCATTGGCAGTCGTACTGTCGCTTTATCGAAACACCGAGCCATGTAGCATGCGCATCGGGTTTGCACGAAGTGTCGGATACAGCGCGTTCAATGTGGCTTCAACGCATGGGCATAGAGCGGCTTGATGAGCGCAGTGTGCGTGTTGAGCAGCTTTTGCACAGCTACCGCGGTGATTGGAACGCCGTATGGTGGCACATGCTTTGCCGTGGATTTGGCTTCGGATTGAACAAGTATGCCTATGAACAGCTTGCAGCGAGTTTGCCGTGGCAAGCCTTGGCCAAGATAGCCGACCGTACATTTCAATTGGAGGCATTGTTGGCGCTTCACTCCGGTTGGTTTGCCCTGGATGCTAGGCTGCGCGAGCACAAGCGTTTTGAGGACGAGTACAGCCACCTTTGCAATTTGCTGAAATTGGAGCCGGCCCACCCTGCGGTTTGGCACCGCGGACGTATGAAGCCGCAGAACCATCCGCGGGTTCGACTTGGTCAGTTGGCAGCTCTTATTCACCGAGGCAGCTTCAGCTGGAGCAGCATTGCGAATGCCGCTTCACTCGATGAGTTGAGGGCGCTGTTTGAAATACGAATGCCCACTTTGGCATTGAACTTGGCGGCGCAACCGGGTGAAAGCGAACGCATGGGGCAGCAAAGCATTGACAGCCTTATAGCCAATGCTGCCCTGCCAATGCTCTTCTACAGAGCCCGTCATTTCGGTACTCCTGAGCAAACGGAAGCTATTTTGAGCTGGTATGAGGCCTTGCCTCCCGAAGACAATAAGTACACACGCATGTGGCAAAGCATCGGATGGAAATCTGAAAGCTTGCTTGATAGCCAAGGCCAACTGCACCTGTTTCACAATTACTGTTCACGAAAAAAATGCTTATCTTGCTCCATTGGTACAACTTTGCTAAACCACACTTAAATGATCGCACGTACTTTAGATTTCTTCGAGCGTCAGGCCTTCGGCGTTTGCGAATGGTGGGGCCGGAAACTCGGGATCGAAGTGCACAAAGTGCGTTTGGCATTCATATACCTCAGCTGCATTGCACTTGGGTCTCCGCTTCTCATTTACCTTGTGATGGCCTTCATTCTCGAGAACAAAGATTACTTCAAGCCCCGGCGGAAGCGATCGACCATTTGGGATTTGTAATTCATGGCTGCGGCAATAAATGCGACAACGGTATCAACGGAAAGGCCTATATTTGGCCGAACCGAAGACCTGTTATGACCGTATTTTCTCGTTTTTTTCTGGCGTTGACGCTTCTTGTGGCAACAGCGTACAATGGTGTTGGCCAAGACCAGAAACCCACCATCGATGACCGCATCAATGCGGCCGTAGAACCGGTAACAAAAGCAATCACTGAAGTGGTTTTCTTCTCGATCACCATCGACGAAGAAATTGAACTCGCCCGAAAGGCCGATGGGAGAAACGTGTTTAAAATGATTGTTGACGACTCCGGGCCGCAGGTTGAACTGGGTGCAGGAAAGAAAGCGCTTAAGAACATCCCCATATTCATCTACGGCAAGGCCGATGGCAGTTTTGACCTTAGCTATGTTCTGACGATTGGCGATGTGAGCGACACCACGGTTATTGCGAATCAACGCATAGGGGTGCCCGTTGTCTTTGAGAAATTGAACAACGCTTCACTCGTCTTGAACGGTACGCCTGACCAGCTTTCAGGAGAACCTTACCGAATCGTCTACCAAAATGTGAAGATTCCGTTCGTTTTGCTTTGGCTCATCGCCGGAGCAGTGTTTTTTACGGTATTCTTTCGATTTGTCAATATTTCAGGGTTTCGGCATGCTCTTGACGTTGTTCGCGGCAAGTACGACAATCCGAACCATACCGGAGAGGTGTCGCACTTTCAAGCGTTAACTGCCGCACTCTCAGGAACAGTCGGCATTGGCAACATTGCCGGCGTGGCCGTTGCCGTTTCTGTTGGCGGACCGGGCGCCACTTTTTGGATGATTATCGCCGGTTTGCTCGGAATGAGCTCGAAGTTCGTTGAATGCACCCTAGGTGTGAAGTACCGCAAAAAGAATGCCGATGGCTCGGTATCAGGCGGACCGATGTACTACCTCAGTCAAGGGCTGGCCAAGCGCGGCTTTGGAGGCACCGGAAAAGTGCTGGCCGTCATCTTTGCCATTGCATGTATCGGAGGCTCGTTTGGAGGTGGCAACATGGTGCAAATCAACCAAGCAACCGAGCAGCTTATTCAAGTAACAGGCGGGTCTGAGTCGTTTCTTTACAACCGCGGCTGGTTATTTGGCACGGCGATGGCTGTGCTCGTGGGTATAATCATCATTGGTGGAATCAAGTCAATTGCCCGTGTGACCGATAAGGTTGTTCCGTTTATGGTGGTTATTTATGTATTGGGAGCTTTGGTGGTCATTTTTGCCAATATTGATCAGGTGCCTTTTGCATTTGGACGGATTTTCGAAGGTGCGTTTGCCGCTGAAGCCATGTACGGCGGTATGATTGGCGTGCTAATTCAAGGGTTTCGCCGGGCGGCCTTCTCGAATGAAGCGGGCATTGGTTCGGCATCGATTGCACACAGCGCAGCGAAAACCGATGAGCCAATTTCTGAAGGATTGGTGTCATTGCTCGAGCCTTTTATTGACACCGTTGTGATTTGTACCATGACTGCACTGGTGATTGTCATTTCCGACTACGGCGATTTCACGGCCACCGAAGTGTTTGTCAACGACCGCGCCGGCGAGTTGGATGCCATCAGTTTGACCAGCAGTTCGTTTTCTCAAACCATTTCATGGTTTCCACCCGTGTTGTCGGCTGCAGTGATTCTCTTCGCGCTCTCTACAATGATTTCGTGGTCGTACTATGGCTTGAAGGCCTGGACCTACCTCTTTGGTGAGAGCAAACGAACTGAAACGGTTTACAAAGCATTGTTCCTGGTGTTTGTTGTCGTGGGCTCGGCGATTAGCGCGAAACAGGTGTTTGACTTTGGTGACGCCATGATTTTTGCCATGTGCTTCCCCAACGTGCTCGGGCTCTATTTCCTAGCACCAGAGCTCCTGCGCGACTTGCGTGATTATCGCCGAAGAGTAAAATCAGGCGAAATCAAACGCTATACCTAATAATGAAACTCCATATTCTGTCGCAGCTCAAGCGGCAGGTGTACATCTTGAAACGTGAACGTTCAGGACTGTTGACCCTGCTCGCTGTTCTTTTGTTTTATTTTGGATGGATGGACGGCGTGTCGAAGAACTCACCACCTCCTGAGCCCTCCGAAGATGTCATCGCACGGTATGTTCACTCCGCTGAAGTACCGAAGGATGACGCCGGGTATGTACGTCGTTCTGGCCGCACCTATCCGAAGGATGTCAAGGAGGAAGCATACTTTCCGTTTTCCCCAAACACCGTGGTGCACGATGATTTGGTGCGTTTGGGATTGTCAGACAAACAAGCCGCTGCATTCATCCGCTACCGCGAACGTTCGAAAGGCTTTGGAAGTGTTGAAGACGTAGCCAAGGTTTTCGTTGTGTCGCAGGAATGGCTCGCGCGTCATCGTGACGATATGGAGTTTCACCCCGATGAAACGGATATACTTGGGGCGCAGCCCGATGAATTGGCGAACAATCAGCGTCATCCATCCAACCCTAAAAAAGAAGAACAACCCATTGTGTTGATTGACATCAACACGGCCGATTCGCTTGCATTGGTTTCAATTCGCGGAATTGGCGGAGCTTCGGCACAGCGCATTTTGGCTTACCGTGATCGCTTGGGCGGATTTTACTCTACAGCGCAGTACTCCGAAATTTACGGATTGCACCCCGAGGTATGCAAAGTGCTCTGTGCGTCAACTGCACCGCTGACACCTCACGCAAAGCTTGACTTGAATAGGGCAGATAGTGAGGTGCTCGGTAAACACCCTTATATAAGGTATAAGTTGGCCAAGTCGCTTGTGGCCATGCGCGGCCACCGCGGACGGCTTGATACCACTGACTTGCGCAGCCACCATTTGATCAATGACAGCGTTTATAAACGCATACTACCCTACATCCATGTTGAAACCCCTTGAAGAACAATTGCTCGAGACTGTGCGCGTTGTGCACGATTTCCCTCGGAGCGGCATTGCGTTTCGCGACATCACAACGCTGCTGAACAAGCCCGATTTGTGTCGGCAGGTGCTTCGGAAGTTGTGTGCATCGGTGAGCCCTGACACCACCGTCATCGCTGGTATTGAAAGTCGAGGCTTCTTGTTTGGCATGGCCATGGCGCTCGAATTGCAACTGCCCTTTGTGCCGCTTCGAAAGCGCGGTAAGCTGCCTTACGAAACCCACAAAGTGAGTTATGAATTGGAATATGGCACCGCGGAAATTGAAGTCCACAAAGATGCCTTAGGCACCGGCGATCGGGTTCACATCCATGATGATTTTCTGGCCACCGGCGGTAGTGCGCTGGCTGCAGCGGCCTTGGTGAGGCAAAGTGGGGCAGCGGTAAGCGGTTTTTCGTTTCTAATGGGCATTGAAGCGCTGGGCGGCGGCCGAATTCTGACCAAAGAATCACCGAATATTGCTATTTTAGCGCGCTGCTGAACACCAGCAGTGAATTCTTGTCATCTCTCAGAAAATCGCAGTTTAAAGCAATGAACTTTGAACACAATGAAAGTCTGCAGATGATCGCCCAAATGGCGCGTGACTTTGCAGAACGTGAGATTCGTCCGCACTACATGGAATGGGACGAATCGCAGCACTTCCCAAAAGATCTTTTCCATCGCTTGGGCGAACTCGGCATGATGGGTGTTTTGGTGCCCGAAGAGTACGGAGGCGCCGGTTTGGGGTACTTCGAGTACATTAAAGTTATCGAAGAGATTACCAAGGTGTGCAGCTCCATTGGCTTGTCTGTTGCGGCGCACAATTCGCTGTGTACAGGTCACATCATGGCCTTTGGCAATGAAGCACAGAAGGGCAAGTATCTGCCAAAATTGGCCACCGGTCAATGGATAGGGGCGTGGGGTTTGACAGAGGCCAATACAGGCTCCGACGCCATGCGCATGCAGTGTGTTGCCCGTCAGGAAGGCAACGAATGGGTCATCAATGGCACCAAGAACTGGATTACCCACGGCATTAGTGGTGACGTTGCCGTTGTGCTGGCTCGCACAGGTGAGTTGCTCGATTCACGGGGCATTACAGCGTTTATCGTTGAGCGTGGAACACCCGGTTTCAGGGGAGGCAAAAAAGAGAACAAGCTTGGTATGCGCGCTAGCGAAACAGCCGAGTTGATCTTCGAAGAATGCCGCATACCGGCAGAGAATGTGTTGGGCAAGGTCGGTGATGGATTTGTTCAGGCCATGAAGATTCTTGATGGCGGACGGATTTCCATCGGCGCATTGTCGATTGGCATTGCCAAAGGCTCATTGGAGGCTGCGTTGCAGTACTCGAAGGAGCGTCATCAGTTTGGAAAACCGATTTCATCGTTTCAGGCGATTGCCTTTAAGCTTGCCGATATGGCGACGGAGATTGAAGCAGCCGAGCTTTTGCTTTATGAGGCCGCTGACCTGAAGAATCGCGGAGAGAAAGTAACCAAGGTTTCGGCCATGGCGAAGTACTACGCGAGTGAGGTGGCGGTGCGCTCAGCTACCGAGGCTGTACAGATTTTTGGAGGATACGGCTATACAAAAGACTTCCCGGTGGAGAAGTTCTACCGCGACAGCAAGCTGTGCACCATAGGTGAAGGCACCTCTGAAATTCAGAAACTTGTAATTTCCCGAGAAATTTTAAACGGATAACTTGTATGGTGAATTGAATTCACTATCTTTGCCGTCCATTTTGAACGAAAGATTATGTTGATCATTCCAGTTAAAGAAGGCGAAAACATCGAACGCGCCCTGAAGAAGTTCAAGAAGAAATTTGAGCGTACAGGTGCTATGCGTCAGCTTCGTGCTCGTCAGGAGTACATTAAGCCGAGTGTTGTTCGTCGTGAACAGAAGAAGAAAGCCATTTACGTTGCCCAACTCTTTAACCGCGAGTTGTAAGCATTTGCTGTGGAATGAATATATTAGCGGTACCTCCAAAGGGTACCGCTTTTTTTATGCACTCCAGTCAAGCCTCATTTCTAGAATACCTTCGGGCCGAGCGACGGTCATCGGTGCATACGTTGACGGCCTACCGCACGGATCTTGATCAGTTCGCGGCATACTTGGGTTTTACCTATGGCATTGAAGACCTTGCGGAGGTGCAAACTCTGCATGTGCGTTCGTGGCTTGCGTCTTTGCGCGAATCCGGGGTAAGTGCGCGAAGCATTCAGCGAAAGCGTTCAGGGTTGAGTACCTTTTATAAGTACCTGCGCCGTGAGGGTAAGGTTGAGAAAGATCCGGTTTCTCGGACGCGTTCTCCCAAATCGGAGAAACGGTTGCCGGTTTTTGCTGATCAGTCATCGATGGACCGGATGATTGAGGGGATGGCATGGACGGATGATTTCATGGGCAAGCGCGATCGGTTGATGCTTACCTTATTGTACGAGAGCGGGATACGCTTGTCGGAGTTGATTGGTTTAAAAACTTCGGATGTAGATCTTGAAAAAAAGGTTTTCCGGGTGTTAGGAAAACGTAACAAAGAGCGGGTTTTGCCGTTATTAGAGAAGACCATCGAACAGCTGAGCATGTACCTTCAGGAGCGTGGAAAAGCCTATGGGCATGAGGTTGCTGAGTTACTGCTTACTGATTCGGGGTTAAAGCTCTATCCGAAATTTGTTTATCGAAAAGTTAATTCTTACCTTGGAAGGGTGAGCACGCTCGACAAACGTAGCCCGCATGTACTCCGACACACTTTTGCAACCCATATGCTCAACAACGGGGCTCAACTGAACACAGTAAAAGAACTATTGGGGCATGCCAGTTTGGCTGCCACACAGGTGTACACGCACAATACGATTGAAAAGCTGAAGCGCGTTCATTCCGATAACCACCCCAAGGGATAAAACACCAAGCACTATGCAAGTACAAGTCCACTCAATCCATTTTGATGCCGACCAGAAGCTGGTTGACTTTATCAATGAGAAAATTGGTAAGCTGAGCACGTTTCACGACCACATTATTTCGAGTGAGGTATTTCTTCGACTCGAGAAGTCGGATGTTAACGAGAACAAGATTGCAGAGATTAAATTGGCAGTTCCGGGCAAGGATTTATTTGCCAAGCGTCAATGCCGTACTTTTGAGGAAGCTACTGACGATGCGGTTGAAGCATTGCGTCGCCAGATCAAGAAGCAGCGCGAGAAAGCGCGTGCCCACTGAGGTGGGGTTCAGTTGAGCATAAAAAATATGGCGCAATGTTTTGCGCGGTGAAAATCTTTCTTACATTTGCACTCCCTTTTGCGAGGGAGTGTTTTTTTTGACCTTGATTACGGTCTTTGACATACGATATTAAGCCGGTGTAGCTCAGTTGGCCAGAGCAGCTGATTTGTAATCAGCTGGTCGGGGGTTCGAATCCCTCCACCGGCTCTCTTTGATCAAGAAAAGAGAATATATTTTTTTTGGGGGTACGCCGGAGGTGGAGAGCCGGGGCAGACTGTAAATCTGTTGTCTCAGACTGAATAGGTTCGAATCCTATTACCCCCACACGATGAAATCAAAGCGGGAGTAGCTCAGTTGGTAGAGCTTCAGCCTTCCAAGCTGAATGTCGCGAGT
>DAITMF010000021.1:0-3844 GCA_036835325.1 Flavobacteriales bacterium
CAGCTGATTACAGTGATAGCAACGAACCAACTACACTAAAGCGGACATACATTAAATCTCTTAAAGTTAAGTTTGGCTTTCCGTCCTTATCTGGTCCATTACTGATCGTGATTAACTTGTTGTTCTGTATAATGATAGTAATACAGTTATTAATCACCCCTGTAAAGTATTGGTTTCGAAGTGCATCAGTATTGGGACTACTAGCCGCAACAGTTTTTACCTATATCATACCAAGATTAATATTCCATTGGGATTACAGAAAATCAAAGGAGACGTTGGAAGAATGTTTGAATGAAATATGAAGGAGATAAACGGAGCACAATAATGGCTATAAGTAATTGTTAGTTCTCGCCTACTTTTGAAAATCCTCGTGGACTTTTAGTTTGATATGTTCTTGCAAAGTGAAGTGATAGTGAAACCTTCCCATTAGTATCTCCGCTTGAAAAGGTTTTGTTCTTTTAACCGCTTGTTGTGCTGGATAGCCTGTCAGAATGGGGTGTTCCATGTTTGTCCCAGAACGCTCCTGGTGTGCTGTTCGGGCGTACTACTTCTCCTTTTCGGCTCACAATCGTATCAAATCGTATCGAAACGTATCACATGCGCACCGCACGTGCTCAACGATGAACCGCTGCCCCCCGATGCACCAACGGCACCCCAATGCCAATCGCGGCGCCTGCCGCATACCCCACCACAACGTCTGAGAGGTAGTGCTTGCCGGCGCGCATGCGCAGGTAGCCGGTGATGGCAGGCAACAAGGCCGCCGTGCTCCACGCCGCCCAGCGCACGCCCGCACGGTCGGTGTAACGACTTACCACCGAAGCAGTGAAAAAACTGAAGCTCGCCACCGTGCTTGTGTGGCCACTGAAGAAACTCATCCGCGCGTCAGGCTGTAATCGGGTGGCGAGGGGGGCTTCAACGTTGTAAACGAACGGACGGTTCCGCTTCACCAGTGATTTGGTCAAGGACGTTACGGCGTAGTTCAAAAAGGCGGTTTGCGCGTACATGTGCACGTGGCGGTGGGCCTCCTTCCGTCCATCCTCAAACAAAAAAACCGCCGCAGGCAACACGGCTGAGCCCAGTAAAAACACATCCGATGCGTGGGCCGCAGGCAAACTCCACTGGCGGGTGCTCCAGCCCTGCAAGCCCGTAAACTGCTGCTGCTCGAGCAGTGAAAGCTCACTTAAACTCAAGGGCTGCACACTGCGCTGGATGAAAAAAGAAGCTCCGGCGAGCACAGCGCTGCCGGAGCTTATGGCATAATTCGTAGAATTCGGGTAGCGGTTGTACACGGGCTGTGCCACGGCAAACGCCGAGAGCAACAGCAAAACCAGGCCCAACGCGCGCCCCAACATGGCTTACAGGTGAATCACCTCGCCGTAGGCCGCTGCAGCCGCCTCCATCACCGCCTCGCTCAAGGTCGGGTGGGGGTGTACGGTCTTGATCAGCTCGTGGCCGGTGGTCTCAAGCTTGCGCACCGCTACAATCTCAGCAATCATCTCGGTAACGTTGGCGCCAATCATGTGGCCGCCCAAGAGCTCCCCGTACTTGGCGTCGAAAATCAACTTCACAAAGCCCTCTTTGTGTCCGCTTGCGCTGGCCTTGCCGCTGGCCGAGAAGGGGAACTTGCCCACCTTCACGTCGTAGCCGGCCTCACGGGCTGCCTTCTCGGTCATGCCCACACTGGCCACCTCAGGGAAACAGTAGGTGCATCCGGGAATGTTGCCGTAGTCGAGCGGATCGGTGTGCGCTCCGGCAATCTTCTCAACGCAAATGATGCCCTCGGCACTGGCCACGTGGGCCAAAGCCGGACCAGGCACGCAGTCGCCAATGGCGTAGTACCCGGGAATGTTTGTGCGGTAGTACTCGTCAACCACAATCTTGCCCTTGTCGGTGGCAATGCCCACCGTCTCGAGTCCGATGTTTTCGAGGTTTGAAACCACGCCCACCGCGCTCAGCACGATGTCGGCCTCTAGCACTTCTTCGCCCTTCTTGGTCTTCACGTGCACCTTGCAGCCGCTGCCCTTGGTATCAACCGAGGTCACTTCGGCTTCGGTCATGATCTTGATGCCTTGCTTTTTGTACGCGCGCTCAAGTTCTTTGCTTACTTCTTCGTCTTCAACCGGCACAATGCGCGGCATAAACTCAACAATGGTCACATCGGTACCGATGGCATTGTAGAAGTAGGCAAACTCGGCTCCGATGGCGCCTGAGCCCACCACCACCATTTTCTTGGGCTGGTCTTTCAGGGTCATGGCCTCGCGGTAGCCGATGATTTTCTTGCCGTCTTGCGGCAGGTTCGGGAGGGTGCGCGAGCGGGCACCGGTGGCCACAATCACGTGCTTCGCTTCGTAGGCAGTCGTTTTTCCTTCGGCGTCTTTCACCTCAACCTTGCGACCGGCAAGCAGCTTGCCTTCGCCCATGATCACGTCGATTTTGTTCTTCTTCATCAAGAACTGCACGCCTTTGCTCATGCCGTCGGCAACGCCACGGCTGCGGCCCACCATGCCCTTGAAATCAACCTCGGGCGAACCCACTTTAATGCCGTAATCACCGGCGTGGTTGATGTAATCAAACACATTGGCGCTCTTCAACAAGGCCTTCGTAGGAATACACCCCCAGTTCAGGCAAATACCGCCAAGCGATTCACGCTCTACAATGGCCACTTTCATGCCCAATTGCGAGGCGCGGATTGCGGCAACGTACCCCCCGGGGCCACTGCCAAGCACAATGATGTCGTAGTTCATACGGTGTGTTTCGTGAATGATGAGCCGCAAAGGTACAAAACGCGTTCCGTTCACTGTGCGCTTCTTTGGGGTTTGCGCTGCGCGGATGTGTGCACTTTTTCGCTGAAAGGCACTTGACTTGATTTCGAAAAAGTGTAACTTGTACACACCTAACCGGATTGAAAGCAATCCAAACCAAATTCGCCTCTAGACCATGAAAATTCAATCGTTTTGGATGACCCTGTGCATTGCCGGGCTCTTCCACCTCACTTCGGTTGCGCAAACAAACGTGACCTTCCAAGTCGATATGTCGTTCCAAACCGTGAATCCAATCGGGGTATCGGTTGCGGGTAGCTTCCAAGGGTGGACGCCCGGCGCCACCCCGCTCACCGACCATGGCAACGGCATCTGGAGCGTTGTGGTCGCCATCCCCGAAGGGACAAACATCCAGTACAAATTCATCAACGGCAACACGTGGGGACAAGACGAGAGCGTGCCCTTCGAATGCCAGAGCGGCGGCAACCGCTTCTTCACCGTTCCGGCCACCGATGTTACCCTGTCGGCCGTGTGCTTCGCTTCATGCGCGGTATGTCCGAATCCCGTTGACGTCACCTTCCAGGTTGACCTGAGCAACGAAACCGTATCGCCCAACGGGGTGCATGTGGCCGGAAGCTTCAACGGCTTCAGCACCACAGCAACACCGCTCACCGATCAGGGCAACGGTGTGTACGCCGCCACAGTCACCCTCACCAACGGTGAGTTCGTTACTTATAAGTATTTGAACGGCACAGATTTTGCATTTGCTGAATCAGTACCTGCGGCCTGCGGTCAAAACGATGGTTTTGGCGGCAACAACCGCTTTTTGTCGGTTTCATCGGCAGCAACGGTGCTTGACCTGCATTGTTTTGGCACCTGCGTGGCATGCATCCCACCGGCTGTAGGTGGCTGCACCAACGCCAACGCCGTCAACTTTGACGCATCAGCCACTCAAGACGATGGCTCGTGCCTTTACACCGTCACTTTTCAGGTTGATATGAGCAACGAAACCGTGTCGCTTGATGGCGTGCACGTGGCCGGTAGCTTCAACGGTTTTAATTCAACAGCGACTCCGCTCGTTGACC
>DAITMF010000021.1:3944-53792 GCA_036835325.1 Flavobacteriales bacterium
CTTCGGCGGCAACAACCGTGTGTACGAAGTGCTGGCGCAAACGCAAACGATTGACTTGCACTGCTTCGGCACCTGCGAGGCGTGCATCCCACCGGCAGTGTTGGGCTGCACCGATGCCAACGCAGTAAACTTTGATGCTTCGGCCACCCAAGACGATGGCTCGTGCCTCTACACTGTCACCTTCCAGGTGGATCTAAGCAACGAAACCGTGTCGCTTGACGGCGTACACGTGGCCGGTAGCTTCAACGGTTTTAATTCAACAGCGACTCCGCTCGTTGACCAAGGCAACGGTGTTTGGGCGGTAACGGTTGACATCCCCGCAGGGAGCATCCAATACAAATACCTGAACGGCAATGATTTCGCCTTCGCGGAGAGCGTCCCCACCGCCTGCGGACAAGACGACGGCTTCGGCGGCAACAACCGTGTGTACGAAGTGCTGGCGCAAACGCAAACGATTGACCTGCACTGCTTCGGCGAGTGCGGTGTTTGTCCGCCGCCCATTGTAGCCGTGACCTTCTTCGTAAATACCGAGTTCATCACGGTAGCACCTGAAGGCATTCACATTGCCGGCAGTTTCCAGGGCTACAATTCAAGTTCAACCTCGATGGTTGAACTCGCGCAAGACCTGTGGGTGTACACCGGCTTTTTCACGCCCGGCGAAGAAATCAGCTACAAGTTTATCAACGGCAACACGTGGGGCAACGACGAGAACGTGCCTTCAGCCTGCGGCGTTGACAACGGCTTCGGCGGCTTCAACCGTACGCTCACCATTCCCGCTGAAAACACCGATTTACCGATTGTGTGCTTCGGTTTCTGCGAGAACTGCGATCAGGTGGTGATTGACGGCTGCACCGATGCCGCCGCGTCGAGCTTCAACCCCATTGCCAACAACGACAACGGAAGCTGCGTGTACCCCGTCACCTTTTTGGTGAACATGGGCAACATCGATGTGGCGCCTGTAGGCATCTACATCGGAGCGAATTTCCAAGGCTTTGTCTCGAACGGCACGCCCATGGTCGATGCCGGAAACGGGTTGTGGAGTTACACCCTCTCGTTGCCCGCAGGCTACGTGGCCGAGTACAAGTTCATCAACGGCGACGACTGGAGCCAGGCAGAATCGGTGCCATTGACCTGTGGCGACCCTGACGGGTTCAACGGTGCCCAGCGCGTGTACACCGTTGGGGCAGGTCAGAACACCGTGCCGGTGGTGTGCTTCTCAAGCTGCGAAGACTGCCAAGACTGCACCGGAGAGCTCGGATGTACCTACCCCGGTGCGGCGAACTTCAGCGCAACGGCGGTGATTGACGACGGTTCTTGCCTCTTCGAGGGATGCACTGATCCACTGGCCATCAACTTCAATCCGCAAAACAACGTCAGCACACCGATCTGCGTGTACGGACAAGATTTCTGCGGAGAGGGCAGCGTGTGGAATCCTGACACCGGCACCTGCGAAGGCCAACTTGACTGTGCAGGAGACCTCAATTTTGACGGCTTGGTGAACGCAACGGACTTGTCGGTCTTCCTATCGAATTTCGGTACCCTGTGTCAGTGACCGAGATCAGGTTTTCGATTGGTTTGAATCTGTATCTTTGCCTTTTCTCGTTGACCAAACGCATAACTGCATGTTGAACATCGTTTTGTTCGGTCCTCCGGGGGCCGGAAAAGGCACGCAATCGGAGAACCTGATTCGTCGCTACGGCCTGATGCACTTGAGCACAGGTGACATTTTTCGTTCCAACATCAAAGGCGGAACAGATCTCGGCATCCTCGCCAAGAGCTTCATTGACCAAGGCGCTTTGGTGCCCGATGAAGTCACCATTGGCATGCTCAAGGCCGAAGTTGTGCAGCGTCCCGACGCCAAAGGCTTCATTTTCGATGGCTTCCCACGTACCGAACCGCAGGCCCGCGCCCTCGATGGCTTGCTCGAACAACTCGGAACAGGGGTAACCTGTATGCTGGCCCTCGAAGTGCCCGAGGAAGAACTGAAAGAACGCCTGAAAGGCCGCGCCGTAACCAGCGGACGCAGCGACGACGCCGATCCGGCCGTAATCAACAAACGCATTGCGACCTACAACAACGAAACCGCGCCCGTTGCCGATTACTACCGCTCACAAGGAAAGTACATTGGACTCAACGGCGTTGGCAGCATCGACGACATTGCCGAGCGTCTCTTTAACGCCATTGACGCCCACGTCTGAACCACTGCATGGCCACTGAAAACTTCGTTGACTACGTAAAAGTCTGCTGCCGCTCCGGAAAAGGAGGTGCAGGTTCTGTGCACTTTCACCGCGATCGCACCACCGCCAAAGGCGGGCCCGATGGCGGTGACGGTGGTCGCGGCGGACACATCATTCTACGCGGAAACCGCAACACCTGGACACTGCTTCACCTGAAGTACCGCAAGCACATCATCGCCTCGCCCGGAGATTCAGGCACCGGAGGCTTGAAAACAGGTGCCCAAGGAGAAGACATCATTCTCGATGTGCCCCTCGGAACCATCGCCCGCGATGCAGAAACCGGTGAGATTGAGTTCGAAATCAGTGAAGACGGCCAGGAAGTGATTTTGCTTCCCGGTGGCCGCGGCGGCCAAGGCAACAACCACTTCAAGTCGCCCACCAACCAAACGCCGCGCTACGCCCAGCCCGGTGAGCCCGGCCGCGAAGAGTGGAAGATACTCGAATTGAAGCTCCTCGCCGATGTGGGCCTTGTAGGCTTTCCCAACGCCGGCAAATCTACCTTGCTCTCGGTGGTAAGTGCCGCCAAGCCTGAGATTGCCGATTACCCGTTTACCACGCTGCGGCCAAACCTCGGCATGGTGCAGTACCGCGATGACCGCTCGTTTGTGATGGCCGATATACCCGGTATCATCGAAGGCGCGCACGAAGGCAAGGGCCTCGGCCACCGCTTTTTGCGCCACATCGAGCGCAACGCCGCCCTGCTCTTCATGGTGCCCGCCGATGCCGATGACATCACCGCGCAGTACAACATTCTCCTCCGTGAGCTTGAGCTGTACAATCCCGAGCTGATGTTTAAAGACCGCATCTTGGCCGTGACCAAAAGCGACCTGCTCGATGACGAACTCGAGGCCGCGCTGAAGCCAACGCTGCCGCAGGGCGTACCCTCCATTTTCATCTCATCGGTGTCGGGCAAAGGCATCATGGCGTTGAAAGACCTCATTTGGGCCACGCTGAACCGCATGGAAGAGCACTGAGCCGCTCATCCATCCAAGAAAAAAAAATCAGTTCGTACCTTTGCAGTGATAGCATTGCTATTTTTCAGTGCACAATTGCAAGCCCCTTGCTCTATGAACTGTTCTCTCTTTTTTTCTCGGCTTCGCCGGATGGTCGTGCTCACGGTAAGCAGTTTGCCGCTCGCAGTGTTTGCCCAAGACCTTGCCATCGAGCAAGACCCCATTGAAGAATCGCTGCGCGCCCGCTTGTTTATGCCATCCATCCAGATGGGATTTATGGAGCACAACGTGCCGAATTTAGATGCAGGATTGATCATTCAAACGGCACTCGAATACCGCACCAAACGCGGATTGATTTTCAGGGTGAATTACGACGATTTTAGCGGCCGGCTTGACATTGAACGCTACAGCGCGAAGATACCGTTGGTTGAAGCCCTTGGAGGCATGGGCTACCGTTACACACACAAGAAGCACAATGTTTTTGCCCTAGTACAAACGGGGTTGCGGTTTTATGAAGTGCCCCGCATTGAGGAGTTGGAAGACGGCAGCATTGCCGTGCGGCAAGACGACCGCGACCTCATGCCCATGCGGTACACCGTGGGCTACGAGTTTGAGTTTGAGCCGGGCCTTTACCTCAACGTTGAAGCGTTCACGGGCCACTTCATCGAGCCGCGCGATTATTGGTCAAACGACAGACCCTTTTTCGGTATGACGTTTGGGATTTCGGCGTCGCTGTTTTAAGCGTACTTTTCCTCGGAAAATTGAACGGCGCGTCGACGATGAGAGGAGTCAAGTACAGTTTTGAAGCAACGCTATGGCGTTCAAATCCGCCCGGAGGGTGGTTTTTCCTTTCCTTGCCGGCCGACTTTTCGGCCGAGATTCGGGCAAGTTTTGGCAGCGAAGAAGAGGGGTGGGGCAGGCTCAAAGCCACGGCTCGCATAGGTCAAAGCGAATGGAAGACCGCCATTTGGTTCGACACCAAACGCAGCACCTACCTGCTACCTGTGAAAGCCGACGTGCGCACCAAAGAAGCGCTTTCAGAAGGCTACGAATGCACGGTGGCGGTGTGGATTTAATTGGCTTGTAAAACAGCCATTGGATCAACGCTCATGCAACCAAGCTCATCTGTTCGCGGTAGTCTAGGTAGGCGGCCCATGCCTAACGGTGCTTCCGACCTCATTAAAACAACGAATTTGAACGAAAATGAAACGGTTTCTTAAGCGATTTTTGGCGGTGACAGCGGTTCTGTTGGTACTGCCTATGCTGGTGTTCGGGGTATTTCAACTTTGGGAGTACAGCACAGGAGGTGACTACGTAGCCTACTTGGAAGCCAATGCTGAAACGGTACCCCTTGAAAGCACCTTCAATTACCAACGCATCGCGGGTGATCTCGATCAAGCGAAACTGATTTTGGTGGGTGAGATTCACGGGTTCGATGAACCATCGGCATTCGACGCATCGTTCTTTAAGTACCTGCATGCAGAGCACGGTGTCCGTCATTACTTCGCGGAGTTTGACTGCCTTCAGGCCTTCCTTCTCAATGGCTACCTCGAAACCGGCGACCTTGAAACCCTTAACCGCGTGTTGAATTCGTGGTCGGTTTTCCAAGGCCGAGACAACGCCGATTACCAAGCCAAGTTTATCGCATTGCAACAGTACTACATCGGTTTGCCTGACAGTGCACGTTTCAGTTTTGTAGGCATTGACCGGATCCAAGACAACAATTTGGTGTTCGATGTATTGGCTGCGATGACCCCTCAGCCCGGCAGTTATGACAAAGAGCGCAACACGCTCAGCGATCTTGTTGAGGCCATGCTTGACAATGGCGCAACGGGCGATACACTTGCGTTGGCATTGGAGCTTAGCCGAAACATTGATTACATCGTCGAGAAGGTCGATCGCGAAGAGATTTTCTTTCAGAATTTCGTTCATCACTACACCGCGTTGAACACTGAGACGGCCAAGTTTTACGGTTTCTTTGGATTGAGCCACGTGTTGCAATACCAAGTGAATCAACAAGACCAGTTGGCCGGTAAAATCAGAAAGTCTGACTTGGGCTTGGAAGGTAAAATCGTATCCATCAACTTCATGATGAACGACAGTTACATGGTGATGCCGAGCAATCAGTTGCCCTCTTTTTTAAGCGATGAAGGCAAGTACACCCGCATGCCGATTTCGGCCGACAATCCCCTGCTGCTGTACATCGTTGGCATCAAAGATTTCAAGCGCATGACCCCCGAATTCCATAAGTCGCTTATAAAGCTAAACAGCGAAGATTCACCTTACGACGGGTCGTCGCGCATGAGCACCACCATTCAGTTGCTGCCCTTTGGCGAGAAGATGAACTTTAACGAAAAGGGCAAAGCCTACACACAGTATACCGTGTTTGTGCGCAATTCTGATTGGGCCGAGCCGGTGAGCAGTAAGTAGCTCTCGCTGGCCCTATTTGCTGGAGTGAAGCTAAGACGTTTGCAGTCACTTAACGATTTTTTGGTTGCCGAGCACATCGTTTTTTCGCTATCTTAGAGTAAATGAGCGTTTTGAGCCAATCGTCGAATTGGCTATAACCCCACACGCTGTTTTACCGTTGAAAAAGCAAACAACTATGAACGAGCTCATGACTGCCGCTTTCCTTGAAATCCCCAAAGAGCAAGTAGGTGCCTTGCACTTCCCTGATTCCGATGTACTTACCAGTGACGCCGACCGCAAGCAGCGAAAAGCAGCGTTGGAACGCGCAATGACCCTCGGAAACCTCGAACAAATCAAATTTAAAATTTACTTTGAAGACCATCAAGGGAAACGCTTCGTCGATACCACCATTTGGGGTGTAACCGACGAACGCATCATCCTCAAACAAGGTTTGACGATTCCGACCCACCGCATTATTAGCATCACATAGAGCATTGGAGCGAGGCTTTGAATAACCTCCTCAATGCTGCCAACCTTCCAACCCGTCGCGAAAGCGGCGGGTTTTTTTGTGACACCATGAGATAAATCTTACAAGTTCAAAGAACTACCTCTTACAGCGATTGCTTGCGGAATAACGTACATTTATCACCTCAGAGCCATTGACCCGAGAAGTCATGCCGTACCGTTCTCCCATCGCCCAGCTGCAAACCAAAGTGACGCAGACCATTTTGGCTGCGTCGGCTTTTTTATTCGTTGTCATTATTGTCAACGACAGTTTGCTTGGGCTTTACCTCCCCGCAGCGATCAAGGTGCCCATGCTGCTCTTGTTCTTGTGGGGGTGGTACAATCTCCGGCGAAATGGCTTCAAAGAACGCAATACGCACGTTGTGCTCATTCCGGTGCTGCTGTTTTTCGCAGTTAACTTTGTAACCAACCAAGGTACGAACGGACCAACCCTCGCTGCGATTACCACGATGTTTGTAGTGTACCCGATTCTACTTTCCCGCACGATTCAGTGGATATATTCGGGGGTAACCTTAGCCTTGATTGCTTTTCTTTTATGGATTGGCATTGACCAAGGAAGACTCTACAGAGCTACCTACAACTCTCCCGAAGAGCAGTTTTTAGATCACCTTACGACCCACATTGCGGTAGGTATTTACCTTACTATTCTGGTCGGAGTGGTTATTAATTTCTACCGCAACCAAAATGCTGAACTCGAAAAAGCACGCCTTGGTCTGACCGCCCAGGTTGAGCGTACAGAAGCAGAAAAGTTGCTCAAGGAAGAACTCCTTGGCATTCTTGCCCACGATGTGAAGGGCCCCGTAATTAATCTCAGGCAACTCATTCAGTTGCAAGAACGCGGCAACCTGGGCGAAGAAGCCCTCCGAGGTTTGATGAAGAGCGTCGAACTCAGGTTGAGCGATTTGCTTAGTACGGTTGACAATGTGCTGAGCCAAACCAAGGCCGGTTTCTACCGTGCCGAGAGCGATGCGCCAGTGAATCCCGAAGCCTTTACGCACCTGCTCGTGGACAGTATCCGGTACCGACTTGAGGCGAAGAACCAAGCACTGGAGGTTTCCAATGAAGTCCCATCTGAAGTTTCTTTTGACAGTGCCATCGCTGCTGAGGTCTCGATCATTCTCAAGAATTTGATTGACAATGCCATAAAGTACAGTCCCGAAAACAGTGCCATCCGCGTTAAGCTGGCCCAAACCAAAGCCGGCATCTGCTGGGAAGTGCACGATCAGGGAACGGGCATCCCCGAAAAACTGTTGGCTTCTTTGTTTTCAAAGGCAATCACCTCAAGTGAAGGTACCGGCATTGGCCTCTATCTCTGCAAATCAATCGCCGACCGCATCGGCGCCGATTTGTGGTTCGAGTCATCGGATATTGGCAGCACCTTTTTTTTGGCTGTGAAGCCACGACCAGCGACCTAAACGGCTTCGCATTCAAGGTGCTGCCGGTTTTTTCCACATGAGAATGGCAGCGTTGCGGGTTTATCTGCTCCATTTGGATGTACCTTTAGACCCACCTATGGCACGGAAACTTCTTTTCTCGCTGTTCGCTGTGTTTCTGGCATGGCAAAGCTACAGTTTGATCACCTTGCTGATTCGCACCGACGCCAACGGCTACAGCCTGCTCAATCAAGGTTTTTTGGCTGTGTTGGTAAATCTCTATGTAACAGGCATCTTTGCGTTCGCAGGCTTCGCTTGGCCAACCTACCACTTGTTGCCTGAGGGTTACTACCGCATTCGCAACCATCGATGGGTGAAGAATGTGGGTAAAGCAATCGGATTGAGCCTCTTCCGCTCCTTGCTTTTGGCCGCTTTCTGGGGCAAGTCGAAAAACCGAAAACGTTTTTTTGATGGCACGCGATCTGGCCTTGCAGCGTTTGACCGGCAAACGCGTCAGGCCGAGTTCGGACACCTCGGAGCTTTGGTCGCGGTGCAGGCTTTTTTGGTTGTTTTGTGGATGGATGGCTACCGTTGGCTCTTCCTCTTCGGAACTCTCCTCAATGCCATTGCGAATTTCTATCCTGTTGTTTTACAGCGCACGCACCGCAGCCAGTTGGCCAAGATGAGCGCCATACTTTCCCGCACGACAGCCTAGTTCAATAATCTAAGATTCATAAACTCCATGACGAAGAATCCCGACGACTATTTTGAAATCGGCTGCGGACGCTGCCCTCGTGGAGGTACGCCCGATTGCAGCGTGGTGCTATGGGCATCAACACTCTCGGCGTTGCGGCGGGTGGTGCAATCGGTCGGTCTTACTGAAGAATCAAAGTGGGGTGCTCCATGCTACACATACAACAGCAAGATCATCGCCATGATCGGTGCTTTTCGAGAACGCTGTTCGCTCATTTTCTTCAAAGGCGATTTAATGGGCGATCCGGAGAACTTGCTTGTGAAAGCTGGCGAGAACTCCCATGAAGGACGTTTACTCCATCTTACATCGCCTGATCAGGTGCTGAAGCTCGAGCAGCACATTGTCGCCTACCTCTATGAATCCATAGACGTTGAGAAGTCAGGTGTTAAACGTATGGAGAAACCTCCTTTCGTTGAGCAAATTCCCGATGAAGTCCGGCAGTTCTTTGAGGAGAATCACGAGGTTCGTGATGCCTTTTTCAAGCTTACACCCGGTCGGCAGCGCAGCCATTTGCTTCATTTCAACTCTGCCAAACAGTCGGCTACCCGTGCCGCACGCATCGTAAAAGCCGCTCCGGCAATTCTAGCAGGCAAGGGCTGGAATGAGCGCTGATTGCGGTTTTCTCTAAAATGCTATTTGATCTGAGAACTGCGATCATCCTTCGAAGAAGCATCAATCCAACTGAAGACTAAGCCAAGCGTTCCAACGCGTTTGTGCTTCGGTATCGCTGCCGTGCACAGTGAGCTGGTCGTAGGTCAGCTGTTCGGTTTTCAATTCGTCGTACACCCTTTGAAAAACAGCGTCGGCCGAGTCGTTGTAATTCCGTTCCAAAAAAGTGTTCGCATCGGTTTCATACCACTTTAAGGCATCGGCCAATCGACGGGAATACAAACCTGCCAAATCGAAATGGCCTTGCTCGTGGTTCAATAAACCGGGTTTTAAATGCTCGGTGTGCACCCACGATTCAGACTTCAAGAAGTAAGCCTGAGTGCGAATGCGAATTTTGCCCTCGGGGGCATCAATTTCGTACCGAATTCCGGCTGTCGTATACGCTTGATAGAGTTTTGGGGGCCCGGTCCGCGGGGTGAAATCGTCCCAGCTTAAACGAACGCCCTCCGACCATACAATTTCGTCGCTCCTGTCGCGGTTTTGGCGATCGGGTGTGCAGCCGCTGTAGCCAACTTCCTGACTTACACGCAGGGTGGGAATGGCAAACAAAAGCATCAGAAAGGCAGTGAGCTGCATCAACTTCATTTTTACTCTTTTACAAAATCTGTGCCGCAAGGGTTACCTTCACGGCATGAATAGCCCTTTTTTTTCGGTAAGCGATGAAGTACACGAGGCGGTGGCCGCGTGTGCGCCGGTTGTAGCGCTCGAAAGCACCATCATTGCCCATGGGATGCCCCATCCACAAAACTTGACCACGGCCCAACTTTTGGAAGATACCATTCGGCAGCAGGGCGCCGTGCCGGCCACGGTGGCGGTGATTGATGGTGTGCTCTGTGTGGGCCTGTCAGCCGAGCAGTTGAACCGTTTGGCAACGCAAGCCGATGTGATGAAGCTGTCGCGGCGCGATTTGGCGTGGGCCATTGCACGCAAGCGAACGGGCGCAACAACGGTGGCCGCTACCATGATTGCCGCTGCCAAGGCCGGTATTGAGCTGTTTGCCACCGGGGGCATCGGTGGTGTACACCGAGGCGCTGAACTGTCGTGGGATGTGTCGGCCGATTTAACTGAGCTGGCCCGAACACCTGTTAATGTGGTGTGCGCCGGTCCGAAAGCCATTCTCGATTTGCCGGCTACCCTAGAGTACCTTGAAACATTGGGGGTTCCTGTTGTGGGTTTCCAAACCAATGAATTGCCGGCATTCTATTCGCGCCAATCGGGTCTAAAGCTTGACCTGCGCGCTGACACCCCGGAAGAGTTGGCTGCATTCATCAAGGTGCGTAAGCAGCTGTCAGTTGATGGTGGGGTGCTCATTGTTCAGCCGGTTGCCGAAGCGCACGAAATACCCTTCGCGACGATGGCGCGCACCATCGACGAAGCGCTTCAAGAAGCCCATGAGGCCAATGTGACGGGTAAGGCAGTAACACCGTGGCTGCTTGATCGCATTCGCTCACTGACGTCAGGACAAAGCTTAGCGACCAATATTCGCCTCGTAGAGAACAATGCGCGCTTGGCAGCCCGGGTTGCGGTTGAACTTAGCCGACCATCCTGATATACACCACCGCCTTTGTTTCAAAGTACGGGTCGCTGAAAAAATCTGAAATCGGAAAAACGTCGGTGTCTTGCCGCACCTCTTTCAGTTCATCGGTCAAATCGCCCCCCTTCAGGTAGAGTATACCGTTCGGAAATGCGTTGATTTGCTTGGTTTTGAGCTTGTTGTTCGTGTAGGGGATAAACGCCGAGAGTCGCGTAACGGCCCTTGAAACGATGAAGTCAAACTGCCCACGAATGTTCTCGGCCCGTTCATGAATGCCCACTACATTGGTCAAACCCAAGGCCTCGGCCACTTCGTTCACGACCTTGATTTTCTTTCCAATTGAATCAACCAAGGTAAACTGACATTTGGGGTAGAGGATGGCCAATGGAATTCCAGGGAAACCACCTCCGGTGCCAATGTCAAGCAATGCTGAACCCTCAGCGAGGGGCATCACTTTGGCAATGGCCAGCGAATGCAACACGTGCCTGAGGTAGAGTTCGTCAATGTCTTTTCGAGAAATGACATTTATTTGAGCATTCCACTCATTGTAAAGCCCTTGAAGGGCTTTGAATTGGGTGTATTGCGCTTCTGAAATCTCCGGAAAGTGCTTCAAGATGAGCTCTGCTCCCATGATCAAATCCGGTCTTTGGTGTTCTTCAAGATTTGGTACAGGAAGTCACGCGCTCTGAACAACTGCGCTTTAACCGTTCCGAGTGGCAGGTCGAGTTCTTCGGCGATTTCTTCGTAGCTGTACTCTTCGAAGTAACGCAGTTCGATGAGCTGACGGTAGCGCGGTTTCAACCGAGTGACCACGTCGCGCATAATTTTGAGGCGTTCTTGACGCTCGAGGGCTTCGATCGGGTCGGGTTGGTCATCGGTCACGGCAATCTCCATGGTGTCGCCGTCTTCGTTTCTGAAGCCGCTGTCAAGCGAGAGTGCACGAATGCGCTTCTTGCGAATGAAGTCGATGCCGTTGTTCGATGCGATTTTGAACAACCACGTTGAAAAAGCAAACTGCGGTGTGTACTGCGCCAAGCGCTTGAAGGCTTTGCCAAACGCTTCAATCGTCAAATCTTCTGCGTCGTCTTTGTTGTTGACCATCTTCAGAAGCATGAAGTAGATCGACTCGCGGTAGCGGTCCATCAGTTCGGCGTAGGCCTGCTGGTCTTTGTCGGTCAGAGCACGTTGCACGAGGTCGTAGTCGTGGCGTGCTTTGTCTGACAAATGTTCACTCATTTCCATGTGCGCGGTGCGGCTAAGAGGTTCCATATCCATAGTGCCGGATTGATGAGGGTTATAAACGCTTCCCAAATCGGTACTGCGGGACTCAGGTCTTTCTGTCCGATTTTCCTGAATGCTGCGATAAATGTAGTCAAATGAACCACATACCGCAGGCCCAATGCGATGCCCGCTATCAAGAAAGCGTTGTGTACAAGCGCGAGAAGCAAGGCTCCGACCCATAAGATGAGAAAGCTGGCCGGACGAATCGCCAGCAGTAGCTTGATGCCCAACTTGTAGTGCGGAGCGGTTGTGAAATGGCGCCGTTTTTGGTGTGTCCAGGCCTTCCACGTTGTTTTAGGGTGTGAAAGGGTTTGGTTTTGGGGATGGATGACCACCGCAGTGTTCTTGGCGGTGGCTACCTCCGAGATAAAGAGGTCGTCGTCGCCTGAAGCCAAATGAAGGTGCGATTTGAATCCGCTGTTGCGGAAAAAGAGGTCTTTCCGATAGGCAAGGTTGCGCCCAACGCCCATGTAAGGAAGCTTCGCCAATGCCATCGATATGTAGCTCACCGCAATTTCAGCTGCATCGTAACGGATGAGCCAGTTAAGAAGGCCTTTCGTTTTGCGGTAAGGGGAAACGCCAATGACAATTTCGGTTTCCGGATTGGCAAAGGGAGCCGACATCGATGAGAGCCACTGCCGCGATTGGGGCATGCAGTCGGCATCGGTGAGCACCACAACGGGGTTGCGTGCGCCTTTGATACCTACTGTAAGTGCAAATTTCTTGCCTGTCATGCGTTGCTTGTCTTCATCGAGTCGCACCACGTGAAGCCGCTGATACATGGCCTGAAAAGCCCGAAGTATCTCGGCGGTCTCGTCCCAACTGCTGTCGTCAACTACCACGACCTCAAAATCAGGGTGGTCTTGGTCAAACAACGCAGGGATGAGTTCACGCAGGTGTTTCTCTTCATTGCGTACACATACTACGACCGAAACCGGCACGTGGGTGTCAACGGCTGGATGACCTTTCCATAAGACGATTCTTACAACGAATACGAGGTCAAGCAGCAGCTGAACAAGCAGTGCGGCGAGCGTTATGATGAATACAGCGCGGTAAAATTGACTGCTGTTGAACCACCAGTCGGCAAGCATTTCCATTGGCCCGAAATTAGAAGGCTACAAACGGAAAAAGGCGGCCAGTGGCCGCCTTTTATGAACATCCGATGTTGAAGTGATTTTAGTGACGAATCACCAAAGGTGAAGTGTATACTGAATCACTGCCTATAACGCGTACGGTGTAACGCCCGCTGCTAAACACAGAAGTATTGAGCACCATACGCGGTTGACCGTTGGTGATTTCTGAGAGAATAATCCGTCCGGAGCCATCAAACACCTGCAGTTCGAGCGATCCGGTAGGCAGTTCAAGAAGTGCACTGGCATTGGCAGGGTTCGGGTAAATGCGAAGAGCACGTTCAAGCTGTTCGTCAACGCCAACGGCATCGGTGCAGAAGGTAAACGACTGCTCGTCTTCAAACTCACCGCCGTTGCCCATTTCGATGCTGTTCCAGCTTACAATGCTCCAGCTTCCTTCGCCATACCCACAGCAGATGCCGTCACCGAAACTGTCTTCGATGGTAAAGGTGTAGCATCCATCGGCCAAGCAGAAGAGGGCGTTAACAAGGGTTCCGTCTTCATCATCTTGGTAAGGGCCTCCCGAGAAGAGTACCTGATTGCTGCCTTGGGGGGTGATGGTCCATGTTGTTTCGGTGCCGTAGTCATCGAGGATGAGGTTAAGCTCGAATTCGGTTGTGGGTCCTGTAACGGCGTTAAAGGTTGCAGAAACGCTGTTGTTGTTGCTGTTCTCGTCGGTTTGGCCGTTCGGGTTGCTCAACACCACTTGAAGGTTATTGGTGCCGTTGGCAACGTTCACTGCGGGCAGGTTCACTTGCGCCGATTGCCCCTGGTTCAAGCTGCCGGTCCACGGTACGGTGGCAACCACTGAACCGTTCAATGAAAGGGTGATGGTTACCGAAGTGAGTGTAACAGTGCCATTGTTGATCACTGTTACCGATGGGTATGCGAGGTTTCCACAGATGGTGCCTGTAGCGTTGCCGATTCCGCCTACGGCTGCATCGTATTCAGCGGCTACGAAACCGTCAGGCCATCCGTTCAGTACAAGTGCCCCCGTGTTGTTTGGGTCAAGCCAGTCGCGCAAGCGGGTGCTTGCGCTGCTTCCGTTGGCCCAGCTCACACCGAAACGTCCGTACCAGTCGGCTTGTCCGTTGTTGTTCTGACCGGCACACGCGGCAAAGCCACCGTACAGCTGGCCAATAATGCGGTGGTTCTGGTCAAAAAGGGGTGAGCCTGATGAGCCGCCTTCGGTCACACCGTCTTCCCATTGGTTGATGTACCAACATGCGGCGCCGGCCACGTTTTGGTGGTAGGGTGCGTTGTCTTCGAAGCAGATTTTCTTGACGTCACCACTCGGGTGGTGAATGCCAACGGCCGAGGTTACGGTGGTGGCGTCTGAGCGGTCCCAACCTGCGTATTGCGCGTTGAAGCTTGCAGGCGGTACATTGCTCAGTTCGAGCAGTGCAACGTCGCTGGCTCCATTGCTTGACCGCAATGTTGATCCTGAAATGCTTTGGTTGGTAGGCCCGGTGTTGCTGGTGCAGTTGGGGGCGTCGTGGTTAAAGTAGAAAACCCAGTTGTTTTGGCCACCCAAGCAGTGGTCTGCTGTCAAGAAGTAAGGTGTACCGTCTTGAGCAGTGTTGTTGATCAACGCGCCTGAACAGGCAGCGAAGCCACCGCTCACAATTAGCGCAACTGAACGTTTCTCAACTTCCCAATCAGCGCCTTCCGGACAGTTTACGTTGATGTTGCAGGCTCCTGAGTTGCCGAATGGCCCACGGTCGGCATTTTCTTCTGAGCGTAGAATGCTCCTGTACCCGTGCACAATGGTACCAATGTTAAGCTCGGTTTGACCGGCAACAATGGCCGGCTCGTGCAGCTCAATTACGACTTTGTTGCCGTACGAGAGACCAACACCAAGCGACTCCCATTCTTTGTTGTTCTTGTGTGTGAATGCACCTCTGAACTGTGAGCGGTCGGCGTTCCAGATGTGCATCTCAGCGCCCTTCGGCAGTACATACCGGTCAAAAATAAAGCTGATGCTGGTCGCGTCAGGACAATCAACGCCCAGTTGCCACACGCGGTCGCCATTGCTGAGTTCAGTCCAAGTTCCTGCGTTAGAAGGTGACAGCGCTACTTCCCATTCCCAACCGAAGCGGTAAGGGACATCTTTCATGGGGTCGGTCACGGCGTCTTGGGCTTCAATAAGCGCCATGTCGAGGGCTTCGGTTGTGTACCACTCTACATTCGATGCGCGCGCAGGTGATTTGTCTTCCCACGCAAAGGGAGCGCCGCCGTATTCAATCTGCGCATCGGCGTTGAATCCGATGGCCAACAAAGCAACAAATGACAAAAAGGTTCTTGGTTTCAAAAAGGGCATTGCGATTTGGTTTATTGTGGATAGGAATAGGTTATACGTTCATCGGTTCCATGAAGCCGCAAAACGATGCTGCCTTTTTCACCAATGCGAATAGGGCTAAGGTCGTATGCCATGGTATCGGTGATCAAGGCGCGGCAATTGTCGCCGTTGGCATTGTGCTTCAGCACAATGTTCTGCTGTGGGGGCATGCTTTTCATGATCCGCGGATCAGCAAATAAATCGAATTGGTGGGTTTCGCAACCGCCACCGTACTGCACTACGATTGATAACACGTTGCCATTCAGTGCTGTGCTCAGCACAGTGTAATTGTCGCCGGTTTCAAATTCTGCCATCTCCATGGTTTGAATGACAGGAACGGACGATTGCTGATTTTGTTCCACCGGCGCGTTCTTTTTTTCACCGCTTGTTTCGACTTGCGCCTGCTTGCTTTTGCAACCTGCAAAGAGTGCAACGGCCATACTGCATATCCAAAGCAACTTCATGGTATTCAAATTTACGATTCTCTGCCTTTTGTCTGGGCAACGGAATCAGGTTCGCTTGTAAACCTAAGCGAAACAAATACCGTGCTAAAATGATCCAATGCTTAGTTGTCAACGCTTCGTTGTGCCTGAAGTTTTTGCAAAGCAAAGAGTTCGTCGCGCAATCGAGCGGCCTCCATGAAATCCATGTCTTTGGCGGCTTTCTCCATGCGTTTGCGCGTTTGGTCGATTAGCTTGCCCAATTTTTCGACGTTCATGTACTTCACTACCGGGTCGGCGGCAATGTTGGCGGTGGCCTCTACCGCTTGCTCTTCGGTGGCTTCCAAAATACCGGTTTGTGCCCTCAACTTTCGCTTCTTCTTGTTGATTTGCTCGGGCGTAATGCCATGTTCGAGGTTGTAAACTACCTGCCTTTCGCGTCGACGCAGGGTTTCGTCAATCGTTTGCTGCATTGAATCGGTGATGCTGTCGGCGTACATGATGACCCTGCCACTGACGTTTCGCGCTGCGCGTCCTGCCGTTTGCGTCAACGAACGGTTACTGCGCAAAAAACCTTCTTTGTCAGCATCCATAATGGCCACCAACGCCACTTCGGGAATGTCCAGTCCTTCCCTAAGCAAGTTCACGCCAACCAGCACATCAATGTTGCCTTCACGCAACTGCTCAATAATCTCGATGCGTTCGAGCGTTTTTACTTCGCTGTGGATGTAGGCCGCTGGAATCTTAAGTTTATCAAGGTAACGCGACAGCTCCTCGGCCATTCGCTTGGTCAGGGTGGTCACCAAGATGCGATCACCTTGCGCAATCGTTAAGCGAATTTCTTCGAGCAGGTCATCAACTTGGTTGGTACACGGCCTCACCTCAATTGGCGGGTCAAGTAGGCCCGTCGGCCGCACCAATTGCTCAACCACAACGCCCTCAGAGCGCTCCAACTCAAAGTCGGCCGGCGTGGCACTCACAAAAATGACCTGGTTCAGCATGCCGTCGAACTCGTCGAATTTCAGCGGACGGTTGTCCAACGCCGAGGGCAAACGAAATCCATACTCCACGAGGTTGACCTTTCGCGAGCGGTCGCCTCCGAACATGGCCCCGATTTGCGGAACGGTCACGTGGCTCTCATCCACCATCAAAAGAAAATCTTTGGAGAAGTAGTCGACCAAACAGAACGGACGTTCACCCGGCTGCCTGCGGTCCATGTAACGGCTGTAATTCTCAATGCCCGGACAGAAGCCAATTTCCTTCATCATTTCAAGGTCGTACAGCGTGCGCTCTTCTAGGCGTTTGGCTTCCAAAAAGCGCTTTTGCTCTTTGAAAAAATCGACCTGCTTAACAAGATCTTGCTGGATTTCCCAAATGGCATCGTTCAGCGTGTCGCGTCCGGTAACGAAGAGGTTGGCGGGGTATATGTTGACCTCCTCCAAAACGTAAAGCCGTTCTCCCGTCTCCGGGTCGATGGTTTCAAGCGACTCAATCTCATCCCCCCAAAAAGAAACGCGCAGCGCAAAATCGGCATACGCAAGAAAAATATCAACCGTATCGCCTTGCACGCGAAAGTTGCCCCGCTTGAATTCGGCGCGGGTGCGTGAGTAGAGGCTCTCGACGAGGCGGTGCAGAAATTTGTTGCGGCCGATTTTCTCACCAACACGAATGGGAATCACGCTTTTGTGAAACTCAACGGGGTTGCCGATGCCGTAAATGCACGAGATTGAAGCGACCACGATCACGTCGCGTCGACCGCTCAAAAGCGCACTCGTGGCACTGAGGCGAAGCTTCTCGATTTCTTCGTTGATGCTGAGGTCTTTCTCGATGTAAGTGTTGCTTGAGGGTAAGTAGGCCTCGGGCTGGTAGTAGTCGTAGTAAGAAACGAAGTACTCGACCAAGTTGTTCGGGAAGAACTCTTTGAACTCTGAATACAGCTGAGCTGCAAGTGTTTTGTTGTGCGACAGAATCAGCGTCGGCCGCTGCATTTGTGCGATAACGTTGGCCATGGTGAAGGTTTTTCCTGAACCCGTAACCCCTAGCAGGGTTTGAAAGGGCTGCCCTTCGCGAATGCCCGAAACGAGCTGCTCAATGGCCCGCGGCTGGTCGCCTGACGGACTAAATTCCGATACCAATTCAAACGCATGTGCCATACCTGCAAAGATAGAATGTTGAACCCCGATGACGGGGTTCAACATTCGATTCTGTGCAAAACTGTTCAGGGCTGCATGGCCAACACCTTATCGATCGAGCGCTGCAAGGTGGCATCGTCGAGCCGATGGTCGGTCAAGCGGCCGTTGAGGTAATCGTCGTAGGCTCCCATGTCGAAGTGGCCGTGGCCGCAGAGGTTGAATAGAATGGTGCGTTCTTCGCCGCTTTCTTTGGCTTCTTTCGCTTCGCGGATGACTTGCGCAATGGCATGTGCGGCCTCAGGGGCAGCTACGATGCCTTCGGTGCGGGCAAAGAGCAAACCGGCCTCGAAGCACTCCAATTGCTGAATGGACACTGCTTCAATCAAACCATCTTTAAGCAATTGGCTGCAGAGGGCTGAAGCGCCGTGGTAGCGCAAACCGCCGGCGTGGAGACCGGGAGGGATGAAGTCGTGGCCGAGCGTGTACATCGGTATCAGTGGCGTGTATCCCGCAATGTCACCAAAGTCGTAGGCGAAAACACCTCGGGTGAGTTTCGGACAACTCGCGGGCTCAACGGCGATGCAACGCGGTCCCTTCTTTCCTTCAAGCGTGTGCTTCAAGAACGGAAAGGCAATACCGGCGAAGTTTGAACCACCTCCGAGTGGTGCAATGACCACGTCAGGATAAGCGTCAACCATGGCGAGTTGCTTTTCGGCCTCCTGACCAATAATGGTTTGGTGCATGAGCACGTGGTTGAGCACCGAACCGAGGGCGTACTTGGTGTCGTCATTCTGCGCGGCCACTTCAACCGCTTCCGAGATGGCCACGCCCAACGAGCCGATGCTATTTGGGTCATCTGCGAGGACGTTCCTACCGGCTTGCGTGAGGTTTGACGGACTGGCATGCACCTTCGCACCGAAGGTTTCCATGATGAACTTGCGGTACGGCTTTTGGATGTAGCTGCCTTTGACCATGTACACTTCGCATTCAATACCGAATTGCGCGCAAGCAAACGACAGCGCGGTGCCCCATTGGCCGGCTCCCGTTTCGGTGGTAATCCGTTTTACGCCTTGCTTGGCGTTGTAGTAGGCCTGCGGAATGGCCGTGTTGGGTTTGTGCGAGCCTGAGGGTGAACCGCCCTCGTACTTAAAGAAGATTTTGGCGGGGGTTCCGAGGGCTTTTTCCAAGCGCTCCGCGCGGATGAGCGGCGATGGGCGGTAAATGCGGTACACCCGCTGAACCTCCTCAGGGATTTCAACATAGCGTTCAGGGGTGACTTCCTGAAGGATGAGGTCGATGGGGAATAGCGGACTCAGGTCATCCGGTCCAACCGGTTGCTTTGTGCCCGGATGCAAAGGAGGAAGTGGCTTATTGGCCATGTCGGCCACAATGTTGTAGTAGTGCGTTGGAGCATCCTGCTCCGGCAAGTAAATTTTCATAACTCCGAGTATTGATTGATTTCGTTGATTCGAATGGGCAATCGGAGCTGAAAAGGGAGGTGTTTAAAACACCAAGGGGCTTACCGATTGCACCGGCAAGCCCCTTGATGTGGATGATTGGCGACTCAGGGTCGCCAACGCACACAGCGCGACGTGCCGGTAGAACACCACCACCAACGTCCGTTCAAAATTGCTGTGACTTGCGTCATTTCCATGCCCCAAAGGAACAAATCAATTCGAGAGTTGCCAAGCAGAGTGTCAACTTTTTCGATGGAAAGTTGAATTCTTGTCCGACTTATGTTACGGTATAAAATGTGTTTCTTAAATTCGCCAATAGCATTACCAAATAGAAAACTACCATGCAAGTTGCCGAACGCGCCGTCGCTGTTGTTGCCGTTGTTGCGATTATTATGAATCTCTCGTTGATACCTTTGACAAGTCTTTTCGTCGTTTTGGGCATAGGTTCACTGGCGTCGTTGTACATGTACCTGAGTGTGGTGCTGTTGAACGGTATCGATATGACGCAATTGCTGAAAGCTGAGGCTTGGAAAGGAATCGGTAGGTGGCGCATTGCGCTTTCTCTCGCCTCCGGAGTAGGCATGGCTGTTGCCTTGGTAGGTGTACTGTTTCGGTTTTTCGCATGGCCATGGTCTGAAGCTTTCTTAAAGCTGGGTTTATGGATACTGGTTGCTGCAGGCGTGCTCGGATTGGTTTTCATTCGCAAAGAAGGCACCGCATGGTTCAAGCAGTACTTTCTGCGGGCATCAGCGGTTGCCGTTGCTGCAATCATCATGCTGTTCACACCGGCCTTGATGTGGTTTGAAATCCGCCACCGCGACCAGCCCGGTTACGTTGAGGCCTTCCGAAATGCCCATGAAAATCCTGACAATGAAGCCAACCAAGCTGCGTTGGAACGCGAGAAAAGGCGTTTGATGGAGAAGTGAAGTTTCCCAAATTCGCAATGAATAATTTTTTGTGAACGGGCAACACTTTTGCACGAAGAAGCCGTCCTTTGCGTGCAAGGTCAGTATTCATGCAAAGCTCAACGCCTTCTCCGTCTCGTGCAGCGAACCTCTTTCGAGAATTGGCTGATGCCATCCGCGGCAGCGAAGCAGATTACACGCAAATCGGCTTGCGCCGAGCGATTTTTCTGCTTGCAGTGCCCATGATTCTGGAGCTGGTGATGGAATCAACCTTTGCCGTGGCCGATATTTATTTCGTTGGTCAATTGGGCTCATCGGCCGTTGCAACCGTTGGTTTGACAGAAACCTTTCTCTTTTTGCTTTACGCTGTTGGCATCGGGATGTCAATGGCGGTCACCGCCATCGTAGCGCGACGAGTGGGCGAAAAACGCAGGGAAGACGCCGGAAGAACGGCCATCCAATCCATCTACATTGCTTTATTGATTTCACTGCCGTTTGCTATTGCAGGCATTTTTTACAGCAGAGAGCTCCTTGCTTTGATGGGAGCCGATGCTTGGGCACTCGAAACCGGCTACAGGTATACCCAATGGATGCTCGGCGGCAATGCGGTTATTGTTTTGCTTTTCGTGATCAATGCCATTTTTCGCGGTGCAGGTGATGCGGCGGTTGCTATGCGCGTGCTCATCGTGGCCAATCTGTTCAACATTGTTCTTGACCCGCTGCTCATTTTCGGTTGGGGCCCCATTCCGGCTTACGGCATCGAAGGTGCTGCAATGGCCACCAACATTGGCCGAGGTATCGGGGTGGCCATGCAGGTGTTTATCTTGGTCAAAGGAAGCAAACACCTCAACATTGTGGCCAGCCAGTTGCGCTTGCACCGTGAAACGCTGTTGAACATCGCCAAAACATCTTTGGGCGGGGTTGGACAGATGCTCATCGCCATGACAACGTGGATTTTCTTAATGCGCATCTTGTCAGCCGTGAGCAGCGAAGCCGTTGCCGGTGCAACAATCACCATCCGCATCATGATGCTGACCATGCTTCCCGCACACGGTTTGGCCAACGCTGCAGCCACTTTGGTGGGACAGAATCTGGGCGCGGGACAGCCCGACCGGGCAGAGTCATCGGTCTGGAAAATTGGTACCTACAACATGATCTTCTTGGTGCTTGTGTCGTTTGTGTACTACTTCTTTAGCGAAGAATTGGTGGGTATATTTACCGATGACCTGCAGGTCATTGCCATCGGTGCTGAATGGTTGCGAATACTGGCTTACGGCTATTTTATTTACGGATGGTGGATGGTATCGGTCAGTGCCTTCAACGGAGCAGGAGACACCCGCACACCTACACGCATCAATTTTGTATTCTTCTGGTTAATTCAACTGCCCCTCGCTTGGCTCTTGGCGATTCGCCTCGATGGCGGTGCAACGGGCGTATTTTGGGCAGTGTTTTTCTCTGAAACGGCCGTCGGTCTCTTTACACTCTGGTTGTTTTCACGAGGAAAGTGGAAACGTGTGCACGTGTGAACATTGACTTAAAAAATCATAAACAGATCAAGTTGCGGGAGCATCGCGTTACTTTTGCCGCATGTTTCTAAGGTTGCGGTCAATAGGTTTTGCAAGGTGGTGCGCGGGGTTTTTGGCGGCTGTTGTGCTCAATGTGAGCGTCGACTCGCCCAATTACAACCCGTTTTCAGGTGCTGAAGACCTCTCGATCAACGAACAAGAGAGTATCGTTGAGATCGTTCTAGAGCAAGTAATGGGATTTGAAGATGCCATTCCAGAGCACGAAGACCCACACCAAAATGATGCGTTGAAAAAGAACGTCTTCAAGTTCGAGGCACGCGTAGAGGGCCTGAGGAGCGGGTCTGACACGATGCTTCCCACGAGCGATTGGCAATCCGATGCCAATGCCGATGAACATTCGCCTTACTCGGTATACTTAGATAAGTTCAGCCCACCCCCTGAAGCTTGATGGTTGATTTCTGCCGCGACCGGCAGACTATTGCATCTTTTTAACCATCAAATTTCTCATCCATGCGAGTGCATACTTTGCTTGCATTGGTCGCCCTGTTCAGCGCGGACTCTAGCATTGCACAAATAACCGATGCTCAGAAAGATAGCATCTACATCTCTGAAATTGAAGAAGCGGCCAGGCTTGGTAAGGTGCTCCACGCAGAACCCCTTTACATTGATTTGATTCGCGATTTGGGCGCCCGAAAGGGAGAACGTGAATGGAACCTCGGCTTAGGCTTGACCGACCAATTGCGCTTCGATTCGTATGAAGCCCTCATTGAGTATGAATGGGCGCCGATCAACCGACTGGGCTTGGAAGTCGAACTGCCCTTTACCCTCTACTCATCGCTCAACGGTACAGAGCGCGATTCAGTGCCGTCAGACCGCTTGAACAGCCTGAAAGTTGCAGCGCAATGGTCGTTTCTTGTCGATGTGGATCGCTCGTTGTCAATGGCGCTTGGCTACATTCATGAACTTGAAGTGACTGAGTTCGACCGTTTCGGGAAACCACTTTTTGAAGGAAACGTCTTCAATCCATTCTTGGTTGTCGCCAAGCGTTGGGGCGATAACTTTCACACCTTGATTTACACCGGACCAAAAATTGGCAAGGCTTTCGGACAAGGCATTCAAACATCGTTCGAAATCAACACCAGCATACATTACATGATTCCGGGAACGCGAAACTTCATTGGTCTTGAAACCAATAAAAGCGCTGACCAAGATTCATTCAATGCTGTGGTCAGGCCTCAAATGAGGGTCGGTGTGACCGATAACTTGCTTATTGGCATCATTGCGGGTGTTCCTGTAAACCGTTCGCAAGAACGGTTCAGCTCGTTCGTTCGGCTGATCTGGGAGCCTCCTCACATGTCGAAACATCATTAAAAAGAAAAAGGCGGTCAATCGAGACCGCCTTTTCTTATGTGCATTCTAAACGATTACTTGAGTTCAAAACGGTCAAGCATCATGACTTTGTTCCAAGCGGCAACAAAATGGTTGACGAATTTTGCTTCACCGTCGGCGCACGCGTACACTTCTGCGATGGCGCGCAACTCGCTATTCGATCCGAAGATCAAATCAACGCGGGTGCCTATCCACTTGGTGGCACCGGTCTTGCGATCTCGGCCAGCGAAGGCGTGGCTTCCGGGGTCGAGTGCCTCCCAGGTTGTTCCAAAATCAAGCAGATTCGCAAAGAAATCGTTGCTCAATGTACCAACGCGGTTGGTGAATACACCGTGCTTGGAGTTGTCGTAGTTCGCACCAAGGACGCGCATACCTCCTACGAGTGCTGTCATTTCAGGCGCTGTGAGGTTGAGCAGTTGGGCTTTGTCAACCAAGAGCTCTTCAGCTGATGCTTGCTGACCGCGCTTCAGGTAGTTGCGGAAGCCATCGGCTTTGGGCTCAAGTGCAGCGAACGATTCAACATCGGTGTGTTCTGCGCCGGCATCTGTACGGCCAGGTGTAAAGGGCACAGCCACGTCGTAACCTGCTGCTTTTGCAGCGTGCTCAATCGCAGCGCAACCAGCGAGTACGATGGTATCTGCAATTGAAATGCGCTTGTTTCCGCTTTGTGCGCCGTTGAACGCTTCCTGAATGCCTTCGAGTGTGTTCAGTACCTTTTTCAGTTGCTCAGGATTGTTGGCTTCCCAACCGTTCTGAGGTGCCAAGCGAACGCGGGCGCCATTGGCACCGCCGCGCTTGTCAGACCCGCGGAAGGTCGATGCCGAAGCCCAAGCGGTGCTTACGAGCTCAGACACGCTCAATCCGCTGCTCAGAATGCTCTTCTTCAGGGCGGCAGTGTCGTTTTCGTTCACCACTTCGTGATCAACGGCGGGCACAGGGTCTTGCCAAATCAAGACTTCAGATGGCACGTCTTTCCCGAGGTAGCGCACAATCGGGCCCATGTCGCGGTGGGTCAATTTGTACCATGCGCGAGCGAAGGCATCGGCGAACTCATCCGGATTTTCGTAGAAACGGCGTGAGATTTTCTCATACGCCGGATCAAGGCGCAATGACAAGTCAGTGGTTAGCATCATCGGGGCGTGGCGGCGTGAAGGGTCGTGCGCGTCGGGCACTGTTCCTGCGCCTGCTCCGTCTTTCGGAGTCCATTGCCAAGCGCCGGCAGGCGACTTGGTGAGTTCCCATTCAAAGCCGAAGAGGTTTTCGAAGTAGTTGTTGCTCCACTGGGTTGGCGTGGTGGTCCAAGCTCCTTCCAAACCGCTGGTGATGGTGTCTTCTGAGTGGCCTTTGCCGAAGGTGTTTTTCCAGCCCATGCTTTGGGCTTCAATGCTGGCACCTGCGGGTTCCGCTCCAACATATTTGCTGGGGTCAGCAGCACCGTGGGTTTTGCCGAAAGTGTGTCCGCCGGCAATGAGTGCAACGGTTTCTTCGTCGTTCATGGCCATGCGGCCGAAGGTTTCACGGATGTCGTGCGCTGCAGCGAGTGGATCAGGCTTCCCGTTGGGGCCTTCCGGATTCACATAAATCAGACCCATTTGCACGGCAGCCAACGGATTTTCGAGTTCACGCTCTCCAGTGTAGCGCTTGTCGCCCAGCCATTCGGCTTCTGAGCCCCAGTACACATCTTCTTCGGGTTCCCAAACGTCGGCCCGTCCGCCGCCAAAGCCAAAGGTTTTAAAGCCCATTGATTCGAGTGCGCAGTTTCCTGCGAGAATCATGAGGTCGGCCCAAGAGAGTTTGTTGCCGTATTTCTGCTTGATGGGCCAAAGCAACAAGCGTGCTTTGTCGAGGTTGGCGTTGTCTGGCCAGCTGTTCAACGGCGCAAAGCGTTGCATACCTGCCCCAGCCCCTCCGCGGCCATCGGCAATGCGGTAGGTGCCAGCACTGTGCCACGCCATACGGATAAAGAACGGTCCGTAATGCCCGTAATCTGCCGGCCACCAATCTTGCGAGGTGGTCATCAAGGTATTGATATCGTTCTTCACGGCGCCCAAGTCAAGCGACTTGAAGGCTTTTGCATAGTCAAAGTCTTCGCCCATTGGGTTCGAAAGCGCCGAATGTTGGCGAAGAATGTTCAGGGGCAATTGGTTGGGCCACCAATCGCGGTTGCTGGTGCCACGGCCTGCACTTTGCTTGAGGTCACCACCGGTAAACGGACATTTTGCTTCTCCATTTACGTTGTACGATGCCTTTGAGGTGTTGTGATCCATGTTTTAAACGTCGTTTAAGGGTTTTCTGCTTCAAAGTTACACTTCTTAACCGCTTCGGGTCAATTGATAATTTCGATGGGCAAATAAGTTTTCGTTATCAATAACCCGCTTCAGTAATGAAAGTTTACTTCAGGGCGTAGGAGGGCCGCTGCTTTTTTTGGGGAAGGATGAGGATGGGTTTGGATGGACGTCAACGTTCGGTTGAGGTAGAGCTTTGGTAATGAGAACGACAAAAAAAAGGGAAGCGCATTGGCTTCCCTTTCAGAGTGATCAACTGTTGTGGTTATTCACCTACTACGGTGAATTTCACAGTTGCAGTAACTTTCTTGTGCAGTTTAACGCGCGCTTCGTAGTCGCCGAGTTCTTTGATCGCGTCGGCGTCGAGGCCGATTTGCTTGCGGTCAATTTCAAAGCCGGCCTTCGAGAGTGCGTCAGCAATCTGGATGTTGTTCACTGAACCGAAGATTTTACCGTTCTCACCGGCTTTTGCACCGATGCTGAGGGTAAGGCCTTCAAGTTTAGCTGCCAACTCTTGAGATTCGTTCAAGATGCGCTCTTCTTTGTGCGAACGTTGGCGCAGGTTTTCTGCGTGTACCTTGCGCGCAGAGTCAGTGGCGAGAATCGCCAACCCTTGCGGGATGAGGTAGTTACGTGCATAACCCGGACGAACCTTGACAATGTCGTCTTTGCTGCCGAGTTTGTCGATTTCTTGTTTGAGAATGACTTCCATGACGGTTCGTTTGGATTATTTCAACATGTCAGCTACATAAGGAAGCAAAGCCAAGTGGCGTGCTTTCTTAATGGCCTGAGAAACTTTGCGTTGGTACTTCATTGAAGTTCCGGTGAGGCGACGTGGAAGGATCTTACCTTGCTCGTTGCACAAACGCAAGAGGAAGTCAGGATCTTTGTAATCGATGTACTTGATGCCCGCCTTTTTGAAGCGGCAGTACTTGTCACGAGTCGTATCAATCTTGATAGGATTCAGGTAACGGATGTCTCCTTTAGATGCCATAATGCTCTGTTGTTAAAGGGTTCGGGAATCAGGCTTTTTGAGTTTCAGCGCTTTTGTTGCGGCGCTTTTCCGCGTACTCCACATGGTACTTGTCCATACGCGTAGTCAAGAAACGCAGCACGCGCTCGTCGCGACGGTACTCGGTTTCAAAGGAGCGGATAAACAAAGGATCCCCCTCAAACTCCATGAGGTAGTAGAAGCCGGTTGACTTCTTTTGGATCGGGTAAGCCAGTTTCCGAAGGCCCCAGTTCTCTTCATGAACGATTTTATTACCGTTCTTGGTGATGAGATCTTTGAACTTCGCAACTGTTTCCGCTGCCTGTTCTTCAGACAGCACGGGAGTAAGGATGAAAACAGTTTCGTAACGGTTCATACGTTGTGAATTAAATCTTAAAATGGGCGGCAAAGATACGGTTTATTCTCTAATCCGCAAATACCTCAACGTTCTTATTGATTAACCCAATGCTTTCTGAGTGATTGGTGGTGTTTATGTTCAGTCTGTTAAAAACTTCACGTTCGTTGTTTAGGTCAGACCTCCGATATTTGCGGTTCAGCACATGGAAAATTCAGCGTACCTCGTTTCGGCCAGAAAATACCGCCCCCAGCGTTGGGATACGGTAGTTGGACAGGAGTCGGTGACGGCGACCTTGAAAAAGGCCGTGGCTACCGGTGAAATCGGTCAGGCCTACCTCTTTTGCGGCCCAAGAGGTGTGGGTAAAACCACCTGTGCGCGCATCTTCGCCAAAGCAGTTCAAGGGGTTGATGTGGAAGCAACCAATGAAATTCCATTGGATGTGCTTGCGGAAGGCAACGGCGACGACTGGTCGTTCAATGTCTTCGAACTCGATGGTGCTTCAAACAACAGTGTTGACGACATTCGCGACCTCATTAGCCAGGTGCGCATCCCTCCGCAGATTGGTAAATACAAGGTGTACATCATCGATGAGGTGCACATGCTCTCAAAACAGGCGTTCAATGCCTTTTTGAAAACCCTTGAAGAGCCGCCTGCACATGCCATTTTCATCTTGGCCACCACTGAGAAGCACAAGGTTATTCCCACCATTTTGTCGCGTTGCCAAATCTTTGACTTCCACCGAATCACGGTCAATGACATGGCAGCGCATTTGCAACGCATCGTTGAGGAGAAGGGTGTTCAGGCCGAGCCTGAAGCTCTGCACGTGATTGCAGAGAAAGCTGACGGAGCCATGCGCGATGCCTTGTCGATTTTTGACCAGTGTGTTGCGTTCACCGGTGGTAAACTGACCTACGAAGCCGTTACCCGAAACCTTAACGTTTTAGGGCACGATACCTATTTCAACGTTACAGAGGCCATTTTGCGTGAAGACATTCCAGCGGTGCTTCGCGAGCTCCATGGCATTGTGCGAAAAGGGTACGAGCTGCGTCACTTCATCGCCGGTTTGGGTGAGCATTTCCGCAACTTGGTTGTTGGCAAGCATCCCGAAACCCTCGATTTGCTTGAGGTGAGCGAAACCGTTCGCGAGCGATTGAAAGTACAGGCGGCGTCGATTGAGTTGCCCATCCTTCAGAACTGCCTCCACGAACTGAACGAGGCCGACATCCATTACCGCAACAGCCAGAACCACCGCCTGCACACTGAGCTTTTGCTGATGAAGCTCTGCTCCATCCCATCCCGCATCCGCGAAAAAAAAAAGGTCGCTTCTCCTTGATCCCCATTCCGGGCAGTGAGCCCGACGCTTCGGGTCCAACAGCCGGTGCGGCGACCATCCCGCAGGATACCCTCATTAAAAAAGCGGCAACGCCGCTGACAGCCCCCACAGGGCAGCGTGCGCAGCGCCAAACGCCCTCTTTAAAGGCACAACTTGAAGCTCCAAAACCGGCTGAAATCTCTTCTGAAGCAGCCGGTGATGAACCCGAACGCGTGCTTGCCGGACCTCGCGAAACGGTCACAGAAGAAGCCCTTTACCGGGCATGGAAACAATTTGCCGACGACCACGTGGCTGAAGGCTCGCGCAGCTTGTACACGACCTTGACGGCAGAGCAGCCGGTCATTGATGGAGAACGAATTCGTTTCAAAATTCACAATGCCATTCAAGAGCGTGACCTCAATGAGATGCGCACTGAACTCATGGATTACTTGCGTAAATCGCTCAATAACGTTGGGCTGCAGCTTGAAGTGGAGAGGGTACAAGAACAGGAGGTAAAGAAAGAGTTCCTCTCAGAGCGCGAGAAGTACGACCGCTTGGTTTCGAAAAACCCTTTGCTTGATGAGCTCCGCAAGCGGCTTGACCTCGATTTGAAATAAGGCACCGGGTGTTTTTATTCAAAATTGATACACGGCGCGAACTTTGATGAAACCGTGTTGTTGTTCACACAGTGAACTGAAACCCATGCGTAGTTATCTGTTACTTGTAGCGCTTTTTTTGTCGTTTGTTCCCGCTTTTTCGCAGAACGGTGTTATTCGCGGAGTCGTTTCCGACGCACGTTCAAACGAGCCGGTACCCTTTGCCAGCGTTGTGATTCAAGGCCAAAGCAATGGCGCAAGTACCGACCTCGATGGTAAGTTCGAAATCGGCACCCTGAATCCCGGTTTGTACAACCTCGAAGTTTCGTTTGTTGGCTACAAGAAGCAAGTGGTATTTGAAATTGAAGTGACCAATGCGCGGGCAGCCTTTGTTGAGGTAAAGCTCGAAGAACAAGCCATTCAAGTAGATGCCGTAGAGATTGTAGGTTCGAGCATTCGCAACCGCGAAGAAGCCCCTCTTTCGGTGCGAAAGATTGGTGCCAACGAGGTGAAACGCAACCCGGGAGGTAACCGTGACATTTCACAAGCCCTGCGCTCTTTGCCGGGTGTAGCTTCCACTCCGTCGTTTCGAAACGATATCATCATCCGCGGAGGTTCACCCAACGAGAACCGCTTCTACATTGACGGAATTGAAATTCCCAACATCAACCACTTCGCAACCCAAGGCGCCAGCGGAGGTCCGGTCGGACTCATTAACGTCGATTTCATTGAAGATGTGGAGTTCTATTCGGGCGCTTTCCCCGCCGCCCGTGGAAATGCACTCAGTTCAGTGCTGGAGTTTGGGTTTAAGGAAGGCCGCAAAGACAAGCCCGCAGTGAACTTTGTGGTGGGTTCGAGCGACATTGGTTTGGTTTTTGATGGTCCGTTGTCAGAGAATACAACCCTCATCGCCAGCGCACGAAGGTCGTATTTGCAGTTCCTTTTCTCGGCGCTGAGGCTCCCATTCTTGCCGACGTACAATGACTTTCAATACAAGCTCACCCATAAGATTGACGACAAGAACCGCTTGACCTTCTTGGGCATCGGCGCAATTGATCAGTTCGCGTTGAACACTGATTTGGCGAGTGACCCCACGGCTGACGATTTTCTCGAAAACCAGTACATTCTCGACTTCTTGACCATCAACACCCAATGGAATTACTCAACAGGGGTGAAGTGGGACCGCTTCGGTGAAAACGGTTTAACCACCGTTGTGGCCAGCCGCAACATGCTGAACAATCGTGCCTTCAAACACGAAGACAATGACGAGTCGAAGCCTTTGACACTTGACTACGAGAGCCAAGAGATTGAGAACAAGTTCCGCGTTGAACGTCGTCAGTACCTCAGCGGCGGGTGGAAGATGATGTACGGTGTGAGCTACGAATTCGCAAAATTCAATAACCGTTCTGAGTTTCAGCAATTCTCATTTTTGACAGGAGATGTAGTGCCTGTGAGTTTTTTCTCGGCGTTTGACATGCACAAGTACGGTGCATTCATTCAGTCAAGCCTGACCACGCTCAAAGAGCGCTTGGTGCTTTCAGGCGGTGTGCGGGTCGACGGCAACGAGTACAGCAGCACCATGGCCAATCCGCTCAACCAGTTCTCGCCTCGTTTCTCAGCCAGTTACGCCCTTTCGCCGCGCCTGAGTGCCAACTTCAACACGGGCATTTATTACCAACTCCCTGCCTATACCGTGCTCGGATTTCAGCGCGATGGCGTGCTCGTAAACCGGCAGAACGACGTTAGCTACATCAGCAACCGACAACTCGTGGCCGGTCTTGCCTATGAACTTGGTGAACGCAACACTTCAGTCAGCGTAGAAGGCTTCTACAAGGGCTACCGCAACTATCCGTTCAGTGTCGACAAGCAAATTGCCCTCGCCAACCTCGGTGCAGATTTTGGCGTCATCGGAAACGAAGAAGTGGTGTCAACATCGCTCGGGCGCGCTTATGGGGCAGAGTTCTTGCTGCAGCAACGCTTGTACAAAGGCTTCTACGGAATTCTTGCTTACACCTACGTGCGCAGCGAGTTTACCGATGGCAACGGTGAATACATTCCAAGCAGTTGGGACAGCCGTCATTTGATTTCATTTACAGGAGGGAAAAAGTTCAAGAAAAATTGGGAGTTGGGCACACGCTTCATCTTCTCAGGTGGATTGCCGTTTACCCCGTTCAACATTCCTGCGAGCATGAACATTGTGAACTGGCAGGTCGCCCCGCAGGGAATTCCCGATTTCGCTCAACTGAACTCGCAGCGCTTGGGTGCCTTTAACCAGTTTGATATCCGGATTGATAAGAAGTGGTTCTTCGAGAAATGGAGCCTCAATCTCTTCCTTGACATTCAGAATGCGCTGGGGGCCACAGTTCCGACACCGCCGGCACTCGACGTGCAGCGCGATGCATTGGGCAACCCCGTTGTTGACCCAAACAACCCGTCGGCTTTCATTCCGAATCTCTTTGACACTTCAGCGGGGACCGTGCTGCCTAGCATCGGTATCATTGTAGAGCTCTAAGGTGATTTAGCCGAAGAAGCGGTCAATGTCGCGTCGATCGCGTTTGGTGGGGCGACCCACTCCGCGTTGACGTTGGTTTTCGCCCTCGCGGATCATTTGCAATTTCAACCGTTCTTCTTCAGGGGTGATGTCGAGGGCGTACTCACTCACCAATGGCGGACCCACCCTCGACGACGGAAAGGCAATGACCTTCCATTTGAAGTGAACAGCTCCTTTCCGAATGGTGATTTCTTCTCCGGATTTTACTTCGCGCGAAGGTTTGACAAGCTCACCGGCAACGGAGATGCGTCCGTCACGGCAAGCATCGGTTGCCAAGGTTCGCGTTTTATACACCCGGATGCACCAAAGGTACTTGTCGATACGCATGGTGCTTAGATCGTTTCAATCGTTTCGGCCAATACCCAACCTACGCGGCCGTTGGCCAGTTTGATTTCAAACCATTCACCGCGTTGCTGACGAATCTTCACCTTGGTGCCTTCGTGCAGCACGAAGGCATTGTTTTCGTTGGATGACGGGCCGTTTTTAACCTCAACTGAAGCTGCCAAGATAACCGCTTCGGTATTGGCTTCAATGCGGTTCATGGTTGCGTTGGCCATCCCATAGGCCGTGAATCCAATGAAAATGCAGGCCACCCCAAGTGCAAAGAACGCACGTTTGAAGGCAGGCTTGCCCGCGAAGAGCCATCCCGCAAGGAAACTAAAACCAAACAGTTGGAAGAGAATCGCCAAGATTGACCACAAGGGCAAGCGTGCCGAAGCCGTGAGCACCGTCCATAGATTTTCAACGCCCATGCTTGGCAATTCGGCAATGCGATCGGCCATGCGTTCGTTTGCGATGGTAAGATTTACTTGAAGGTCGTCATCGGTTGGTTTGATACGTCGTGCGCGCTCGTAATTGAGAATGCTGCGGCCCAATTCACCGGTTCGAAATGCCGCATTTCCGGCATTGTACCAAAGTTCGAAGCTGCTGAATTCTGTTGCAACAGAGTCGTACAAGGCGAGGGCTGTGGCAAACTCTCCGGCTTCGTAGGCTGTGTTGGCCTGTGCGAATAGTTGTTCAGCTTCAGAGCGGTCAAAGGCCAACGAAGCGGTAGCGAAAAGCAAGGAGATGATGAGGGTTGCGGTTGTTTTCATCAGGCGGCTTCAAGGTCGTTAATGATGCTTCGTGCTGCTTCAAGCAGGTTTTGCGGGGCTTCGGCCGCAGCCGGAGCATAGCGCGCCATCCCACATTTTTCGTAAAGGCCAATGAAACGACCTGCGAGCTCCGGCGAACTGTGTTCCTGTACCGCTTTTCGCAGGCCAGAGGTGTTGAGTTGGCTGCGGTCAAGTCCGAATTTATCGAGGGCGTAGTGCTCCAATCCTTTGCCAAGGGCGACATAGAATTGATCGGGATTGCCCGTCAATGCTTCGGCTTCTTTCAGCCATTTTTTCACCGATCGGCCGGCTTTTTTACGCCGCGTGCCGCGTTCATCGGCCGCTTCAGCATCTCGCCTTCGGCGGATGAGGATGGCTGCTCCAAAAAGCAGCACCGGGAGCGCATAAACGAAGTAGAACACTCCACTGCCAAAAAACAACCCGCTTGGCCTGACGAGCAAACCGGGTGTTGGCCGAATGAAGTGGATGTCTTCGTTCAAGACTTGCACATCTGATTTGCTGTTGAAGCTGTAGTTCAAATCGGCTGCGCCACTGCCTTTTTCAACCTCAAGTTCGATGCGTTCTGCCGGGGTGGTGACGTACTTGCCGTCTTTTGGCGAATACCACGACATGGCAGGGATGTCAATCGTGTAGTTGCCGGCGCTTCGCGGAATCACCAAGTAGTCGAATTTGCGTGAACCGTTCATGCCTCCGGTATTGACGATTATACGGTCAAGTACCTCAGGGTCGTACACTTCCAAATCGGCAGGCCAGTCAATTTTCGGCTCTTGCAGCAAACGAAGGTTGCCTTTTCCGCTGAATGTGATGGAGAGGTTCACGGCTTCATTCGCCTTGAGATGGGTGGTGTTGGTTTCGGCTTTGACGTCAAGTTGCTGGTAGGTACCCAAGAAGTTGGTCGGCTTATTCTCAGGCAATGGCAGCACTTCGATGGTGATGGGTTTGCTGCTGGCCGTAACCCGTTGGCGATTCCAAATTGACCCAACGATGCCCGACATGTTGAAGCCCTCAAGCGTGAACGTGCCTGTTTTTTGGGGGAACAGGACATCAATCTTCAGTGTGGCGACTTGGTAGCGTTGGCCATTGACCAACTGGGTTTCCCACCGCGCTTGGTTATCAGTGACCGGTTCGGGCCAAAATCCGGGCATGTCGGGGAATTCATAGTCTTCGGGCCTGAAATTGCCAAACAGTTGGTACACTTTGTACTGAAGCACCAGCGCTTCGCCCAGGTAAACGCGTCGTTTTGACGGCTCAATAGTGACTGCGAAATTTCCTGAAATGGCCGTATTTCCCTGCCCCGAAGTTCCACTCACCTTGAGTTTAATCGGTTCAGTTTCGAGCACGCCCGCAGTGGTTCGAACCTTTTGCGCAGGAACTTCGAAAACACCTTCTTTTAGAGCTTTGTATGACCATGTGTAGGTGTATTCAGACGAGCGTTGGCCGTTGAGCTTCTTGACTTGCGAGCCCACCGCCGGACCAAACAGCAACTGCAAGCCATCAATGCTTGGGGTGTTCATATTCCCTTGGCTGTTGGTAATCGCAATGGTGAGATTTACTTGTTCTCCCGGCAGCACAGGGTTGCGGTCAAGCCTAGCCTCCACCTTAACTTCTTGAGCAAAGATGAACGCGGGTAGCACAAGCAACCAAGCCAGCAGTATGTTACCAGTCTTTCTCAATGTTCTTTGATTTGGAGTCGTTTTTCTTATTTCGAAGCTGTTGCATCAATGCGCGCTCTTTCCGGTTGAGCTCATCAAGCATGCGTTCGGCATCTTCTTTGCTGATTTGCCCGGGCTTCATTTCTTGTCCTTGACCTTGCTCTTGTTGCTCTTGTTGCTCTTGCCCTTGCTCTTGTTGGTCTTGTCCTTGCTGATCTTGTGGCTCATCTTTGTCTTTGCCGTTCTCGTTCTGCTCTTGCTGCTCGTTCTCTTTCTCTTGCTGTTCTTTCTCTTGCTGGTCTTTATTTTTCTGGTCTTGCTCTTGCTCTTGTTTGATCTGTTCCATAGCAAAGGCCAAGTTGTGCCTTGCATCGTCGTCGTATGGATTCTTGCGCAGCGCCTCTTTGTAAGCCTCAATGGCTTCAGCCGTTTTGTTCTGTTTCATGAGTGCGTTGCCACGGTTGTAGGCCGCACGTGAGCGCTCTTCGGGTGTGCTTGCCAGTTGTTCGGCTGATTGGTACATCTTCACGGCTTCGTCATGGGCATCTTGACGGAAGGCGCTATTGCCTCCGTTGAAGCTTGCCACTTTACTTGAGCCAAGGTTTTGCGCTGCGCGGATGAGGCTGTCAGTGTCGGCAAAACGGCCTTCACGGTAGGCGGCATTTGCCTCTGACAGCAATTTGCGCTGCTCACGTGTGAGCTGGGCCGACGCTGCAGCGCCTATAAAAATGAGAACAACCAACACAACGATTGCTTTCACCCACTGGCAGATAAACGGGAAATGTACTACGCTATTCGCCATCGTGTTTTCCATTTTCGGGTTCCTACCAATGCCTGAAGCAAAATCAGCACCAACGCTGCGCCGGCGAAGAGATGGTACAAATGCTCATGGTCAGTAAAACTGGCAGCACCAGTTTCACCTTTTTCCAATTCGTTCATGGCATCGAACACCGGGCGGAGGCTGACACCGTTGGCGTTACTGCGCACAAAGGTGCCATTTCCTGCTTTTACAAGGTCAATCAATAAGTTCTCGTTCAAGGCCGATACCACGGTGTTGCCTGATTGATCGGTGTGAAAACCCGTCCGCTGTCCTCTGCTGTTGTATTTTGGAATGGGGGCTCCGCCGGGTAATCCGGCGCCGATGGCGCACACCACAGCCCCGGCAGTAGCGGCATCGGTCGCTGCGCGAACGGCATCGTCTTCGTGGTTTTCGCCGTCGGTGATGAGCAGTACCATTCGGCCGGCATCGCTTTCAGGGTCGAAACTTTGCATGCACAAATCAATGGCAGCGCCAATGGCTGTGCCTTGAACCGGCACAATGCCTGGGTGAATCGCATCAAGAAAAAGCCGTGCCGATTGCACGTCATTGGTCAACGGCAGCTGCACATAGGCGTCGCCGGCGAAAATCACAATGCCAATGCGGTTCCCTTCCAGTTGTTTAATCAACCGTTCGATGGTGCGCTTGGCTTGCTCGATGCGGCTCGGCTGCACGTCTTCAGCCATCATGCTGTTTGATACGTCGAGTGCGACCATTAAATCAATGCCTTGCGCTTCTACTTCTTCAATTTTTGAGCCAATTTTCGGACCAAGCAGCGCAACAATCATCGCAAACACTGCAGTGCGCCATAAGACGTACCGCAGAACCACCCTCGTGGGCGAGATCATAGGGGCAACAATGGGCAATACCTGTGCTCCGGCCAAACGCTTCAAGGCTCGGTTTCTCCAAACGAGCGAGGCAATAAACACCAAACTCATCAATGGTGACGCCAGCAGCAAGGGTCGCCATTCTTCATGGTGGAGCGCAATGCTTGGGTCAAACTTCTTCAAGGTGACGAAAATGCCTACCAACCCTGCGAAGAGCGACAGCTCAAGCACGACGAGCAACGCCGTGATGCCTCCAATTCGGTATGTGTTTCTTCCTCGGTTCATAGTGCTGTGCGCAAAACTGTTTTTCGCAAGATGAACTCGAGCAAGAACACGGCCAAAGCAGCAAGAATAAACGGGAAGTACTCTTCCTTGCGGCGGCTGTACTGGATCACATTGAACCGTGTTTTTTCAAGTTGGTCAATTTCAGTGTAGATGCTTTCCAACTTGCTACGGCTTGTAGCCCTGAAATACTTTCCGCCGGTGAGGTCGGCTATGTCGTGCATGAGGTCTTCATCGATTTCAACGTCGACCCAGTCAAAAACGAATTGACCATTGACAATGCCGACCGGGCTGCGGGCCTTTCCGATAGTGCCCACTCCTATGGTGTACACCCGAATGCCATACACCTCGGCCAATTGGGCGGCATCCATGGGGTCAATAATACCGGCGTTGTTCATTCCGTCAGTCATGAGAATGACCACATTGCTGTTGCCTTGGGCTTCTTTCAGTCGGTTAACAGCCGTAGCCAAACCTGAGCCAATGGCCGTACCGGGCTCAAGCAAACCGGTGCGGATCTCTCTGAGCGTGTTTTTGACAACACGGTGGTCGGTGGTGAGCGGAACCTGCGTGATGCTTTCGGCTTCGTACACCACAACGCCAATGCGGTCATTCGGGCGGGCAGTGATGAACTCTTCGGCAACCGCTTTGGCACTTTCGAGTCGGTTGGGCTCAAAGTCTTTCGAAAGCATGCTCGATGAAACGTCCATCGTTAACACAATGTTGATGCCTTCCCGGGTCATGTCTTCGTAGCTCGATGTTGACTGAGGACGCGCAGCCACAAGCGTGAGCAAGGCAATGCCAAGCATAGTCAATAGGTTGAGCCATGTGCGGTTTAGCTGAGGCAATGGCCTCAACCACGACTTCGCCGGCGCAGAAAAGGCGTAATCGGCAGTCACCTTATCAGAGAAAAACACCTCCTTGAACATGAGAATAGGCAAAATCAACAAGGCCCAAAGCCAGTCTGGGTTTGCCAATTCAAAGTAGTTACGCACTTCGTTCACACCAAACCCAATGACGGCAATTAGAACTCCATGGATCACCAACGCTATGAATTTGGCCTTACTCATGGCTGGGCGGTGTTTGTCGGGTTTGCTCAACAAAGAATCGCGCATTCTCAAGTGCTGCGATGTGCTCTTCCGGCTCTGGTATGAACTTGGCAAATTTCACCACGTCGGCAAGTTGCAGGGTGGCTTTCAGTCGGTTGTAGGCATCTCCGGGAACACCCATCATCCGCAAGTCGGCGAGGATTTGACGGGTAGTGCGCTCCATTGTGCGCACATGGTAGCGGCGCTCGATGTAGATGCGCAAAGCATCCGTAAGTTCACTCTGGTATACTTTCACAGCACCTTTTTGCCACAGCTCTTTCCGTTCAAGTTCATTGAGCGCATTCAACGCTTCTTCAGCGGCTGGCAAACGTTCTACCAAAGGCTCCGTTTCGACGGCAACACTTCGGGGCCTCATCCGCCAACGGCGAATCAACCAAAATGAAAGCAGCAGCAAAATACATCCGCCCACAATCCACTCCAGGTGATCAATCAACCAATCAATAAGGGTGTACTCAACTTCGTAAATCTCTTTGACATCGCGAGGCATAAGCTCGACCACCGGAGCGGGGACATGCAGAAGCAATGCATTGCTTTCAAACCGTTGTTCACCCACGCCAAACTGAACCGGTGGTATCACCACATAGCCGGTGTCAAAACAGGTGATGGTGAGCGACTGGTTAAGCTCAAAGCGGCTCTCTGAATTGAGCGTGTCAATCGTGCTTGACGAAATCACCTCAATTTGGCCAGTGAGGGTGTCGGTAAACGCTGGCCAAATAATTGGTTCGGTGGGGGTTACCGGCAATTCCAAGGTGAGCGTGAGCCGCGTTTGACCGCCCAGCTGAATCTCTGTTGTATCCAAGCGAATGGAGGCCGATTGCCCCATCGCAACGGTGGTCGTGAGCAGCAGCGTGAGCAGCGCAAAAAAACTATGTGGTTGTTTAGCTCGCACGTTGCTTGAAGAGGGTCATCAATGGTTTAACGTAAGGGGTGTCGGTTTTTAGGGTGATGTGATCAACCCCGGCCTTGCCGAAGAGTTCTTTCAGCCGCGATTTGCGCTCCAAGTATTCGGTGTGGAGGGCTTTTCTGACCGATTTTCGGCTGCTGTTGATCCATTGCAAGTGACCGGTTTCGGCGTTGCGTATTTGCAGCCAGCCTGCGTTGGGCAGTTCCATTTCGCCGCGGTCTTCAACGTGCAGCGCGACTACGTCGTGTTTGCGCGACGTAATGCGAAGCGCGTGCTCAAATCCTTCCCCAATAAAGTCAGACACGACGAAGCAAATGGAGCGTTTTTTCACCACGCGATTGAGGTAATCAAGGGCGAGGGCAATGTCGGTTCCACGTCCTTCCGGCTTGAAATCAAGCAGTTCGCGAATGATGTGGAGGATGTGCGTTTTTCCTTTTTTTGGAGGGATGAATTTTTCAATGCGGTCGCTAAAAAGCAGCACACCGATTTTATCGTTGTTTTGGATGGCACTGAATGCCAGTACGGCTGAAAGTTCAGTAATCAGCTGCCGCTTGAGTTGTTCGCCGCTGCCAAAGTCTTCTGAACCCGAAACGTCGGCCAAGATAATTGCGGTGAGTTCGCGCTCTTCTTCGAACACTTTGACATAGGGATGCCCTAGCCGCGCTGTAACGTTCCAGTCAATCGTGCGAATTTCGTCGCCATGCTGGTATTCGCGGTTTTCACTGAAAGCCATACCACGCCCTTTGAAGGCAGAATGGTATTCTCCAGAGAAAATCTGCCTGCTCAAGCCGCGAGTACGTATTTCGATGGCCCTGACTTTTTTAAGCAGCTCCGTCGTTTCCATGCGCTGAATTGGGTGCATCAAGGCACCTCAACTTTGTTGAGGATTTCAGTGATGATTTGCTCTTGGGTGATGTTTTCGGCTTCGGCTTCGAAGGTGAGGCCAATGCGGTGGCGCATCACGTCGAGGCAAACTGCGCGCACGTCTTCAGGTATAACGTATCCGCGGCGGTTGATAAAGGCATAGGCCTTGGCCGCAATGGCCATGCCAATGGATGCGCGTGGCGAACCGCCGAAGGCAATCAACTTACCGAGGTGACCGAGGCCGTACTCTTCCGGCTGACGCGACGCAAATACAATGTCGACAATGTAGCGCGTGATTTTATCGTCCATGTAGACTTTGCGGACGTTCTTCCGCGCTTCGATGATGTCGTTCGGTGAAACCACGGCACGCGGCTTCGGCAATCCTTCGCCTGAAATGTTGGCGTTGATGATTTCGCGCTCTTCGTTTTTGGTGGGGTAGCCAATGACCACTTTCAGCAAGAATCGGTCAACCTGTGCTTCAGGTAGGGGGTAGGTTCCTTCTTGCTCAATTGGGTTTTGGGTCGCCAAAACCAAAAAAGGTTCGGGAAGTTCGTAGCTCTGCGGACCAATCGTTACCTGGCGCTCTTGCATGGCTTCAAGCAAAGCACTTTGCACTTTCGCAGGGGCACGGTTGATTTCGTCGGCCAAGATGAAGTTGGCAAAAACAGGACCTTTCTTTACCGTGAACTCCTCGGTTTTCTGGTTGTATATCATCGTGCCGATGAGGTCGGCCGGCAAGAGGTCAGGCGTAAACTGCAAACGCGAGAAATTCACATCAACCGATTGCGCCAGCGATTTGATCGCGAGCGTTTTGGCGAGCCCCGGAACCCCCTCAAGGAGTACGTGGCCATTCGCCAAAAGACCAATTAGCAGCTTGTCGAGCATGTCGCGCTGACCGATGATCGTTTTCTCAAGTTCCAAGTTCAGCAGATCAATGAAGGCGCTGCTTTGCTCTATGGCTTCGTTGAGTGCATGGATGTCTCCCGCATGCATCGAAGTAGTTCCTGTCATACCCGTTTTTTCTTGGTCCATCAGCATGGGTTAGGCACGTTGTACACGTGCTGGTGTGTTCGGTGCAAGGTTTACGCAAAGTTCAGTTAAGGTTCGGGCTACCTTGAAATACAGGGTGTTAAAAGTTGTTAAGCAAATGCCGTCTCTTACCGTTTTTTAAGGGTTTTGGGCGGATGTGCGGCTGTGTACACCGGTTGACAATGCGTGGATAAAACGGCTTTAATTGGTTGAACGGCCCCATGGGATTTTGGGGATGGATGGATAGATTAGTAACATGGAAAAACAGCACTTGCCCTTTAGCCAAATCATCGATTACGTGCGCGAGTTTCACGATGCCTTCAAAGTAGGGTATGCCCGCGAGCCAGAAGGCCGTTTGAGCGAAGCCGAGTACCGGTTGCGGCACCGGCTTATGCACGAAGAGAATGAAGAATACCTTGAAGCGGCCGCCGAAGGTGATCTTGTTGGTGTTGCAGATGCATTGGGCGATCAGCTTTACATTCTTTGCGGAACCATTCTTAAGCACGGCTTGCAGCACAAGATTGTTGAGGTGTTCGAAGAAATCCAACGCAGCAACATGTCAAAGCTCGATGCCAACGGTGAGCCCATTTTCAGGGAAGACGGCAAAGTCATGAAAAGCGAGCTTTATTTCCGTCCGAACATCGCAAAAGTGATCAACGCAAGCGAGGTTGAATTATGAAGCAGCTTCTCGGGGCAATGGATGCCGCCAAACGATCGCCCTTTCGCATGTGGCTGCTCAATCGGATGCTGTGGACCGGCATCCCGTTCAACGCACCGCACCGGTTAAAGGTGGTGAAGCTTGATGATGATGCCGTGCACATCTCCATCCCCTTTAAACGGAACAACAAAAACCACTTGAATGGTTTGCATGCCTGTGTGATGGCGACGGCCTCTGAGTACGCATCGGGTTTGGCGCTGTTGCAGAAGGCCGATGCTTCGCGCTACCGACTCATCATGCAGAAGCTTGAAGTGGAGTACCACGCCCAAGGCCGTCAAGCCGCCGTGGCCACTTCGCGCATCTCCAAAGAGGAGGTTGAGCGCGAAATAACGGAGCCGTTGGCGTCGGCAGACAGTGTTGTGTACCCCTCAAAAGCAGAGGTGCACGATCTTGACGGAAGGCACCTCTGCACAGCCACCATTTATTGGCAACTCAAGCCTTGGGACAAAGTTCGAACACCCAAGTCATCGCAGGGTTGAGCGTTCGGTGATGAGCCATTTCCCATTGACGCCATCAACACGCATGGCCCGTGGGGCGTTTCTCGGAATTCATGGCTTTGAGATTTAGGGGTTTATTAGGTACAACTTTGTGAAGGGCAATCGCGTATGCCACTGCCAGCGGGTTTCGGGCAAGCGTCGTCAATCGTCGAGTTTTCGTTTGATGAAAGTGTATTCAATGCCCCATGAGTCGTTGTGAAGTTGTAATTTTGCACTCCAAATTCAAGCAGTATGATTAACGTGACTCTCCCTGACGGTTCTGTTCGTCAGGTAGCGGAAGGAAGCAGTGCGCTCGACGTAGCCGCTTCCATAAGTGAGGGGTTGGCCCGCAATGTGTTGGCCGCCGAAGTGAATGGTGAAATCATTGATCTCACCCGTGAACTCACGAGCGATTGCACGTTGAAGTTGCTGACTTGGGATGCCGATGGGGCAAAATCGACCCTGTGGCACTCTGCAGCCCACCTCATGGCCGAGGCGCTCGAAGCGCTGTATCCGGGGGTGAAGTTCTGGGTTGGTCCGCCGGTTGAAAGTGGCTTTTACTACGACGTCGATTTGAACGGTCATTCGCTGAGCGACAAAGATTTCGAGGCCATTGAGAACAAAATGCTTGAGTTGGCCCGTCAGGCAAATCCTTACATCCGAAAAGAAGTGAGCAAGGCCGATGCTGTTGCCTATTTCACTGAAAAAGGTGACGAGTACAAGCTCGATTTGCTCCAGAACCTCGAAGACGGAAGCATTACCTTCTATACGCAAGGCGGTTTTACCGACTTGTGCCGCGGGCCGCACATTCCCAACACCGGTATCATCAAAGCTGTGAAGTTGATGAACCTCGCTGGTGCTTATTGGAAGGGCGACGAGAAGAACAAGCAGCTGACCCGCATTTACGGTGTGGCGTTCCCGAAGCAAAGCATGCTGAAAGACCATTTGGTTTTGCTCGAGGAGGCCAAGAAGCGTGACCACCGTCGTTTGGGCAAAGAGCTTGATCTGTTTCACTTCAGTGAGAAGGTTGGTCAGGGCTTGCCGCTTTGGTTGCCAAAAGGCGCAGCATTGCGGGCACGTTTGGAGAACTTTCTGAAAGAAGCGCAACGCAAAGCGGGCTACGATCCTGTGATTACGCCCCACATTGGCAGCAAAGAATTGTATGTGACTTCAGGTCACTTCGCCAAGTACGGAGCAGACAGCTTTCAGCCGATTGAAACCCCTGCCGAAGGCGAGGTGTACATGCTGAAACCCATGAACTGTCCGCACCACTGCGAGATTTACAAGAGCCGACCGCGCTCATACCGCGACCTGCCCATTCGCTATGCAGAGTTCGGTACGGTGTACCGCTATGAGCAAAGCGGTGAGCTGCACGGCTTAACCCGCGTACGTGGCTTCACCCAAGATGATGCCCACATTTTCTGTACCCAAGAGCAGTTGAAAGACGAGGTAGGGAAGGTGATTGATTTGGTGCTGTATATCTTCAAGGTGCTTGGCTTTAAAGACTATGTGGCCCAGGTATCTTTGCGTGATCCTGAAACTCCTGAGAAGTATATAGGTAGTGTAGAGAATTGGGACAAGGCCGAGCGCTCGATTCAAGAAGTGGCCAACGAGAAAGGCTTACGCACCGTTGTTGAATATGGTGAAGCCGCCTTTTACGGACCAAAGCTTGACTTTATGGTGCGCGACGCCATTGGTCGAAAATGGCAGTTGGGCACTGTACAGGTTGACTACAACTTGCCTGAACGTTTTGAGTTGGAATACACCGGTGCTGACAATGCTCCGCACCGGCCGGTCATGATTCACAGGGCACCTTTTGGCTCAATGGAGCGTTTTGTCGCTATTTTGATTGAGCATTGCGCCGGCAAATTCCCGCTGTGGCTAACGCCGGAACAGGTGAAAATACTGCCTATCAGCGATCGTTTTAACGATTATGCAAAGAAGGTTTCAGAAGTCCTAGAAAATTGCGATATTCGCGCCCTCGTTGACCAAAGACCTGAAAAGGTGGGTCGCAAGATTCGTGACGCTGAATTGGAGCGCATTCCGTACATGCTTATCGTAGGTGAGCAAGAAGCGGCGGAAGGTGCGGTTTCGGTTCGGCGCCAAGGTGAAGGCGACCTCGGTTCGATGAGTGCAGAAGCATTTGCGGAGTTGATTAAGAAGGAGATTCGGAAGCAGCTTCACGAAGAAGACAAGAGTAGTAATTAAAATTTTTGAGCCATAGCAATACGTAGAAAACGCGACAGAGGTCCGGCGCGAATCATCAAAGAAGATCCGCATCGGATTAACCGTAAAATCACCGCACGTGAAGTGCGCGTGGTGGGCGAGAACATTGAAACTGGGGTATTTTCCCTTGACCAGGCCCTTCGGATGGCCCAAGAGTTGGAATTGGATTTGGTAGAGATATCTCCCAATGCTGACCCACCGGTTTGCCGTATCGTAGACTACAGCAAGTTCTTGTACAACCTCCGCAAGAAAGAGAAGGAGCAGAAAGCCAAGCAAAGTAACGTCACCGTGAAGGAAATCCGTTTCGGGCCCAACACCGACGATCACGACTTTGAATTCAAGCTGAAGCACGCTCGTAAGTTTCTTGAAGAGGGCTCAAAAGTGAAAGCGTACGTGTTTTTTAAAGGACGTACGATTGTGTTTAAGGAGCGTGGAGAGATTCTTCTTCTGAAGTTCGCTCAAGAGCTTGAAGACGTAGCTGCTGTAGAGCAGCTGCCGAAGCTCGAAGGTAAACGGATGATTATGATGTTCAACCCACGCAAGAAATAAGGATTCATTAATTCATAAATAGTACGGTTATGCCGAAGATGAAAACCAAGTCGAGCGCCAAAAAGCGTTTCAAGTTGACCGGCACCGGGAAGATCAAACGCAAGCATGCGTTCAAGAGCCACATCTTGACCAAAAAGGCAACCAAGCGTAAGCGCAACCTTACCGCGTTTACTACGGTTGACAAGGCAGATGAGAAGAGCATCAAGAGACAATTGCTTATCTGATCAACCAATTATCCGGTAATGTTTAACCCGGTTTGCAGTAGTAAGCGCTCAAGGTGAGCCGCTGCCGACCTAAACGAACAACACTATGCCACGTTCAAAGAATGTTGTAGCGGCAAGAGCGCGCCGCAAGAAAGTGCTCAAGATGGCCCGTGGTTACTACGGTGCACGTAAAAATGTATGGACTGTTGCAAAGAACGCCGTAGAAAAGGCGTTGCAATACTCTTATGCAGGACGTAAACAGCGTAAGCGTCAATTCCGTCGCCTATGGATTCAGCGTATCAACGCCGGAGCCCGTGAGTACGGAATGTCATACTCTGCTTTTATGGGCAAAATTCACGCCAAAGGAATCGCATTGAACCGTAAGGTACTTGCTGACCTTGCAATGAATCATCCCGAAGCCTTTAAGGCAGTGGTTGACCAATTGAAGTGAGAAAAAACTTCCTCCATCGAAAAGCCGGCCGTTTGGCCGGCTTTTTGCATATACACGAGTATATTCGCACAAAGCTTTCACTGATGATGACCGTCGTCCGAATCTTGATCCTAACGCTAGTCGTGTGTGTTTACATAGATTCTCATGCACAAATTGATCGGGTACGAAATCACGAAGATCGCATCCGCACTGAGATGTCGAGCCGCTCGTTCTCATCCGATTCGAAGTGGTACAACACCGATAGGGTTATCGATATCAGCTATCAGCCCAACCGTTTGATGTTCCTCCATCTGTGGTCGCCAGAAGCTCTAAATGGTCGAAACTCCATCGCAGTAGCCAATGAGGTAAGGCGCTTGAACACCTTCGTGAACATGATTACCGTGATTCGATCAAGCGATGCGGTGTGGCAAGACTCACTGGTTGTTGAATCGTTGATTGATGAATTCCGTATCAACCACCCGGTGGTTGTCACCGACGATTTTGTGAGGTTGGGCGTGTATACTACCGACCCTTCGTGCCGCTTTATTGGCTACACGACCGATGGAACCAGTTACGGAGAGTTTTTCGGTGAATCAATCGCTGAACTACCTCAGTTTATAAGCTTTGTCTCAGAGAAGGGGCTGAAAGAACAAGGTCTGCGCAATTCAAGCTTGTTTCCAATACGTTCGCGCGATGAGATAGAGCGGCCATTGCATTTTCCCAAAAGCATTGTTTGTTCGGAGGTGAGGGGGCATTGTTACCTCGCCGAACCTGAAAACCACCGTGTTTTGATTCTCGACGACTCGGGCGCGCTTGTTGACATCATTGGTTCTGGTGCTGAAGGATTTCGGGAAGGGCGTTACGGCTCATGCCAGTTGGGATACCCAGCGGGGTTAGCTGTTGACGATCGAAACGGTCTGCTGTACATTTCCGATGCCCGAAACCACGTTGTTTGGGCGGTGAATCTGGAGTCTACCGACGTGAAGTACGTGCTTGGAAATAGCCAACCTAGTGACCGTGTTACAAAATGGGTTGACAGTACCTCTGCATCGATTTCGGCTCCCACAGGCCTGCATTTTAGCAAAGGTCAATTGTACATCGCAATGACCGGCTTGAATCAAATCTGGCAGTATGAGCCGGCGAGCAAGCGAGCCAAGCCCATTCTTGGTAATGGCAAGCAACAGCACCTCGATGGCGAGCGTGGAATGTGCTCGTTCGACAGTCCACGTTTGGTTTTGGCCACTTCAGACGGAGGAATGTTCGTGTACGATGCTGTGTCGAAAAAGCTGCGCAGGGTATCGCCCGAAATGAAGGTGACCACGGTTGAATTGCCTGAAATTGATGAGGTACAGCCAGTCGTTATTGGCGGAATGACCGAAGTCAGTGGTCGTACCACGTTCACAGATACTTACAATAACCGCTTCATCCAATTTGACGGGAAGTCGTTCAAACGGCTAACGGGCAGTGGTGCGATTGGCTCATCCGACAATAAGAAACGCGAAGCCGACTTCTTTCATCCAAGTGGATTGGCGAATCTCTCTGGCAGACTGTATGCCGTTGAGCGCAACACATCATCCATCCGAAGAATCCATCCAAAAAAAGGCGTAACAAAACGGTTGATTGTTTCTGATCTCGAACAACTGTTCATGGGTGTAAATGCGTTTCAACGCGGGCATCAAAAGGCCATTGAAGACAATTTCATTAGCCCTGGACTGAACACCGTATTCGTTGAGCTTCAGCTTCCGGATTACCTTGAATGGCATGATGATGGCCGCAACGATGTGGAAATTGAAGCGTCGAATTTCAACCGTTTGGTGACCATGAAGCCCCGAAACGGTTTCATTGAACTTGAAGTGAAGGGCGATGAGCTTAACCCGAACGTTAACGTTCAGTTGTATATGACGGTTCGCGACAAGCGCGACAAACAGATTTACTTCCGTACAGCGCTTTTATTGCTCACGTTTTTCGTTGACAACGACTCAGAGCGTGTGCACGACTTTAAATTTCAGCCGTTCGAAGACTTCAAGTGATTATTCACCGAGGACACGGCCCTTGGCGATCGCGGCGGGTGTGAAATCGGGCTGAAGGCTCAACGCGCGGTTGTATTCGGCAAGAGCCTCCTCGTTGCGGTCAAGGCTTTCGAGAGCGAGACCTCGGTTGTAAAACGCTTGAAAGTAGCCGGGTCTGAGTTTTGTAGCCTCGCCAAACCAGTAAGCAGCGCTGTCGTACTCTTGGAGGTATTCGAGGTAAATGAAGCCTTTGTTGTAAGGTGCTGTGGCGTTTTCGGGGTCAACATCGGCAATGCGGTCGTACAGCGAGAACGCCTTATCAAGACGATCACGCTTTCCTTTTGCCGTAATCATGTAGTGGTAGGCCAAGTTGTACATGCCTTCAACACTGTTCGGTCGAACTTCGAGCGCGGTTGAAAAGTACTCAATGGCGAGGTCGCTTTTGGCCGCTGAGTAGAGCAGCCCAATTTCGATATAGGCATCGTAGTAGTCAGGGTCAACTTCAATGGCTGTTTGGTAGCTGGAAGCTGCAAGCACGGTGTCGCCTGTTTCTTTGTAGATGCGGCCTTTCATGTAATACGCAAACGGGAGTTGTTCGTTGACACGGAGTGCATTGTTGATGTGTTCAACGGCAGTAGGATAGTTTCGAAGGTGGATGTTCATTTCACCCAGCTTAAGTAAGCAATCGGTTGAGTTGTTGTCGATTTCAGCGCATCGCTTGTAATCAGCGATGGCTTGGTCAAAACGCAGGAGGTTGTAAAACAGCTCACCGCGTTCGAAGCGAAGCGCAGGATTCAGTGAATCGAGCGTTACTGCGCGATTAAAATCGGAAATGGCCAAGTCGTTGTTGCCTTTTGCAAAATGGTAGCGGCCTCTGTCACGAAAGTGAAGCGCATTTTGTGGTTCGTTGATGATGGCATTGTTGAGCTCATCGAGTGTTACCCGGGTGCTGTCGGTTTTGGTTGAATCTTGGGATAATGGCTGGGGATGCTCGCCGCACGCAACAATGACCAAAGCAAGCACTACATACACTACACTTCGCATGGTGTTTCAATTAACGGGATGAAGTTAGTCAATCAAGTTGAACGACATGAAAAAGGCGACCGCTAGCGATCGCCTTTTTATTCGTGATTGCGGAAGGATTACTTTTTAATCGCTTCAACAATTTTCGTTTCCAATTCATCCATGAGTTCAGGATTGTCATGAAGCAGTTGCTTAACAGCGTCGCGACCTTGTCCAAGTTTGGTTTCTCCGTAAGAGAACCACGAGCCGCTCTTTTTGATGATACCAAGATCAACTCCAAGATCGACGATTTCACCGGTTTTGGAGATTCCTTCACCGTACATGATGTCGAATTCAGCTTTGGTGAAAGGCGGAGCAACTTTGTTTTTGACCACTTTCACACGCGTGCGGTTACCAATCATGGTTTCACCGTCTTTCAGCTGAGCTGCGCGACGGATATCGAGACGAATCGAGGCGTAAAACTTCAGCGCGTTGCCACCGGTAGTGGTTTCGGGGTTTCCGAACATCACACCGATTTTTTCGCGAAGCTGGTTGATGAAGATGCAGCAGCAACCTGTTTTGCTTATGGTTGAGGTGAGCTTGCGTAGGGCTTTTGACATCAAACGTGCCTGGAGGCCCACTTGAGAGTCGGCCATTTCGCCTTCAATCTCAGCGCGTGGGGTGAGGGCAGCGACCGAGTCAATGACGATTAGGTCAATGGCACCTGAGCGGATGAGGTTGTCGGCAATTTCAAGGGCTTGCTCACCGTTGTCGGGCTGTGAAATGAGAAGTTCGTCGGTTTTGACACCCAAGTTTTCAGCGTAAAAACGATCGAAGGCGTGTTCAGCATCGACAATTGCACAGATGCCTCCCTTCTTTTGGCATTCAGCGATGGCGTGAATGGCCAGCGTTGTTTTACCGGAAGACTCAGGGCCGTAAATTTCGACGATACGACCTTTCGGATAGCCGCCCACACCAAGTGCGATGTCGAGGTTGAGTGATCCGGTAGGGATTACCTCGAGCTCTTCGATGGCTTCATCGCCCAGTTTCATTACGGCGCCTTTGCCGTAGGTTTTTTCGAGTTTGTCGAGTGTGAGCTGAAGCGCCTTCAGCTTTTCTTTGTTCACTTCGGTTGCCATGTGTGCTTGATTTTGGTCAAAAGTATCCATAACAGAACGTAATCTATGTACGTTCTGCCAAGAACTTTATAACCGTTTGCTCATCTTTTACGAACGTTAAAGACCGAAGCCTTCCAGCACTTGCGCTGTGTGTTCTTTGGCCTTCACTTTGTCGATGATGTTTACAATCTTGCCGCCTTCATCGATTAGAAAGGTGGTGCGGTGTGTGCCATCGAAGGTTTTGCCCATGAATTTTTTCGGCCCCCAAACACCGTAGAGTTTCAAGATGTTTTGTTCGGTATCGGCAATGAGCGGGAAGCTCAATGTGTGCTTTTCAATGAACTTCTGGTGCTTTGATGCAGGGTCGTCATTTACACCAACCACATAAATGTTGTTTGCGCTCAATGATTCCGTTCCATCACGTAAGCTACATGCCTGCTCGGTGCAGGTAGGAGTGAGGTCACGTGGATAAAAGTAAAGAGCGAGCTTTTTTCCTTTGTAGTCAGAAAGCCTTACGTCGGCTCCATTCTCGTTTTTGCCGATGAAATCGGGTGCTTGGTCGCCTTTCTTGAGGTGCGTCATGATAAAGGGTGTTAGGGGGTGATTTTAGGAAGTTATTAACACGCTTGAAAGGATAAGGTTCTGTTTATTCAATAAAAATACTTCCGGAGGCTTCGTCACTGCTCGGTTTTGTGGAAAAGTGAAGAGCTTCTTGTGGATGCGGCAATATCATCGATGAGTTGTTGAAAACGAAAGATGAAGGGGTTTGCCTACGGGCGCGTTCAGTCGGGTGGTAATTTCGTAGCGTGCAAAAATTTGTGCGCATGAAAACTATTCTGAAATCTAAACCCACTGTTTGTATGAGGATCTCTTACTCTCCAACAACCGGTTCTCGACCAGTTAGGTCTTCCGGTTTTCTGATTCTGTGGTTGTTACTTGGCGTTTTGGGGCTGACCTCAATGGAGGTGCAGGCTCAAGACGATGAAACAGACTGCGAATACGCTGTTTCTGTGGTGTGTGCCGACGATGTGTTCGTTGAATGTGCGGATGACTTTTCTCCGGAGGCATTGATGAGCTTTCCCGAGGTCTTCGTGCTCAACGATTGTGGTGATGACCTACCTGTTGGGCTCACCCATATTGATGTGCCGATTTCAGGAGACGATTGCCAGTACGTCATTGCTCGTACATGGTTGGCTCAGCTTGGCGATGCCGTTGCGATGTGCACCCAAACCATCACCGTATCTGACTTTACCGGTCCTGAGTTCATCGACTTCCCAGAAGACATTTCGATGTCATGTGTTGAAGAAGTACCAGGCCCTGTGATGGTATCTGCTGAAGACGCTTGCAACAGCGTGACTGAGGTTGAGATTTTCACC